>WGSN01000005.1:0-124813 GCA_014871645.1 Collinsella sp.
CCCGCGGCGTGACCGGCGACACCGACATCAACATCATCGACACCGCCGAGTTCGCCATCCCCGGCCTTGACGACGAGTTCCGCGTCATCGTCTCCCCGTGGATCCTCTCCTCGCTGATCACCGATCGCCTTGCCGCTTACTACGAGACGGTCACCAAGCACAACCTGAACTATCGTCGTTACTATCACCAGTTCGATTACTAAGAGCAAATATCGTTTGTGTAATTGGGCCCCGCTCCTATATGGAACGGGGCCCCGTTTGGGTTGGAGAGTAATTATGAGCTACCCCCAGCTTGCCGTTATGAATATCAGCCATCGTTATTTTGACCTTGAGGAGTTCTTTTCTTCGGCGTCGGCTTCGGGCTACACGTGTTGCGAGCTTTGGACCGGGGCGATGCATCTGTATGTCGATTGCCATGGATACGATTCGCTCGAGCAGGTGCGGGAGCTGTCACACCGGTATGGGGTTCGGATTGTGGGACTTTGTCCCGAGCAGAACAACCCCAAGCCGTGGAATATCGCGGCGCGCGGGAATGAGGCGCGTGCCCGCACGCTCGCGTACTTTAAGAACGTTGTGGATATCGCGGCGGAACTTGGAGCCGAGCAGGTCATGGTCTCGAGCGGCTGGGCATTTTTGAACGAGCCGATCGAGGACGCGTGGGGTCGCAGCGCCTCGATGCTGCGTGCGATTGCCGAGCATGCGGGAGAGCGCGGCGTGCGACTGGTGCTCGAGGCCCTACAGCCGGTTGAGTCGATGATCGTGAACTCGGCGGCCGACACGAAGCGCATGATCGAGGCAGTTGATCATCCGGCACTTAAGGCGTGTCTGGATTTGGGCGCTATGGCGGTGGCAGGGGATACCATCGACGATTATTTCGATCTGCTTGGCGATGATGTCGCCCACGTGCATTTTGTCGATGTTGCGGCAGACGGCACGACGCATCTTGCTTGGGGTGACGGCGACCGCGATATGCGCGCCGACCTAGATAGGCTGGTGGCGCGCGGCTATCGCGGAGTTGTTTCGGCCGAGACCTATGACTGGCGCTATTTTGCCAATCCCGCGGCAGCCGACGCTCAGGTTATGGCGGAGTACCGACGCGCGATTGGCGCCTAAGTGGGACAGGGCGCCGAGTTGGCGTTTGACGCTTTTTGAGAAACGGGACGTGCTTTCCGCTTGAGGCTTCTGGCGGAAAGCACGTCCCAGAACAGGCGCTCAGAATGGGACACACTTTCCGCTGAGGACCTCAACCGGAAACCGCATCCCAGTTTTTGGCTGGCGGGCGGGACGCGCTTTCCCCTATGTTTCCAAATGAATACGGTGTGAGCCGAGGAGGACGATTCTCCCCGCAAACACTCTAGTATGCTAAAGTACCCAGAAGACCGGCGGAGCTATGCCGGTCTTCTGCTCTATATGAAACACAGCATGAGGAGGCTCACCAGATGACGGCCACACCGTGGGGATTCCGGGACATATTGCCCGAGGAGGCTCAGGCGCGCGAGGAGATTGCGCTGACGGTGAAGGGCTGCTTTAGGGAGCATCATTACCTGCCGGTCGAAACGCCGCTGCTCGAGGACAAGGGTTCGCTCGAGGAGGGCGGCCGCATTGCGGACACGCCGTTTAAGCTCTTTGACGATGATGGCCGCCTGCTGGTGGTCCGTCCCGACAACACATTGCCGATCGTGCGTCTGGTTTCGACCCGCATGCGCGCGGCCGACCTGCCCCTGCGCCTTCGCTACGAGGCGCCGGTGGTTCGCGAGTGCCAGCGCAATGCCGGCGGCTCGCGTCAGTTTACGCAACTGGGTTTTGAGCTTATCGGCGCGGGCGATACCGCGGGCGATGTCGAGATTGTCTCGCTCGTGGCCGAGGCCGTGCGCAAGTTGGCGCTGCCCGATGCGCGCATTATCGCAGGTAGCGTGCGTCCGTTTAAGGAGCTGCTTGCGGCGTGCGAGGATCGTGAGCTGGCTGCCGAGGCCCTGCGCTGCGTGCATGCCAACGACTTTGTGGGCCTCGATGCCCGCGTGGCGGTAAGCGTCGAGTCCGATGCCGTCAAGGCCGCCATTAGCGAGCTGCCGCGTCTGCACGGCGGTGCCGAGGTGCTCGACCGCGTGGACGCGCTGCTGGAGGCCGCCGGTATCGTCGCGCCGCTGACGCGCGAGCTGCGTGCCCTGGTCGAGGGCCTGGCACCCGAGGACGCCCAGGTGCTGTCGTTCGACTTCTCTATCATGAACTCTTTCGATTACTACACGGGCCTGGTCTTTAAGGCCTATGCCGGCGGCCTGCCCGATCCGGTGGGCTCGGGCGGTCGCTACGACTCTATCTTTACCGGCGCATTTGGCGACGGTATCGAGGTGCCGGCGGCGGGCTTCGCCTTTTCGCTCGAGCGCCTGGAGGCCGCGCGCACCTCGGCCGAGGACGCCGCTTCCGACGGCGATCACGCTGCGGGCCGTGGCGCCGAGGGCCCGCTGCGCATCGCCGTGCCCAAGGGCTCGCTTAAGGCCGACACGCTCGACGTGCTCGAGGCCGCGGGCTTGGACGTCTCTGAGCTGCGCGACCCCGGCCGTCACCTGATCGTGCGCGGCCGCGACACGCGTGCCGGCGAGGGCACGGTCAGCGATATCGAGTTTGTCATCGTGCGTCCCGGCGACGCGCCCGCCTTTGTGGGCTGCGGCGGTGCCGATTGCGGCATCTGCGGTTGGGACTCGCTTATCGAGGCAGACCTCAACCTGCTGCAGCTGGTCGATCTGGGCTACGGTCTGTGCACCTTTATCGAGGCGGAGCCCGCGTGGCGCGCCGGCCAGGCCGAGCGCAACTATGCCCGCCGCGGGTCGCTTCGCGTGGCCACCAAGTACCCGCGCATCGCGAGCGCCTGGTATGCCGAGCGCGGCGTGAACGCCGACATCGTTTCGCTGCACGGTAACATCGAGCTGGGCCCCATTGTCGGCATGACCGACCGTATCGTAGACATCACCGCCACGGGCGCCACGCTGCGTGACAACGACCTGGTTATTACTGGTCGCATTATGGACTGCACGGCGCGCTTCTTCGTCAATCCGGGTGCCGCTCGCTTGGATCCGCGCGTGCGTAATCTGGCAGATCGCCTGGCCGCGGCCGTGAAGGACAAGCATTTTGAGCCCGTCGCGGGCTCGGCGCAATAGCGCGAGCACGCACGGGCGCCCCAACGTCCGGGCTGCGGGCTGATTGGCGCCGCCGCCCGGCCTTTCGTTTTTCAGACGCAACCTCGACCGATAGGGGATACCGATATGAAGACCATCAAGCTTGCTCCCGGTGAGCGCCTCGTTACCAACCAGCTCAACCGCAAGGGCGTGCTGCCGCAAAACATCGTCGACGCTGCCCGCGATATCGTAGCCAACGTGCGCGCCAACGGCGATGCCGCGGTGCGCGACTATTGCCAGCGTTTTGATGGTGTTGAGCTGCAGAGCTTCCGTCTGCCGCAAGAGCAGATCGATGCCGCGCTCGAAGGCCTCGATCCCGCCTTTGTCGCGGCGCTCGAAAAGGCCGCATGCCAGATTCGCGAGTTCCACCAGCGCGAGGTCGAGCAGAGCTGGTTTACCACGCGCCCGGACGGCACGATGCTCGGCGTTAAGGTGACCCCGCTTGCTGCGGCCGGCATCTACGTGCCGGGCGGCCGCGCGCAGTATCCCTCCACCGTGCTCATGAACGCCATTCCCGCCAAGGTGGCCGGCGTCAAGCGCGTGGTCATGGTGACTCCGCCGCAAAAAGATGGCCTGATCAGCCCGTATACGCTCGCGGCCGCCAAGCTCGGTGGCGTGGACGAGATCTATATGGTGGGCGGCGCCCAGGCCGTGGCCGCGCTGGCGTACGGTACCGAGACCATTCCGCGTGTCGACAAGATCACCGGCCCGGGCAACGCCTTCGTCGCCGCTGCCAAACAGATTGTCTCGGGTGACGTGGGTATCGATATGGTCGCCGGTCCCTCCGAGGTCTGCGTGCTGGCCGACGCCACGGCCAAGCCTATGGTGGTCGCGGCCGACCTGATGGCCCAGGCCGAGCATGATCCGCTGGCGGCCTGCTATCTGGTGACCTGCGACGAGCAGTTTGCGCGTGAGGTCGAGGCGGGTATCGACATTCTGGTAGCGCAGTCGCCGCGCGCCGAGATTACCCGTGCCTCGCTCGACAATGAGGGCACCATCGTGGTGGCAGCCGACATGGCTGCCGCCGTCGAGGCGGTGAACACCGTGGCGCCCGAGCACCTGGAGCTGCACTGCAAGGATGCGATGGGCCTGCTTGGTGGTATCCGCAACGCCGGTGCCATCTTTGTGGGCGCTTGGAGCTCCGAGCCGCTCGGCGATTATGTTGCCGGACCCAACCACACGCTGCCGACCGGCGGCACGGCCATGTTCTCCAACCCGCTTTCGGTCGAAGAGTTCGTTAAGCGCTCGAGCGTCATTTGCTATACGCCCGAGGGCCTGCTCTCCGACGCTCCCGCTACGCAGCGCCTGGCCGAGGCCGAGGGTCTGTGGGCGCACGCGCTTTCCGCCGCTCTGCGTCGCCGCGTGCTGGAGCAGGGCGAGGATGCCGTGAGCGCCGCGTCGCTGGCCGCGGCCGACCTGACTAAGGTTGCCTGGCCGGGTGACGCCGTGGCGACGGTTGCCGAGGGCGTTGACCTGGCGGCTGCGGGCGCGGATGGCGTTGGCGCGACCGGCGAGGAGGCCTAATATGGCCGAGCTGACGCCCCGCATGAAGGAGCTCGTCCAGCCCTACTTGGCCGGTATTGAGCCCTACGATCCTAACTTTACGCCCACGCGCATCAACCTTTCGGCCAACGAGAACACCTATCCCGTGCCCGCCGGCGTGCGCGAGGCGGTTGATGCGGCCTTGGCTGCCACACCGCTCAACCGCTATCCCGACCCCATGTCGAACGACCTGCGCGACGAGCTTGCTGCCCGGCATGGCGTGACGCGCGAGAACATCTGCGTGGGCAACGGCGGCGACGAGCTGCTCTATAACTATCTGCTGGCGTTTGGCGGCGCGGGGAGGACCCTGCTCAACTGCCCGCCGTGCTTTAGCGAGTATGCGTTCTTTGCGTCGCTCTGTCAGACCGAGGTGCGCGACGTGTGGCGCGATCCGGCGACCTTTGAGCTCGGCCAAGCTGCTGTGCTCGCGGCCGCGCCCGAGTGCAACCTCGCCATCGTGACCTCGCCCAACAATCCCACGGGTGATGTGGCTCCGCTCGACTTTGTCGCGGCCCTGTGCGATGCGTGCCCCGGCATGGTCATGGTCGACGAGGCCTACGTTGAGTTTGCCGACGATTTGTTTGGCGCGGCCACCACGGCGCAGGGGCTTATTGCCGAGCATCCCAACCTGGTGATTCTGCATACGCTGTCCAAGGCGTTTGGCGCCGCCGGCACGCGCCTGGGCTACGTGATCGCGGCGCCCGAGGTCATCGACGTGTTCGCGGCGATTCGCCAGATCTATTCGGTTAATGTGCTGAGCCAGGCCGCCGCGCTTGC
The DNA here is from genome assembly GCA_014871645.1 of Collinsella sp. Lineage (GTDB taxonomy): Bacteria > Actinomycetota > Coriobacteriia > Coriobacteriales > Coriobacteriaceae > Collinsella. Next base: position 5,493 of record WGSN01000005.1, read on the forward strand.
CTGCGTGCGTGCCCGCGATGCGTACGCGCCCGTGGTGGCACAGGTTGCATCCGAGCGCGAGCGCGAGCTGGCTGCTCTGCGCGCGATGGCTGCCGAGGGCTTGCCCGTGGAGGCGTGGCCGAGCGCGGCGAACTTTGTGCTCGTACGCACGCCACATGCCACGCGCGTGCGCGAGCGCCTGCGCGACGAGTATTCGATTTTGGTGCGCGACTTTAGCTATGCGCCGGGTCTTGCGGACTGTCTGCGCATTACCGTGGGCACCCCGCAGGAAAACGATGAGGTGCTGGCTGCGTTTGTCGCGCTGGTGAAGGAGGAGATGTAGATGGGCCGCCATGCCGAGGTAACCCGTAAGACGGGGGAGACCGATATTGTCGTCAAGCTCGACCTGGACGGATGCGGCGTGTGCGATATCTCGACTGGCGTGCCGTTTTTCGACCACATGCTCAACGCTTTTGGCCGCCATGGTCTGTTCGATCTGACGGTGCACGCGGTGGGCGACGTGGAGGTCGATGCGCACCACACCGTCGAGGACACGGGTATCGTGCTGGGCGAGGCGTTTTGCCAGGCGCTGGGCGACAAGGCGTGCATTACGCGCTTTGCCGACGCGGCGATCGCCATGGACGAGACGCTCGTGATGGCCGCCGTGGATATCTCGGGCCGTGGCCAGGCCTACTGCGAGCTGCCCGTACCGACCGAGCGCGTGGGCAGCTTTGATACTGAGCTAGCCGTCGAGTTCTTCTATGCCTTCGCGCGCGATGCCAAACTAACGCTGCACGTGCGCGAGCTGGCGGGCGGCAATTCGCACCACATTATCGAGGCCGCCTTTAAGGCCGTGGGCCGCACGATGCGCCACGCCTGCGAGCTCGATCCCCGCGTGCAGGGCATCCCCAGCACCAAGGGCTCACTGTAACCTGCCAAAAAGGGACAGGTTTATTTTGGCAGGTTTTGAAGGAGATAAGGGAGGGTCGCGTGGGCGAACCGAAGATCGTGGTGGTCGACTACCACAAGGGCAACTTGTCGAGCGTCGTGCGCGGGCTTGCGCGCGCCGGTGCCGCCGCCTGCACATCGGACGACCCGGAGCAGATTCGCAACGCCGACGGCCTGGTCATCCCGGGCGTGGGCGCGTTCTATGACGCGATCGCCTTTATGCGCCAGAGCGGCGAGGAGGCGGCCGTGCTCGACGCCGTTGCCGCTGGAACTCCGCTGCTCGGCATCTGCCTGGGCCTTCAGCTGTTTTTTGAGCGCGGCGACGAGGGTGTGCCGGCGGACGAGGGTGTTGCCACGGACGGCGACGTCTCCGAGCAGGCTGGCGGTCCCTGGGTCGATGGCCTGGGTATTATGCGTGGCTCGTGCACGCGCTTGAAATCGAGTCGCCTGAAGGTGCCGCACGTGGGCTGGGACCAGGTGCACATGACGCCCGCCGGTGCGGCCGATCCGTTGCTTACTGGTTTTGCCGAGGGTGCCAACATGTACTTCACCCACAGCTACGCGGTGGCCGATGATGCCGATGCCGCCGATGTGCTGGCGCGCACGCACTATACGCGGAGCTTCCCGTGCATCGTGCGCCACGGCAACGTGTGGGGATGCCAGTTCCATCCCGAAAAATCCTCCGCGCTGGGTCAGCGCATCCTTAAGAACTTCGTCAACATCGTCGAGGAGGCTGGCCGATGATCCTGTTTCCCGCAATCGATCTGATCGGCGGCAAGGTCGTGCGCCTGGAGCGCGGCGACCGCAGCCGCTGCAAGGTATATTCCGACGACCCCGTGGCCGTTGCCCGCTCGTTTGCCGAGCAGGGCGCGAACTGGGTGCACGTCGTCGACCTGTCCGCTGCCTTTGGCGAGGACGAGAACACCTGCGCTGCCAACTCGGCGGCGATTAAGGCTATCTGCGGCGTCGACGGTCTGTCCGTGGACGTGGGCGGCGGCGTTCGCTCGCTTGCGCGCATCGACGAACTTGCCGGCTACGGTGCTCACCGCATCGCACTGGGTACCGTGCTGGTGACCGAGCCGGGTTTTGCCGAGGTGGCGGCCCAAGGCTTTGGCGAGCTGTTGGTGGCTGACATTGCCGCACGCGACGGCCAGGTCAAGGTGAACGGCTGGCGCGACGGCGCGGGTGTGGCGCTCGACGATGCCGTGGCGCAGCTTTCCGAGCTGGGCTTTAAGCATCTGGTGTATACCGACATCGCGCGCGATGGCATGCAGACGGGCATCGATGTGGCGGCGTATCGCCATGTTGCCAAGGTCGCGGGCTTTCCTGTCGTGGCTTCGGGCGGCATCTCTACGCTCGACGACATTCGCGCGCTAGCTGCGGCGGGTGAGGATGCTATTGAGGGTGCCATTACCGGCCGTGCGCTCTACGAGGGCAACTTTACGCTGGCCCAGGCACTGGTCGCCGCCCGAGGGGAGGAGTAGCCCATGCTTACCAAACGCGTGATTCCCTGTCTGGACGTCAAGGACGGCCGTGTGGTTAAGGGCGTCAACTTTGTGAGCTTGCGCGATGCGGGCGATCCGGTGGAGTTGGCGCGCGCCTACGACCGCGAGGGTGCGGACGAGGTCGTCTTCCTGGACATTACCGCCACGAGCGATAACCGCGCGACGACTATCGAGATGGCGGCGCATGCGGCCGAGGAGCTGGCCATTCCCTATACCGTGGGCGGCGGATTTCGCGACCTGGCGGGCATGCGCACCATGGTTGCCGCCGGTGCCGACAAGGTGTCGCTCAACTCGGCGGCCGTGCGCGACCCGTCGTTGATTAGCCAGGCTGCCGCGGCGTTTGGCAGCCAGGCCGTGGTCGTGGCGATCGATGCCAAGCGCGTTGGTTTGCCCGGCGCATCCGGTGCCGACAAGTGGGAGGTCTTCACGGCGGGCGGTCGCAACGCCACGGGTATCGACGCGGTGGCGTGGGCCGAGGAAGCGGCTCGTCGCGGTGCCGGCGAGATCCTACTGACCAGTATGGATCGCGACGGCACCAAGGCCGGCTTTGACCTGGCGCTCACCCGCGCCGTGGCCCGCGCGGTGCCGATTCCGGTGATTGCGAGCGGCGGCGTGGGCACGCTCGAGCATTTCGCCGAGGGTGTGATTGAGGGCGAGGCCGATGCCGTGTTGGCGGCGAGCGTCTTTCACTTTGGAACCTTCAGCATTCGCGAAGTCAAAGAGTATATGGCCTCTCAAGGTATTCCTGTGAGGCTGGACTTCTAGTGCTGCGGCTTGTCCAGGTACCGCATCTTGCCGCTCAAACCGTCGCTCGCGTACCAAAGTACGCGTCGCTCCTCTTTCGCGGCAACCTGCGGCACCTGGACAACCCTCGCCGACCTGTGGGGTTTCGTTTATGACTTGGGAGAAATGATGACTGAGGTAATAGAAGCGTCTGATCTTACGTACGACGCCCGTGGGCTGATTCCTTGTGTGGTTCAGCAATATGACACCGGCGAGGTGCTTATGGTTGCTTGGATGAACGAGGAATCGGTGGGGCTGACGCTCAAGACCGGGACCACGTGGTTTTGGAGCCGCAGCCGCCAGGAGCTCTGGAACAAGGGCGCGACGAGTGGCAACATGCAGGAGGTCAAGGAGCTCTGGGCCGACTGCGATAGCGATACACTGCTGGTCAAGGTGGACTCGCCGGGCCCGGCTTGCCACACCGGCAACCGTACCTGCTTCTTTAAGCGCGTAAAGGGGGGAACACGATGAAGGTCGTGACGCCGTTCGAAGTCGCTGGCTGCAACGCCGAGCTCCTCCGCGCGGGCGTGCCGTGCCGCGTGCACCTGACCGATGCCTGCGGGGCGCAGTCGCTTTGGCTCGAGGCCGAGAAGGAAAGGCTCGATGAGGCCCATGCCGTCATCGTCGAGTTCTTTGAGAAAAAGGGCGCAAAGCCTCGGTTCGATGAGACCGGTACCTACTTTACGCTGCAGTAACGAGAGGAAATAACCATGGGAGTCAGAACAGCTAACGTGCAGCCGGGAAATATCGGCGAGACGCTGACGGGACTGGCCGAGGTGATTCACGGTCGTCGCGATGCGTCGCCACAGGAGAGCTACACCGCCCGTCTGCTGACCGACGTCGAGGACGAGCTGCTCAAGAAGCTTGCCGAGGAGGCGAGCGAGGTCATCATGGCCTGCAAGGATAACGACCACGATCACATTCGCTATGAGGCCGGCGACCTGGTCTACCACTTGCTCGTGACGCTTGAGCGCTACGGCATCACCCTCGACGAGTTGGCCGGCGAACTCAACGCCCGCCGCCACTAGTCGTTTGGGACAGTCTTTGTTGGTGTAACGGGGTCATGGAAGTTGCGGTGAAATAGGGACTGTTTAAGCGCTTCATCAGGCAAAACAATCCCTATTCCACCGCAACTTATGAAGGGATGGCTAGTCGAGGGGTGTGGGTTCCCATTCTCCGGTGAGGTGGGGGATGTCGAAGGTTCGATAACCGCAGTCGTAGGCGTGGGCCTGGGCCTCGCGGATGATCCAGCAGATATCACAGGCGTGGTGCGCGTCCGAGCCAAAAGTGATCGGCACCTCGGCATGGGCAAAGCAGCGCAAAAGACCGGTTGCGGGGTAGTAGTCGTCCAAGCCCTTACGCGGTGCGGCCGTCGAGACCTCAACGCGGCGGCCTGTGTCGTGGGCGCACTCGGCCATCTGCTGCCAAAACGGTGCGGGGCCAAAGTCGGGCGCAAAGCCTTCCTTCGAAAAGCGCATGACCAGGTCGGGGTGAGCCATCACATCAAAGTTGAGCGGGCTCTCGCAGGCGCGGCACCAGTCATCGACATAGCGTTCCCATACACCGCGCACGCCCAAGTTTTCCCAAACATGCAGGTTAGTGTCGTCATCGATCCAGCCGCAGCGTGAATCGGGCGTATCGGGGCGTGCGACACCCTCTGTCCCTGCCGTGCCCGCAGCGCCGGCCATGATATCGCCTGGGTTGCCAATCCAATGCACGCTACCCAGGCGTACGACGGCGCCCTGGGACCAGCGCTCAACCAAAGGCTCGCAGCCCTCGTACCAATCGCATTCGAAGCCATAGATAAGCTCGAGCTCCGGCGCGATCTGCGCGGCGAGTTTGCGGGCGTCCTCAAAGGCCAGACGATGTGCCGGCAGGTCGCCCTCAGTAACCTGCACTTCGCAGTTGGCATCCATGCTGGCAGGCAGGGTGAGATGGTCGGTCGAGACCATGACGCGGCAGCCGGCCGCAGCAGCGGCGCGAACGTTGTCCTCAAACGAGGCATGTCCGTCCGAAAACGAGGTGTGGGTATGGCAATCGACCAGCGGGCAGACAGACATGGCAGCTCCTTTGTGTCAAGCGAATCCGCTCCATTGTAATGGCGCAGCTCTCAACACGCCGGACACGCCGGGGGTCGAAATCGATTGGAAAGGCTGCGCGACGCGCGGTGCGGCCTCGCTTGCGCTCTCAAAACATGTACATCAGCCTCCAAAAGCTGCAAAAAATGACATGTTTGGAGGCTGATGTACATGTTTGGATGAGGCGGTGGAGTGTCGGTTTCTTGCGGGCAAGGAAAATCGCGCTCATCGCGCGCCGTCACATCCGCGCAGCCCGCGATGTGCTAGCGTTTGGGTGAACAAAACGAGCCCGCGCGGAAAGGATCCGGACCGTATGCAATGCGATAGCACATCTCCACTGTCTCGCGAGACCGATGCGCCCGAGACCATCGTCAAGCTGGAATGCGACATCGACGACGCGTCGCCCGAGGTGCTCGCCTACGCTGCCGACCGCCTGCGCGAGGCGGGTGCGCGCGAGGTGCATTGGCTGCCCCTCTATTGCAAGAAAGGCCGTCCCAGTTGGCAGCTACAGGTAATCTGTGCTCACGAGGATATCGAGCGCCTGCAGACGATTATCTTTTTGGAAACCACGACCAACGGCATTCGTCGCCAGGTCATGGAGCGCGTTTGCCTGCCACGCCGCTTTGAGCGCGTAACGACGCTATGGGGCGAGGTGTCCGTCAAGGTGGCAACCCTGCCCGACGGCAGCGAGCGTGCAGCGCCCGAGTACGAGGACTGCGCCCGTCTCGCCCGCGAGCACAATGTGCCGCTCCAGCGCGTGATGCAGGCGGCACAAGCCGTGGCACTGCGATTTGAATAACGCGGCTGGTGGCGACATCCTGCGCCCAGCCATATCAACCCCATTCGAAAGGATCTCCCCATGAAATACCTCATCGCCTCCGACATCCACGGCTCGGCATATTGGGCCGAGCGCCTGGTTGCCGCCATCGAGTCCGAGCAGCCCGACCGCATCGTGCTGCTGGGCGACCTGCTCTATCACGGTCCGCGCAACGACCTGCCGCGCGACTATGCTCCCAAGCGCGTGATTCCGCTGCTCAACGCCCTAGCCGACCGCATCATCGCGGTGCGCGGCAACTGCGACGCCGAGGTCGACCAGATGGTGCTCGACTTCCCCGTCATGGCCGACTATGCCACGCTGTTCGACGAGACCGGCCGCGAGCTGTTCCTGACGCACGGCCATGTCTTTGGCGCCGGCATGCACAACAGCGTCGACCACGCGCCCGCGTTGCCCGAGGGCTCAGCGCTCGTCTACGGCCACACGCACATCAAGGTCAACGAGGAAAGCGCCGCGCACCCGGGCCTGTGGCTCTTCAACCCCGGTAGCGTGAGCATTCCCAAGGACGGCACGCACAGCTACGGCATCTACGAGGACGGCGCGTTCCGCCACGTGATCCTGGAGGAGGACTAACCATGGCGCAGCACATGGCTCAGCAAAATGCCGAGGGCTCGTGCGATCTGTCCACGCTAGTCGACGCGTCGACCGAGCTGCAGCATCTGGTGCAGACCATCTGGCGTCTGCGTCAGCCCGATGGCTGCCCATGGGACCGTGAGCAGACGCACCGCAGCATTGGCAAGAACATGATCGAGGAGGCCTACGAGGCGCTCGACTGCATCGAGGCGGACGACGCGGTTCACCTACGCGAGGAGCTGGGCGACGTGCTCATGCAGGTCGTGCTGCATGCGCAGATTGCGGCGGACGCCGGCGAGTTTACGCTGGCCGACGTGGCGCGTGATATCGATGCCAAGCTCATCCGCCGTCATCCGCACGTGTTTGGCGATGTAGATGCCGACAGTTCCGACGAGGTACTCAAGATTTGGGACGAGGTCAAGCTTGCCGAGAAGGCCGCCAAGGACAAGGCCGTGACGGCAGGCGAGTCCGCGCCCGAGGGTCTGCTCGATGGTGTGCCCACGCATCTGCCGGCGCTGATGCAGGCGCAGAAGGTGTCGCGCAAGGCAGCTGCCGTGGGCTTTGAGTGGGAGACGGTCCGGGACGTGTGGGACGAGGTCGCCGAGGAACGTGCCGAGTTTGAGGCCGAGGCCCCTGGCTCGCCCGAGCGCGAGATGGAGTTTGGCGATCTGCTCTTTGCCCTGGTCAACGTTGCGCGCAAAGAGGGGATTGACGCCGAGAGCGCCCTTCGTGCCAGCACGGCAAAGTTCCGCCGTCGCTGGGCCGCGATGGAGCAGATGGCGGCCGATGCTCACGTGGATCTTGCCGAGCTTTCGACCCACGGCCTCAACGACCTGTGGGACGCAGCAAAGGCAGGGGAGTAAGACTGCGGGAACGACGGGCTGACACGCCTCATCGTTCCCGCTAAATTTTTCGAAAATCAAGTGTATCCCTCGGCTAACTTAGGGCATAATGCAAAAAGTGCGACATGGCTAACTTACGGAGACGCACCGATGGTGCACGGTCAGCCGGTCGCTTGCATCCACTACGTTTCCAAGTGAGAGGGAGACAACATGAGCGATATTTTGGACGTCTACGGTCGCGAGGTGCTCGACAGCCGCGGCAATCCCACCGTCGAGGTCGAGGTCGTGCTCGAGGACGGCAGCTTTGGCCGCGCAATGGTGCCTTCGGGTGCTTCGACCGGCGCCTTTGAGGCCTGCGAGCTACGCGATGGCGACAAGGGCCGCTACCTGGGCAAGGGTGTTTTGCAGGCCGTCGAGCACGTCAACAACGAGTGCGCTAACGCCGTCGTGGGCCTCGACGCCTTCGACCAGCGCGCCGTCGATGCCGCGCTGATTGCCGCGGACGGTACCCCCAACAAGACCAAGCTCGGTGCCAACGCCATCCTGGGCGTGTCGCTGGCCGTCGCCCGCGCCGCTGCCGAGTCGGCGGGTCTGTCGCTGTACCAGTACCTGGGCGGCGTCAACGCCCACCTGTTGCCCACGCCCATGATGAACATCCTCAACGGCGGCGTGCATGCTGACAATAACGTTGACTTCCAGGAGTTCATGATCATGCCGGTGGGCGCCCCGAGCTTTGCCGAGGGCCTGCGTTGGTGCGCCGAGGTCTACCATACCCTCAAGGGCGTGCTGCACGAGGCCGGCCTGGGCGGCGGTGTGGGCGACGAGGGCGGCTTTGCCCCCAACCTTAAGACCAATGCCGAGCCGTTCGAGTACATCACCAAGGCCGTTGAGAAGGCTGGCTTTAAGCCCGGCGTCGACTTCATGTACGCCATGGACCCGGCGTCGACCGAGTTCTACAACGCCGAGACCGGCATGTATGAGCTCAAGGGCGAGGGCGTGGAGTACACGAGTGCCCAGATGGTTGATTACTGGGAGAAGCTCGTCGACACCTATCCCATCATTTCTATCGAGGACGGCATGGCCGAGGAAGACTGGGACGGCTGGGTCGAGCTTACCCGCCGCATTGGCAACAAGGTGCAGCTGGTGGGCGACGACCTGTTCGTCACCAACACCGAGCGCCTCAAGAAGGGCATCGAGCTGGGTGCCGCCAACGCGATCCTGGTCAAGGTCAACCAGATCGGCACGCTCACCGAGTCACTCGAGGCCATCGAGACCGCCAAGGAGGCCGGCTACGCTTGCATCGTGAGCCACCGTTCCGGCGAGACCGAGGACTCCACGATCGCCGACCTGGTCGTGGGCGTCAACGCCGGCCAGATCAAGTCGGGCGCCCCGTGCCGCAGCGACCGCATCGCCAAGTACAACCAGCTCATCCGTATCGAGGACGAGCTCGAGGGCAGCGCGCGCTACGCCGGCAAGTCTGCGTTCTACAACATCCGCTAGGCAGCGGCGTGTGCGGCGGCGGGGCTGACTCGGATTCGCCTCGCTTCCGCCGGGCACTGTTGAGCACCATTGGGCGCTGGGCCATATGGCTCAGCGCCTTTTTTATGTCGAGCAAAGGCTGGCGAAGGCGGTGCGGGCGCTCGTGCTATAACTAGAATACTTAGCGCAAACAAACCTCAACCGCACAAGGCGCACATGGATCAGATTTACGACAACAGGTACTATTCCGCCGGTTCGCGTGAGCCGTCGCCTCGCCGTGCGCGCACGGTGCAGCTCGGTGGGTCCGCCTACGCCGGCGCCGACCGCTCCATGCAGCGCCCGACAAGTACCTCGCGCCCCAATGCTCAAGTGAATACTTCGACAGATGGACCAGTGCGCCCGGCACGTTCGTCGCATGCTCAGCGCTCGTCGGCTCAAACGCACGATAGGTCGAGCAGGCCCTCGAACCGTTTTTCGGGCTCGGACTTTATGCACTACGCCAACGACAACGCGGTGGTCAAGGCGATCTACGACTTTACCCACGGTCCTCAGCGAGGGCTATTCATCGGCATCGTCGTTGCCCTGGTGCTCGTGAGCCTGTATTTCCCCGTGCGCGACCTGTACGTGGCAAAGCGTTCGAGCGATATCTTGACCAAGCAGGTCGAGATTCGCCAGCAATACAATGATGGGCTGCAAAAAAGCGTCGACAAGCTGCTCTCGGAGGAGGGTATCAAGGATGCGGCATCCGAGGACCTGGGCTTGGTGATGCCCGGCGAGAAGAGGATTGAAGTGCAGGGCCTGGACGGCGATTCGGATGCCTCGTCGAGCCAGAAGTCGTCGAACGCCAAGAAGGCCAGCGAAGTTGCCAAGGAAATCGAAGAAGTCGGTAAGGACGCGCCGTGGTACATCCAAGCGCTCGACATGCTGTTTGGGTTTAACGGCGTCGAGGGCCAGACGGTCGTGTCCAACGGCAAATAGCGCCCGGAGGGGAGCCCGCAATGACAAATTGCAAACGCTATAAGGTAGCCGCGATCGACCTGGGAACAGTGTCGTCGCGACTGGTGCTGGCGCGGGTCGAGGGCGGGGCGATCGTGGAATCGTCCAAGCATACCGAGATTACCGATCTGGGCGAGGGCGTCGACGCGACGGGCCGCTTTTGCGAGGCGGCTGTCGAGCGTGTGCTCGCTGCGTGCCGCATGTTTGTGGACGAAGCCCGTGCCTTTGGGGCCGCGTGCGTCTGCACCACCTGCACGAGTGCCGCGCGCGATGCGTCCAACGCCGCGCTGCTGCTGGACGGCCTGCGCGGGCTGGGGCTCGAACCGCAGGTGATTCCGGGCGAGGTTGAGGCACGCCTGACGTTTTTTGGCGTGGCACACGACTTTGCCGGCGAGCGCATCATTGTTGCCGATTCGGGTGGTGGCTCCACGGAGCTCGCGACGGGCGTCTATGCGCCTGAGCGCGGGGTCTTTGCGCTGGAGGGAACGCGCTCACTGGACATCGGTTGCCGTCGCGTGACGGAGCGGTTTTTCTCGGCGCTGCCGCCCGCACGCGGCGAGCTTGCTGCCGCTGCCTCGTGGGCAGGCGAGCAGTTCGCCGCCTATTTTGAAGGCCTGCCCAGCGACTTTGAGCGCGCCGAGCGTCTGGTCGCGGTGGGTGGCACGGTGACTACGCTGGTGGCTCTGGTCCACGAGCTGGAACCGTACGATTCGAGCTTTGTTCACCTACGCGAGCTGTCGCTGGAGCAGGTCTCGGCCGCTATCGAGCGCATGTCTGTGTTGGACGCGGAAGGCATCGCCGCGCTACCGGGTGTACAGCCCAAACGCGCGGGCGTGATCTTGGCTGGCGCCGTGGTGATCCGCGAACTCATGCGTGCCGGCGGCTACAAGACGCTCACCGTAAGCGAGAACAGCCTACTCGCCGGCATGGCCGCCACCATCAACGAGACTCTCGACGGCGCGACCCCCACCATCGGCTGGACCCCGAGCCTGAGTGCTCTTTAACCATCCCCTCATAAGTTGCGGTGAAATAGTTCCTAAATAAGCTGGTAAACGGTATAAACAGGATCTATTCCACCGCAACTTCTAAGGGACCGAAGCTGTCTTTTTAGCCCGTCCTAAATTAGTTGACTTTCTGAAGCGCGGGGCGGTGGGACGTCTGCGTATTTTCTGCGCAAATCCGCACCGGCTTCGGACGCCTGCCGGCGCCCTCGCCGGCTCGCTGCGGACGCTGCGCGTCCGCTTGACGCTCGCCCCCCCCGCGGGTTCGAGCTCCACCGGCATCTAAAAGAAACGAGCCCGCATCCCTTGGGGACACGGGCTCGTAAAAGCCAAATGGTAGGGGCGGTGGGACTCGAACCCACAATCCTTGCGGCGAGAGATTTTAAGTCTCCTGCGTATGCCAATTCCGCCACGCCCCCGTGAGACTAGAAGTCTAGCACAAGCCGTCCGTTACGCGTTGACGGCCATCGAGTGTTGGCCCGACTTCTCCAGGAACTCCTGGAACTTGGCTTCGTCGCCCTTGTTCTGGTATTGCAAGGCCAGCAGGTACTCCAGGCGGCAGCGCTTGACCGGGTCGTCGCCGGCCTCCTCGAGCATGCGCTCCAGCTCGGGAATGTCGTTGTGGCGCTTGAGGATCATCGTGTCGTACATCAGCTGACACTCGTGTGCAACCGCCTCGGCTTGACCGCCCTCAAAACCCTTGATCTCGTGCAACAGTTCCTTGGACTTTTTGCGGTCCTCCTGGCCAACGTAGTAGTTAAAGGCCTTAATCACCAAGTCGACGCGCTGCATCTTGGGGAGGTTGAGACCCAGCAGCAGGTCGAACATCTCGCTGGCGCGCTCGTGGTCCTCGCGCAGCAGATAGGAGTTCAGACGCAGGTAGTCGCGGTTGTAGCGCGGGTACAGCATGCTGGTGAGTTTGCCGTCGAGCAAACGATCGAACTCGTCCCACTGCTTGGCAGCCATAAGCTGCTGCAGACGCTTGAACGTGGTGCGTTTTTTGACGCTAAAGAACACCGACACGGCGATGCAGATGATAACGGCGGCGGTCCAGAGGGTGCGGGAATCGGGCATGTTAGGGTCCTTAGTCGCTCATATAGCGAGCGGTATGACAACACGTACTAGATGTATTATACGCAGCGCGCAAGCAAACTGGCATAAAAGCTCATCGAGGCCGAGTGCCATCGCTCGCTGCGGTACACTTACCTAAAGTAAACCATGAAGGGAGACATTACCTATGAAGAAGATCGTTTTGGCTTGCGGTGCTGGCGCTGCTACTTCCACGCTCGTTGCCCAGAAGGTCGCTACCATGCTCGACGCCAACGGTTATGCCGGCAAGTATGAGATCGTGCAGTGCGCCATCTCCGAGGCCAAGGACTACTGCGACGAGGGCGCCGACCTGCTGATCGCCACCACCGTTGCCCCCGAAGGCCTCACCTGCCCGTACGTGAGCGGCGTGCCCTTCATGACCGGCATGAACCGCGTCGCTGCCGAGAAGGCCGTTCTCGACGTCATGGCTCAGTAGGCACTGCCTGTATGAGTGAGCAGAACGCCAACCCGGTCGAGCTCTTTGGCATGCGCGTTGCCCATGTGGGCATTAACGCCGCCGACCCGGCAGACGCCCTGGAGATCGCGGAGCTGTTCTCGACGATGATGGGCCTGCCCGTCATCGAGACCCCGGTTTCGTACTTTAACGATTCGCTGGTCGAGACCATGAAGCAGAACGGTCGTGGCACCAAGGGCCACATCGGCTTTGCCGTCAACGACATCGATGCGGCTGAGAAGTGGTTTGCCGAGCGCGGGCTCGAGGTCAACGAGGAGTCGCGCGCGCTGCTACCCGACGGTGGTACCAAACTCGTGTACTTTAAGCGCGAGTTCGCCGGCTTCGCCGTGCACCTGTGCCGCGAGTAGCGCACAAGCTGTCATAGCTAGCAAAAAGGGATAGGGCTGCGTGGCCCTATCCCTTTATTTATGTCGAGGGGCTTCCTACCGCGGCAGGCGAATCGTAAAGCGGCTGCCGACGCCCTCGACCGAGGTCACGCCGATGACGCCGCCGTGGCTGTCGACGATCCACTTGGCAATGGCAAGCCCCAGACCCGAGCCCTGTGCGCCGGCATCGCGTGCATTGTCGGCGCGGTAGAACCGTTCAAACGCGTGAGCTGCGGATTCCTGGTTCATGCCGATGCCCTCGTCCTCAACGCTTATGTCGATCGTGCCCATGCCCGCATTGGGCGTTATGCCAAATGTGACGGTCGTTCCCGCATCCGAGTACTTGGCGGCGTTTTGCACGATCACGCGCAGAGCCTGCTTCACGAGCGCCACGTCGACGGGCGCGTCGCAGCGCGGGTCGCTGACAAGCGCAGCGTCAAAGGCCAGCCGATACGTGTGCTCGGTATCGATCATCTGCGATTCCTCGCATACCTCGTCGACCAGTGCGGCAAGGTTGGTATTTGCGCGCCGCAGGACCGTGCGCCCGGCATCGCCGCGCGCCAAAAACAGCAGCTGCTCCACGAGCTCTTGCATGTGCTCGCTTTCGGCCTTGAGGGACGCGATAGATTCTGCCAGCACGTCCGGGTCGTCTTTGCCCCAGCGATCGAGCATGTTTACGTAGCCCTGAATCACCGCGATGGGCGTGCGCAGCTCGTGGCTCGCATCGTTGACAAAGCGCATTTGCTGCAGTTTGGCCTCTTGCATCTGGCGCAGTAGGCGGTTGAGTGCAACCTCGATGCTTGCCAGGTCGGCGTCGCCGGTAGTGACGCTCGGCGAGTCGACGCTTGCGCGCTCGATGGCCTGCTCCAGTGTTTCCATCTTGCCGCCGGAGAGCTGCATACGGCCGAGCTCGTCCACGCGCAAGGCCAGGTCGTTGAGCGGTGCCATGGTGCGGCGCACGCGACGGGCGCCGCCGAGCATGTCGAGCACGCTGATGACCTGCCAACCCACAACGACAAGGTAGAGAGGCCATAGCGCGACGAGGTCCTGCGCGAGGGGGAAAGTCTTGGTGGTACGCGCAAGCTCGACGGTATAGGTGAGCGTTGCCAGGTCCCAGCCGCGCGCGGGCGCCAGCGACATGCCGTGAACGGCGACGCCGGGGATCCATCCTGCGGTAAACGCGCCGTCGGGCAGCATCTGGTTGTATCCATAGACGAGGATCGCCGCCGCAATCACCATCAGCAGCAGATCGAGCCAGACGTAGCTCATCAAGCGGCGCCACATATAGCTCCAGTTGATGGCGCGGGCGATGGATGTGACGCGCTTGGCCTCGGCGTTACGCGCGGCAGACATAGCCCACCCCACGCACGGTCTGGATGATGCGGGCGCCGCCGGCGTCCTCGATCTTGGCGCGCAGGTGCGCGATGTGCACGTCGACGTTGTTGGTGTCGCCCACGTATTCGTAGCCCAGCGCCTCGTGCGCGATGCGTTCGCGCGTGAGCACGCTGCCGGCATGCGCCATAAGCAGGGCGAGGACATCGAACTCGCGGGCCGTGAGCGCGATGGGCGAGCCGCCGACCGTGACTTCGTGGCGGTCGGGGTCGAGCACGACTGAGCCCACAGTGAGCGTGGCGGGGGAGAGCGAGGCGGAAACCTGGGTTGAGTCGCTGACCGGGGGTATCGCAGCGGCGCTCCCGCCCGCGTCGCTCGCCGCGCCCGTCCCGATGCCGCCAACGCCCGAAGCCGTCCGCACGGCCTCCGAGCGCTTCAGCGCAACGCGGATCCGTGCGAACAGCTCCTCAATGGCAAACGGCTTGGTTAGGTAATCGTCAGCGCCGGCGTCGAGCCCGGCCACCTTATCCATCACGGCATCGCGCGCGGTGACCATGATCACCGGCACATCCTTGTGCTTGCGCACGCGCCGCAGCACCTCCATGCCGTTGAGCTGCGGCAGCAGCACGTCGAGCAGAATCAGATCGTAGTCGCGCTCCAGCGCCAGGTCTACGGCGGTGCGGCCGTCGGCGGCGTGCTCCACCTGGTAGCCCTCGTGCTCCAGCTCGAGCGTCACAAAGCGGGCGATTTTCTCCTCGTCCTCTACGATCAGGATTCGTGCCATACGTGCCCCCGTCTGCGATTACTTGTCGTCGTTGAGATTTTGCTTGATGTCGTCCGCGGCGTCGGCGGCGTGATCCATAAGGTTGTTGATGCTGCCGGGCACGTCTCCGTCGCTGTCGATGCGGTAGCGCATGCCAAAGAACAGGCCAATCAACATCAGCCATATCGTGGCGCCCCAGGCAAACAGCGCGACGATGGGGATCAGGATGGGAATGTTGAGGATGATCGCATCGCGGCGCGTGGCGATAAACTTGGTGTCCAGGCTCAGGCGGAAGAGCTTTTTGAGGTACTCCCACACGCTGTCCATCTTCTTGGAGAAGTCGGTCTTTTCGCTCGACTTCTCGTAGGCGGCCTGCGCTGCGACCATCTCGGCTGAGGGCTCATCGACTGGCACGGACTCGGTGGCGGCGTGCGCCGAAGTGGTCTGCGTCTTGCCCTGCGACTCGAGCCAAATGATGGCGTCCAAAACGTTGCCGTCGGCGGCGTCGAGCGCGGCCTTGGCATCGGTGTAGCTCACGTTGCACTTGGTGCGGATGGTTTCAACTTTTTCGAGGTCGTCCATGACCTGTTCCTTTCGTTCGATGGGCGCGACGCCGGGCGATCTGCCCGGGCGCGAGCGTAGCGTTCGGCGGCCTGCGTTGCGCGGCGCTGCCCCGCCCTTGGTCGAACTCTATAGTGCAGGTTATAGATTAAGCGATTCTTGAGCCAAGATTAATGTTGGATGAGTTTTTGGGTGGCGGTGGGGAAGTATTGGACCTCGATAGCGGGGGATGGGGTGCCGGTAGTAAAGCGGTGTCAAGGGTTGGTCGAGCGGGCGGTTTTTAGGCGACTGGGACATGGCGGGCGGTCGATCACCTATACTGGTTGGGCTCAACTGGAGAGGTGATAACTAGTTATGAAATCAATCAATGTTGCAGCAGCGATTATTCAGAAGGATGGGAAAATCCTGAGCTGCCAGCGCGGCTATGGCGAGTTTAAAGACGGCTGGGAGTTTCCGGGCGGAAAGCTCGAGCCGGGCGAGACCGGTGAGCAGGCAATCGTGCGCGAGATTCAAGAAGAGCTCGAGGTCACGATCGGCAACCTCGACTATCTTTGCACGGTCGAACACGATTACGAGACGTTCCACCTGTCGATGCAGTGCTACCAAGCTAACATCCTTTCGGGGGAGTTCAAAGAGCACGCTCACGAGGACATGAAGTGGCTCGATACCAATAACCTGTGGGATGTCGATTGGCTTCCAGCGGACGTTAAAGTCGTTAGGGAACTCGAAAAGAAACTCGGGCTTAAGTAAGAAAGGAGCGGGCGCTGCATGGCGCCTCGCTCCTTTTTGTTACTCGGCTTCACTAAGATCGCTGAGCATAAACTCGTAAATGTCCTGCCTCACGGGTGCGTTGAGCTCATATTCGATTTCGACGGCGTTGTCGTTGCTCTTAGTTTTAATAGCCTCGAACTCTCCGGTCGGATGTATTTCGCCTAAGAAATAGAACTCCTTGCCACCCTTATCGTCCTTGTTCTTTCGCATAAACAAATACGTTTTCAAGCCGTTTTCTGGCCATGCCTGCAGTCGCAGAATCTCGGGGGAGTTGAGCGTGCGGTTGTTCTTAGAGATTGCAACTAGCTTACTCGGCGAGACAAAACGGTCTTCATACTGAATGGACTCGCTAATGTCGGGTGCCTTGTCATAGTTAATAAACACGGGGAATGTATTGGTCTTCTCGTCGTAGAAGTAGCCGCCAAGATTTTGGCCGTTGATGTTCTTTTCCCAGTTCATCAAGCGGCAAACCTCTTCGTACGTGTACTTGGCGTTGAGAACGAAATTTGTGTTTTCGTACGTCTCGGCATAGTCGAGTCGGTTGCGCGCGATGCCAAAATCCAGCACCTCGAGAATCTGGCGTTTGAACTCTGCGTTGCGCAGGGCGCTCGCAAACACTTCGGTCAGACGAGGTCCGGTTCCGTCGTCAATAAGCAGGGAAACGAAATCCTTAGGAGTGGCAAAGTCGCCCTTAAGGACGGCGATTGCCGACCTAACGGCGCTGTCCTTAAGTTGTGCGCGGTAGTTCCTAAGCGCGGCCTCACGCATATGTCGATAGCCCTCGTGTCCGGCTTCGACGAGCGTTTGAAGCAAATAGAGGTCTTCGAATCGCTTGCCCGCGGCGAGCTTTTGCGAAATAAATTTGAGAATCTTGGTTTGATCAGAGGAAAAATGGACTGTGTAGCCCGGCTCGTATTTGGAAAGAAATGCGTGGTAGGACCCCAGGCCGCTGTTCTTGAAGATAAGCAGCGGATCGATGGAGCCATTACGATCAAATTCGAGCAGCGAGGGAATCTTGCCGAGTTTCTGACGCAAGTCGAGATATTCGTTCTTCAAAAATCTGACGGAGGTAAAGTCACCGCCGTCGATGGCCTTATAGATGCGAGCTTCGGAAATACGATCGAAGCTTACCGTTGAGCATCCGGGGATCGCCGAATCGCTCTCTTGGACGAGACGACGCAGGCGGTCTTTGTTGTACGTCTTGTCACCCGAAAGCGCGATGGGCACCAAGAAGTTGCTCTGGTAATTGCCAATAAAGTCTAGTACCAGTGTGTATTCCTTGCCATCATTCAGGCGCAAACCTCGTCCGAGCTGCTGAATAAAGATGATTGCGGAGTCGGTGCGTCGAAGCATGATGATCTGATTGAGCGAGGGGATGTCGACGCCTTCGTTCATGATATCGACCGAGAAAATGTACTCGAGCTCGCCGGCTTCAAGTCGGCTGATCGCAGCATCGCGGACTTCATCGGAATCTTGACCGCTAATCGCAGCCGTTCGATATCCGAGAGTGTTGAATTTGCGCGACAGTTCTTCGGCCTCGGCGTTTCGATTGCAGAAAATTAAGCCCCTGCGGTTGCTTTTGGTGACGCTGTATTCTTCGATCTTCTCGGTGATGTGACGCACACGCTCGTCAGACGTCAAGCGTCCGAACAAGGCAGTGTCTTCAACCGTCTCGTCGTCAATCTCCAGATCGTGAATGCCAAAATAATGGAAGGGGGCTAGCATCTCCTCGGCCAAAGCGTCCTGCAGCGTGATCTGGAACGCGATGACGTGATTGAAAAGGGCAAAGACGTCATAGCCGTCGGTGCGATTAGGCGTAGCGGTCATGCCCAGATAAAATCGAGGCGTAAAGTGCGACATGATGGATTGGTAGCCCTGAGATCCCGTGCGGTGGGCCTCGTCGATGACGATGTAGTCGAACTCATCGGGACGGAAATTGCTCAGATGCTTGGCGACCGAAGAGCACATGGCAAACACGCAGGTAGCATTGCTTATATTCTTGCCAGTTTGATAGGTGTCGAACGTATAGGTGCTACCCAAAAGCCGTTCGTAGCTTGCACGGGAGGCGTCTATAATGCGCCGGCGGTGCGCAAGAAAGAGGATGCGTCGGGGTTTAGTTGCGAGCACGTCGAACGCCGAAAGGAAGGTCTTGCCAGTGCCGGTTGCCGAGACCAGCAACGCACGGGTCTCGCCCTTGCGGTGGATTACGCCGAGCGCCTCAAGGGCGCGCTGCTGCATTTTATTGGGCTTGATTTCTTCGAGGTCGTTCGTGGTTGAGCTAACAGCTGCCTGGAACGTCGGTTTCGATTTGGGCTTTGACGGGCATGCCGATCGATATGCGGCATAGTTCTCAATCCAGTCTTGGGAAAGCAAAACGGTTGAGGTGTCGTTCCACAACGAATCAAACTCGCCCCTCAGTTCACCGAGCAGACGGCTGTTTTCAACGGTCTGGTACAGCACATTCCATTCTTTATTACAGGTGAGGGCGGTCTGCGTCATGTTCGAGCTGCCGACGATGACCGTGCTGGTTTCGCCCTTATCAAAAATGTATCCCTTGGCATGCAGATTACCCTGGAATACGCGAACTTCCATGTTGTCGTATTCCAGGAGCTTGCGAAAGGCATCGGGTGAGTTGAAGTTGAGATAGGTGGACGTGAGCAGCCTGCCCTTAATGCCACGCTGCTTGAGCTCCTGGAACGCCTCGACCAGGATTTGAAGGCCGCCGTCTGCAACAAACGCTACGCAAAAGTCAAAAGAGCTGCAGGTTGAGAGCTGCTCCTTCATAATGGATAGTAGTGTTCCGCCTGTTGCCTTCGAGTTGGCGATGAGCTTGGGTGAATCGTTCTCGCGTGCAAGCGAGTCGAATTCAATATCAATCTGCTGCTGCGTAGTCATCCCGGCCAAACCTTTCGAAAGACTATGTTGGCGCCAGGATAACAGATCGATCGTTCGTGTTTTGGGCGTATGTGATTTTTAGACTATCGGCTACTCAAGTTTGTGGCTGCGGCCTTGGTTCCGTGTCTTGCTGGGCTTCTCTCTATCTATGTGTATATGTTTTCGTCTTATAGGCTGCTGGGAGAAATCCTGCCCCCAAGATTCCGTGCATGCCATGGTTCCGTGTCGGCCATGTGGCAAGCTGCTTGTCATGGCCTCGCCGGAATCCGACCGCAAATGGCCACGGACGGATATGCAGGTTCTTATCGCTACGTGAGAAAAACTTGCAGAATTCGCAAGTTCTTGTCATTCGATGAGAAAAACTTGCAGATTGGGACGAGCAATGGAGAACCAGATGGTTCCTAGAAATCAATATCTCGAATAACTGACAGCCTTTCGTGAGGTCCAGTCACAGAGTTGATTGACGAGGAGGCGACGCGTAAGCGCGAGCTGCGTCCATTCGAGCTCAGGTCGCTCGAGAAGATTACCGGCGGTTACGAGAAGATCATCGTCGTTCGCCGGGGAAGCCATCCGACCGACATCGACGGCATCAAAATCGTTTCCGCAGTCGATTTCCTAATGGGTAGGCTTGGGGCTTAGGGCGTTTGGAGTGCGTCTGTTTCCTATGCCTAGCGACATTGCCGTAGCTCGTGACGCCGCCGGCTTCTTCCTTTCCGTCGGGCGGCACCAACTCAGCTGATCCGTTGGGGATGGAGGAAAGCGGATCATTTTCGGCGCGCCGCAGGTGATACGAATCCTGCGGCGCGCTGGTTTTTGCGCGAGGGCTTTCAGCTGTGTCCGCACGGCTTGTGACACTTACCCTGCCGCCATGCTCCGCCGCGGCGGCATGCATCTGAACAACGACCCTCTAAGGAGTTCGATATTGATGAGTGACAACACCAAGCATCTCGCAAAGAAGTGCGTCAAGGACGCGGGGCCGTGCCTTGCGCTGTGCGTAGCCGGTGCAGCGGTCGCGCTGTTGGCTGTTCTGGGGCCATTCGACGTGCTCCGAAGTGCTAGCTCTCTGCACGTTTGCATGGCCCTTGCCGGCGCCATGATGACCGGTGGCGCGCTCGATTTGATCTTTTGGGTGCTCGACCCGTTTGGATGGAAGAACGAGGGGTAAGCCCTAAGGGATGGAAGGGCTGGAACGGTTGGCTTAGTGATCGTGCAGAATGTGGGCTAGCGACTTACAGGGAAGTGGTAATCCGATGACGGTCTATGTGACGGGCGATATTCACGGCGGCCTCGACATGCAAAAGCTGCGCGACTGGGATCTTGGGGATAGTTTGACGAGCGACGACTATCTGATTGTCGCGGGCGACTTTGGCTTTCCGTGGGATTTCTCTGCCGAGGAATGTGCCGATATCGCCTGGCTGGAGTCGCGCCCCTATACCGTGCTGTTCGTCGACGGCAACCACGAACGTTTCGATCACTGGGCGGAGCGCCCCATGGAGTTGTGGCACGGCGGGCTGACGCAGCGCCTGTCGGATACCTCTCCCATACGGCGCCTGACGCGCGGCGAGGTTTTTGAGCTTGATGGCTCAACGATCTTTACCATGGGCGGCGCCACGAGCGCGGACAAGGAATACCGCATTCCGTATTCCAGCTGGTGGCCGCAGGAGTTGCCGGACGAGCGCAACTTTGAGGAGGCGCGGACAAAGCTCGACAGCGTGGGCTGGAAGGCCGACTACGTGATCACCCACACCTGCTCCACGCGCATGTTGTCGCCCACGCTCTATCCGGCGCCCGGCTGGAATTATCCCGATGTCGATCGACTCACCACGTTTTTTGACGAGCTGGAGGACCGTCTGGACTACAAGCGCTGGTACTACGGGCATTTTCATCGGGATGTCAACCCGGCCGAGCGCCATACCGTGCTCTACGACTGCATCGTTCGCCTGGGCGACGAACTCCAGCCCTGGGATGTTGCATAGGGGTACGGACGCATGAGCTTCGTAGCGAACCAAAATCGATTCGCTAAGGGATTTACTCCCAAGCTGACTTGCGCTCGAGTAACGTTTTCGTAGCTTCTGGCGTGGGGGAGTCAAGTATTTCGCAAAACGCATCGAACCCCTCTGGTGAAAGATGAGTTGTTGATGCTTTGGCAATGTCGCTATCGAGGTGGTCGTCAGGGTGGGCTGCCGTCTGTTGCATGCCTGTCCTTTCATCCATAACGATGTTCTCGCGATGCGCGCGGATGACATCCCAGCTAAAGTGCTCGACCAGCTGCTCGGCAGAACGCGGCGTGGTGTCCGGTGCGATGCCCGTTTGCCCGGCGAGCCAGCCCAGCAGCGCCTCGGGTGTGCCAAAGCGGGTACGGAGCTCGCCCAGGTCTAGGTCGCGGTCGCGCTTGGAAAGGCGGCGGCCGTCCGGTGACATGAGCAGCGGAATATGTGCGTAGTGCGGTGTGGGCAGTCCCAGCAGATGCTGCAGGTAGATCTGGCGCGGCGTGGAGCCCAGCAGGTCGCATCCGCGCACGACCTCGGTGACGCCCATGGCAGCGTCGTCGACTACCACGGCTAGCTGGTAGGCAAAAACGCCGTCGCTGCGGCGCACCAAAAAGTCGCCGCACTCGGTGGCGAGTGCCTCGCATTGGGCTCCGTACGTGCGGTCAACGAATTCGATCACGTCGTCTGCGAGGTCGTCGACGGTGGGCACGCGCAGGCGTGTGGCCGGGGCGCGCAGGGCGCTGCGGCGGGCAACCTCCTCGGCAGAAAGGCCTCGGCAGGCGCCGCGGTAGATGGGCGTGCCGTCGCTGGCGTGCGGCGCGCTCGCGGCGTGGAGTTCGGCACGCGTGCAAAAACAGGGATAGGTGAGGCCGGCGTCTTGCAGCTGGCGCAGGGCGTCCTCGTACAGATCCAGGCGATCGTGCTGGTAGTAGGGGCCTTCGTCCCACTCGAGCCCCAGCCAGGTTAGATCGTCAATCAGTTGAGCGGCAAGTTCCGGGCGCTTGCAGCGATCGTCCAGGTCCTCGATGCGCAGCACGATGCTGCCGCCCTGGCTGCGGGCCGAAAGCCACGCACACAGGCAACTGAACACGTTGCCCAGGTGCATGCGGCCCGAGGGCGACGGGGCAAAGCGGCCCACGACGGGGGTGGGCGCTGCCGTTGCTGGTGCGTCCGCGGCGTGTGTTGCTATGTTGCATGCGTTGATATCCATGCGGACGAGTATAGCGCGGGGCGCGGTGGGGGAGACGCTGCCGTGGCCTGCAAGTTGCCGAGGCCGCGCGTTGCGCGTGCCGGACCACCGGCTCGATAGCTCGATCGCCGCCCGCCAGCCCAACCCCTCAAACGACAGAAACCCCGGCAGCTCTTCGCAACTGCCGGGGTTTCCGCGGAAAAGGGGGACATGATCCTCAAGCGAACGGCAAAGGGGCAAACCGTTTTCGCTCAACTGCTTTATGCCCCTTGCTCGCGGACTCAATCAGTGCGCGTGCGGCAACACAAAGCCGCTACACCTGTGACGGAGCTATGAAGTGGTATCTATTGCCGGAGCGGGCTATGCCAAGGAGTGTCCCAGATTGCCGGCAGATAAGGAACGTCCCCAGGTGCCGGCCGCGGGCGTGACTTTCGTCCCGTTTGATACTCCGCTGGCCTAGATGTTCGTCATGTGCGCCCGTAAACGTGGGACAATGGCGTTGCTGGTATCACAGACAAAGGATGTGCCTATGAACGCCCCCGTTGCCAAAACCTGTCGGCAGCGCCGCCTGTTTGCGCGATTCGCTTCCGTCTGCGCGCTCGTTGCGCTTGCGTTGTTGCTGCTGCCTGCCGCCGCGCACGCCGACGGCTACTCCATGACCCAAACCTACATCAGTGCCACGGTCGAGGCCGATGGATCGCTGACCGTTGTCGAGGGACGCCAGTTTGATTTCGACGACGACATCAACGGCGTGTTTTGGGAGATCAATACGGGCACCAACCAGCAGGGCGGCACGGCGGACGTTGACGTGCTGAGTGTCGAGGAAGAGGACACCGCGTTTAACAAAGTCGATAGCGCGAACAAGGGCGATTCTGGCGTCTACACGGTCGAGCAGGCCGGTGACGGCGTAAGGATTAAGGTATTCAGCCCCCACGAGAGCGGCGACAGCGCGATCTATTACGTGAGCTACACCATGACCGGTGCGGTTATGAATTGGGCCGATACCGCCGAGCTCTACTGGAAGTTCGTGGGCGACGGCTGGTCTGCGGATTCCGACGATGTCGAGATGGAAGTGCGCTTCGCAAATGCCGCTGCCGGGACGGCGGCCGTCAAAGGCGATAACTTCCGCGCATGGGGCCACGGTCCGCTGTCGGGCGACGTGTCGCTCGATGAGGACGAGCCCATGGTCACCTATACCATTCCCTGCGTGCATCAGGGCGAATTCGCCGAGGCACGCATCGCCTTCCCCAGCGACTGGGTGCCGCAGCTTGCCGCCTCGGGCGAAGAGCGCATGTCAACGATCCTGAGCGAAGAGAAGGAATGGGCCGACGAAGCTAACGCCCGCCGCGCTCACGCTCGCATGATTGCCAATGCACTTGCCGTGCTAAGTGTTGTTGCGGCGGTGGCCTTTACCGGCACAATCGTTATGCTCAAGCTGCGCAAGCGCAAGCCCAAGCCGCTTTTCCAGGACGAATATTTCCGCGATGTGCCCTCGGCCGACCATCCCGCCGTGCTTTCGGCCCTCATGAGCTGGAACGAGGTGCCCGATCAGGCATATATCGCCACGCTCATGAAGCTCACTGACGACCGTGTGATCAAGCTGGAGCAGGCGACCGTGACCAAGGCCAAGAAGGGTCTGTTGGGGCGTGAAAAAGAAGAGCAGACGTATCGCGTGACGGTGAGCGATGCGGGCTGGAAGTCGGCCAAGGGCATTGACCACATGGTGCTCAAGGTCTTCTTTGCCGGTGCTAAGCCTGACGAGAACGGTGACCGTTCGCGCACGTTCGACGAGCTGCAGCACTACGTCAAGCAGCACGCTACACCCGTGGGTGATAAGCTCGAGGACTATCAGAACACCGTTAAGGGCAAGCTGGCCGATAGCGAGTACGTTGCCTCGGACGGCATTGTTGCAATGGTGTTTTGCCTGGTTCTTGGTATCCTGATTGCCTTTGTTCCCGTGGGATCCATCTTCTTTACCGATGGCGCACAGGCGAACATTACCGCCGCGGTTATCTCGGTGCCGATTGTGCTGGTGGGTATCGGCGTGGGCCTTACGTTCCGCCGCTTTACGCCGGAGGGCGCCGAGGTGGCGGCTCGCTGCAAGGCACTTAAGCATTGGCTCGAGGACTTTACGCGTCTAAAGGAAGCCGTCCCCGGCGATCTGGTGCTGTGGAACAAGCTGCTGGTGATGGGCGTTGCCCTGGGCGTTTCGAAAGAAGTGCTGCGACAGCTGGCCGAGGCCGTGCCGCCCGAGGTGCGCGAGGCCGACGGCTTCTACGACAATTATCCCTGCTACTGGTGGTACTACCATCATTACGGTATCGAGTCTCCGCTCGATACGTTCGATGACGTGTATCACGAGAGTATCCGTGAGCTGGCGTCGAGCTCCGACAGCTCGAGCGGCGGCGGAGGCGGTGGCTTCTCGGGCGGCGGAGGCGGCGGCGTCGGCGGAGGCGGCGGCGGAACGTTCTAGCGAGCGCCTGCTTTGGGGTGGACCTTTCTGGGCGGTTGCCAGGGAAGATCCATCCCATTTTTATGTGTCGAAAGGGGCAATTCTTTCCGCCGAGGAGCTCCGTGCAAGGGCAGTGGGCAAAAAATGCCAAATATGAGTACTGTTGCCTAGATTGTCACATTTGTTGTACTAAAAAATTGGACCACTAACGAGATTGTTTCTCGTTAGTGGTCCAATTTATTGTACAGTTGTGGAGATACGTTAGTTCTTCCAACGCATCGAGAGGTCTAAGAGACCCGAAAAAGCCGAATTGCGCTGCTACTAAAAAGGTAACAGTACTCATATTTGATGTTTTTTGACCACAGCTATTTGCGAACTCCTATATAGCGACCTCAAGAAGAGCTTCGTCGGTCGTTTTGATCAAGACTGTCCCCAACGATTAGTCATTTAAGAACGTCCCCAACGACTAGGTGTGGTTGCTGCCAAGGAACGTCCCTAACTGCCAGGTTTAGACGGTTAGGTCCAGCTCGTAGAGGAAGCTTTCGCGCGGCATGTCGTGACGGCGCTCTTCGCGGTTGGCGCGGTGCGTGGCCGTGCGCTTAAAGCCGTGCAGCTCGTAGAACTTCCACGAGCAGTTGGAGTCGGTGTACAGGTGCGCCCTCGTCGCTCCAAGCGAGGACAGGTGCGAGACGGCGGCATCGAGCAGAACCGTGCCAACGCCCAGGCCATGGACATCGCGATCCACGGCAAGCAGCGTGACCTCGTTGTCGTGCGGCAACGGGCTGCTCTCGAGCAGGCGGTTGTTGGTTCGGATGGTTGCGCGCACAAACGAGAGATACTCGGCGCACGCATCGGGCTCTAGCTCACGCATCTGCGATAGCAGCGCGCGTTCGGTATCCATCCAATGCTCGTTGATAGTGGCGCCGGAGCTCTGTCCCGCACGCGCGAGCGAAATGCCACGCGCCTGACCGTCGATTACGGCAACCTGTGAAAACGTCGACGACGAAAGGCAATAGGCGAGGTCGCACGCGGCCTCAAGGCGGTTGTACTCATCGTTATCCGAATTGTTATGCCAAAGCTGCTTCAGAATCAGCGCGATGGCGTCGAAGTCTTCGGTATCAAACGGTCGGTAGAGAACCCGCGAGACCATGGCGCCTCTTTCTTTTGCGGATGCATATCGAGCACAGTTCTACCACGCCATTGGCATCTAATTATGGTGCCCCTGTGTTCCATGAACTCACCGTGCCCGGTGCTGTGCCCATCCCCTCCGCGTGCAAACTTTTTCTGCACATGCGCCCGTTGCGGGGTGCATCGATGCGCTCGATGCGCTACATTAAATCAGTATTTTCAATGCCGCTGCGCGAGCGCTGCAGATCGACGTATCACCGACTCACAGAGCACGGCGGCGTACCAGACAGGAGGACTGCATGGGATCTGATGTGAAGATCGCACGCGCGTTGATCTCGGTTACCGATAAGACGGGCGTCGTCGATTTCGCACGGACGCTGGTCGATGACTTTGGCGTCGAGATCATCTCTACGGGCGGCACGGCTCGTGCCATCGAGGACGCGGGCGTTCCCGTAACCCCCATCGAGGAGTTCACGGGCTATCCCGAGATGATGGACGGCCGCGTCAAGACGCTGCACCCCAAGGTTCACGGTGCGCTGCTGGCCCGCCGCGATTCCGAGCAGCACATGCAGGAGGCCGCTGAGCACGGCATTAAGCTGATCGACCTGGTCGTCGTCAACCTGTACGAGTTCGAGAAGACCGTTGCCAACCCCGAGGTCACCTTCGCGGACGCCATCGAGCACATCGACATCGGTGGCCCCTCCATGCTGCGCTCTGCCGCCAAGAACGCCACGAGCGTTACCGTCATTTCCGACCCGGCCGACTATGATGCCGTCCTGGCCGAGATGCACGAGACCGGTGGCTGCACCACGCTTTCCACCCGTCGTCGCCTGCAGGTGAAGGTCTACCAGACCACCGCCGCCTACGACACGGCTATCTCCCGTTGGCTTGCCGCCCAGGCAAGCGACGTGGCGGATACCTCTGCCAAGCTCGAGATTTCGTTGGAGAAGGTCGACGACCTGCGCTATGGCGAGAATCCTCAGCAGAAGGCTACGGTCTACCGCTTTGCCGAGGGCTGCGAGAACACCGCGAGCTCGCAGTTCCCGCTCGTGGGCTCCGAGCAGATTCAGGGCAAGCCGCTCAGCTACAACAACTATCTGGATGCCGACGCCGCTTGGAACCTGGTCCGCGAGTTCGACGAGCCGGCCTGCGTGATTCTCAAGCACCAGAACCCCTGCGGCTCCGCCGTTGCCGAGGACATTACGTCCGCTTACGACCGCGCCTTCGCCTGCGATCCCAAGAGCGCCTTCGGCGGCATCATTGCCTGCAACCGCGAGGTTCCCTATGAGCTGGTCGAGCACTTTGCCGATCAGAACAAGCAGTTCGTCGAGGTTATCATCGCCCCGAGCTACACCGACGAGGCGCTCGAGCGCATGGCCAAGCGCCCCAACCTGCGCGTGTTGGCCACCGGCGGCGTGGACCACGGCGCCCAGGTGGAGCTGCGCTCCATCGACGGCGGCATGCTGGTGCAGGAAGTCGATCATGTGACCGAGGATCCCGCGACCTTTACGTTCCCCACCGACCGCAAGCCCACCGACGCCGAGATGGCCGAGCTCGAGTTTGCCTGGAAGGTCTGCAAGGGCGTTAAGTCCAACGCCATCCTGGTTTCCAAGGGCAAGGCCGGCATTGGCATGGGCCCGGGTCAGCCTAACCGCGTTGACTCTGCGCTGCTTGCCTGCGAGCGCGCCGAGGACTTCTGCGAGCGCGAGGGCGTGGAGAAGGGCGGCTTTGCCTGTGCAAGCGACGCGTTCTTCCCGTTCCGCGACAATGTCGACGTGCTTGCTGCACACGGCGTGACCTGCATCATTCAGCCCGGCGGCTCCAAGCGCGACGACGAGAGCATCCAGGCCTGCAATGAGCATGGTATTGCGATGGTCTTTACCGGCGCCAGGCATTTCCGCCACTAAGTTCCGCCTTGGGACAAAATAATCTCTGCAAAAGACGGTCGCTCCGTTTGGAGGGCCGTCTTTTTGGTATAAGAGGACGGAATGACTAACACGAAAGGTATGACCATGCCCCAGATTGATGATGCCGAGCTGTTTGGCAATGCCGAGGATCAGCGTGCGTACGAGGACTTTTGCGCCAATCAGGAGGCGGTCGAGAAATTTACGCTCGACAAGCCCGCGCTTGTCTGCCGTTGGCGCATGTCCAATAAAAAGGTGCCCATGCTCAACCGCCACATTCGCGCACTGTCCGAGCGCTTGGTGCAGGGCGAGCCGCTTACCCATAACATGCTCAGCTGGGCCAAGCAGCACGTTGAGTGGTCGCTTGCCGAGGGCGATTACACCGCACGCGACGGCGTGCTCATGCTGGTGATCGACGTCAACGGCAACGCCGCTATGACGGTGGGGGAGTACGAGCCGCTAGCCGATACGTCGGCCAAGGCGCTACGTGCCCGCTCCGCCGAGGCCCGCTCCGAGGCCGACGAAACCGGCGTGGCGCCCGAGCTGCTCGCCGCCGTCGATAACGGCGAGCTTGCCTTTGTGGCGCCAGCGGACGAGTGCCTGTGCGGCACGGCGACGCTCATCGAGCAGCTGGCCCAGACCAAGGGCATCCCGGTCACGCGCGTAGATATTCCCGCGCAGCTTAAGGGCGCGCTGTTCCTGGTGAGCGACGAGCACGGCGTGGTCCCCGCGACCGAGACGGACGCCGCCGAGGCCGACGCCGCCACGGTCGCCTTCTTCGCCGAGGGCTACGAAAAGCTCCGCGCCCGCCGCTAAATGATTTTTCTGGGACGGGGATTAAAAACTCATTTTGGTCTCCGTTTCCGTCGCGAGCGTGAGGCGGACAAAACGCCCCCGCTCGCGAACAGTTCTGTCACCTTGGTGCCACGCGAGGCGCGTACCTGCGGCTCCGCGGTCATAATGGGGCAAGACAACCAAGAGGGGAGCGGAATCCATGGCGCTGATCTATATCGTTGAGGACGACGAGCCCATTCGTCGCGAGCTTGCCGATATCCTTGTCCGTGCCGGTTTTGAGGTCGAGGCCTGCGAATTGTTTGAGCATGTCTCGCGCGATATTCTCGCTGCCGCGCCCGACCTGGTGCTGCTCGACCTGACGCTTCCCGTCAAAGACGGCCAGCATATCTGCCATGAGGTTCGCCGCGAATCCGAGGTTCCCATCATCGTCCTCACTTCGCGCACGACCGAGATTGACGAGGTCATGGCCATAACGCTCGGCGCGGACGACTTTGTTCCCAAGCCCTATAGCGCGCGCGTGCTCGTGGCGCGCATCAACGCACTGCTGCGTCGCACCGCGGCGGCAGGCGAGCGCAGCACACTTGTCCACAAGGGGCTGGAGCTCGACCTCGCCCGCTCCATGGTTACCAACACGCAAACCGGCACTAGCACCGAGCTCACCAAAAACGAGCTGCGTATCCTCTCACTGCTTCTGAGCCGCGCGGGCAAGATTGTTTCGCGCTCGGCCATCATGCAGGACCTGTGGGACTCCGACGCCTTCGTGGACGACAATACGCTCACCGTCAACATCAACCGCCTACGCACCACGCTCAAAAAAATCGGCATCAAGGGGTATTTGACAACGCACCGCGGCCAAGGCTATTCGGTCTAGGGGCCGGCTATGTCGTTTGGCAAGTTCTTTAAAGACGCGCTGCTTCCCGTCGCCGTGTGGACGTGCGGCGTGCTGCTGAGCTGCTTTGTGCTGACGGTCGCCGTTGCACCCGTTTCTATCGTGGTCGTGGCGGTTGGCGTGTCCTTTATCTTTGGCATGCTGGGCATCGTGATCGAGTACGCACGCCGTCGTCGTTTTCTGCGCCAGCTGGAGCGTGCGGCAGAGGAGCTCGAGAGTCCCGCATGGGTGCAGGAGATGGTGCAATGCCCGACCTATGCCGAGGGCGAGCTCGAGTACGAGGTCTTGCGCCGGGTGGGCAAAGCCGCTTGCGACGAGGTTGCCGAAGGCCGGCGTCAGACCGATGACTATCGCGACTATATCGAGAGCTGGGTCCACGAGGCCAAGCTGCCCCTGGCGGCGGCCCATCTGATTTTGGAAAACCTGGACGGCAGCGAAGACGACCTGTTGCGCGTGGATGACCTGGGTCGCGAGCTTGCTCGCGTGGAGCGCTATATCGACCAGGCGCTGTACTACGCGCGCTCGGAAGTCGTGGAGCGCGACTATCTGATTCGTCGCTGGGATCTTAAGACCTTGGTGACGGGCGCGATTAAGGCAAACGCGCGCGAGCTCATTGCGGCGCACGTGGCTCCGGTGTGCGAGAACCTCGACTTTGAGGTCTTTACCGACGAGAAGTGGCTCGAGTTTATTCTGGGCCAGCTCATTCAGAACAGCATTAAATATGCGCGTGAGGACGGCGCGAGGATCGTGTTTTCGGGAGCGTTGTTGGACGAGGGCCTGGCAAGCGAGCGCATCGAGCTTGCCGTCGCGGATAACGGCTGCGGCGTGAGCGCGGCCGACCTGCCGCGCGTGTTCGAGAAGGGCTTTACCGGCGACAACGGCCGCACCACCAAGCGCGCAACGGGCATCGGCCTCTACCTGGTGGCGCGCCTGTGCTCCAAGATGGGCATCGACGTCACCGCAGCATCCGAGCCCGGCGAAGGCTTCGTCGTAACATTCGCCTTCTCAACCAACAAGTTCCAGTATTTCGAGTAACGCACGCGGCAGACGTCCGCCCAAACAAAAACGTGCCGCCCCAACCAGGGCGGCACGCCATTTTTTATCAGCCAACTCGCTGAAGTACGGTGACGAAGGCGCAAGGCCGGGAGGGGTTATCTAAGCCGACATCCCGCAGCCGCGAAGCGGCGAGGACGTCGGCGTGATAACCCCGCAGGCCTTGCGCCGGCGGGAAGGAACCTACTTCACGACCAAGATGTCGCAGTCCGTATTGCGCAGCAGGAACGTCGAAATCGAACCCAGCAGCGCATACTTGATCGAGGACAGGCCGCGGGCGCCGCAGAGCACCAGGTCGGGCTTAACCACGTCGAGCATCTCGTCCTTGAGCGTCTCGCGAATACGGCCGGCGCGAATCATGACCTCGACCTCGGGAATATCGGGATTGGCCTTGGCCTCTTCGAGCTGCTTGGCGATGGAGTTCTTAAATGCCTCCTCTAGGCCGTTGACCAGATCGACCGGATAGGAACCGGCGCTCTCGAGCGCCGTGGAATCGATAACGTGGCCGATGATTAGCTTGGCGCCGTTGTTCGCGGCGACCTTGATGGCGCGTGCGAGCACAAAATCCTGCTGCTCAGTACCGTCGAGTGAAACAAATACCTTGGTGTAGCCCTCGTTCATGGTTTCCTCCTTGGTCTATCGCACGGGCGCGGGGCTCGTGCATCGGGCGGGCGCGGGCGCGTTGGCCGCCGGACACTTTATCTTGTTGCAGTTATACCCAAGGATTTGGGTTTGACCGCTCGCAATTCTGTGAACGGGCGAGTTTTTTGGTAAGGGTAGGCGTAGACGCGCCCGAACGGTTGATAATGGGACATCGCCCGCACCGTCCGCAGAACAATATCGGCGGGTGTCTAACGAGGGGGTCCCTTTGGATATTATCGAGCTTCTAAAATCTGCCTTCATGGGCCTGGTCGAGGGCATCACCGAATGGCTGCCTGTTTCGTCGACCGGTCACATGATCTTGGTGGACGAGTTCGTCAAGATGAACGTGAGCGAGACGTTCTGGAATATGTTCCTGGTCGTGATTCAGCTCGGCGCCATTCTGGCCGTCTGTGTGCTGTTCTTCCATGAGCTCAATCCGTTCTCGCCCAGCAAGGGCAAGGAGGGCCGTCGCGACACCTGGGTGCTGTGGGGCAAGATTGTGCTCGGCTGCATTCCTGCGGCGGCGATCGGTCTGCCGCTCAACGACTGGATGGAGGAGCATTTCTACAATGCTCCCGTCGTGGCGCTGGCGCTCATTGTGTACGGCGTGCTGTTTATCGTGATCGAGAACTGGCGCGCGAGCAAGCGCGAGGAAATGGCCGTTGCCGGTTCGTTTGGTTCGCGTGCTGTGGTGTCGGGTGGACGTCCCGCCGGTGCGCACTTTGCGGCGCCCGCCGCGGCTACCGCTGAGGATGAGGGCGATGACGAGGATCTGGACTTTGGTTCCATCACCACGCTCGAGGACCTGAGTTGGAAGACCGCACTGGGCATCGGATGCTTCCAGGTGCTCTCGCTGATTCCGGGCACGTCGCGCTCCGGTTCCACCATCATCGGCGGCCTGCTTTTGGGCTGCACGCGTTCGGTGGCGTCCAAGTTTACGTTCTTCCTGGCCATCCCGGTCATGTTTGGCGCGAGTGCGCTCAAGCTGGTCAAGTATTTCATCAAGGGCGGTACGTTCGGTGCCAACGAGGTCGCCATCCTGGGCGTGGGCTGCGTTGTGGCCTTTGTGGTTTCGCTCATCGCCATCAAGTGGCTTATGGGCTTCGTCCGCCGTCACGACTTCAAGTGCTTCGGCGTCTACCGCATCATTCTGGGCATCGTGGTGCTTGCGTACTTCTTCGTCTTGGAGCCTATGCTCGGCCTGTAACTTGGTTGACGCTGCGCGGCGGCCAGAACGACAACTTGTCATTCAAAGAGGGTGGCATGACCAAAAGGTCTATGCCGCCCTCTTTTCATGCCAATTTGTTCGTTCTGGCCGCCGCTCGCTGCCGTTGCCGTGACATCGGTGGCTCCCTGATTGGTGCAATGGGGACAGGTTGCTTTGCAGCAACATGGTGCAGACTAACCTGACCCCATTGCGCCAAATCCGCTGGGGCGGGCCTGACGGTGGCGCACGGAGTCGTGGTGTGATTTGCGTCGGTGTCCGCGCGGCTCGGTATACTGGTACGGCTCAAACTATGGCGCTGCCCGCAGGCGCGCCGTCCGTCAGATGAGGAGTCGCCCATGACCCAGCCCTTGCCCTGGGAAAAGAACACCGCGGTACCCGTGCCGCCCGCGCCGGAACCCGTGCCGCTCGATGCGTACACCGCCCCCGCCGCGCCGGAGCCCGAGCTCGTTCCGCTTGACATCTACGACGCTCCCGCGCCGGCACCCAAGCCTGCCAAGCCGCTCGTCGACATCGACAGCCTTAATCCCGCTCAGCGCGAGGCGGTCCTGACCACCGAGGGCCCGCTGCTGGTGCTCGCCGGCGCCGGCTCGGGCAAGACCCGCGTCTTGACCTTCCGCATCGCCCATATGCTCGGCGACCTGGGCGTTAAGCCCTGGCAGATTCTTGCCATCACGTTTACCAACAAGGCCGCGGCCGAGATGCGTGAGCGTCTGGCGGCACTCATCCCCAGCGGTACCCGCGGCATGTGGGTGTGCACCTTCCATGCCATGTGCGTTCGCATGCTGCGCGAGGACGCCGACCTGCTGGGCTACACCGGTCAGTTCACCATCTACGATGACGATGACTCAAAGCGCATGGTGCGTGATATTATGCAGGCGCTCGGTATCGAGCAAAAGCAGTTCCCCATCAACATGATCCGCAGCAAGATCAGCTCGGCCAAAAACGCCATGATCGGCCCCGAGGACATGCTCAAATCCGCCGATAGCCCCAACGACAAAAAGGCCGCGCAGGTCTACCTGGAGCTGGAACGCCGCCTGCGCGCCGCCAACGCGATGGACTTCGACGACCTGCTCGTGCGCACGCTCGAGCTGCTGCGCACCCGCCCTGAGGTGCTCGATAAGTACCAAGAGCGTTTCCGCTACATTAGCGTCGACGAGTATCAGGACACCAACCACGTCCAGTACGAGATCGCCAATCTATTGGCCGCCAAGTACCAAAATCTCATGGTCGTAGGCGACGATGATCAGTCCATTTATAGCTGGCGCGGCGCCGACATCACCAACATCCTGGACTTTGAGAAGGACTTTAAAAACTGCAAGACCGTCAAGCTGGAGCAGAACTATCGCTCCACGGGTCATATCCTGAGCGCCGCCAATGCCGTTGTTCGCCATAACTCGCAGCGCAAGGACAAGCGCCTGTTTACGGCCGAGGGCGACGGCGAGAAGATTCAGGCCTTCCAGGCAAGCGATGAGCGCGACGAGGGCCGCTGGATTGCTGGCGAGATCGAAAAGCTGCATTCCAAGGGCACGAGCTACGACGACATCGCCGTGTTCTACCGCACCAACGCCCAGTCGCGTATTCTCGAAGATATGTTCCTGCGCGCGGGCGTGCCCTACAAGATCGTGGGCGGCACGCGATTCTTCGACCGTGCCGAGATCCGCGACGTCATGGCTTACCTCAAGATGATTGTGAACCCGGCCGACGAGATGAGCGTCAAGCGCGTCATCAACACGCCGCGCCGCGGCATCGGCTCCACCTCGATTCAAAAGATTGAGCAGCTGGCACGCGACAACCGCTGCTCGTTCTTTCAGGCCTGCGAGATCGCAACAGCCGAGACAGGCATGTTTAGCGCCAAGGTGCGTAACGGCCTGTCGAGCTTTGTGTCGCTGGTGCGCGAGGGCCGTCGCATGGACGGCGAGCTCAAGGACGTCGTCGAGATGATTGTCGACAAGACGGGCCTGCTGCAGGCCTTCCGCGCCGAGGGCACCATGGAGTCCGAGAGCCGCGCCGAGAACATCCAGGAATTCCTGGGCGTCGCCGCCGAGTTTGAGGAGACGCACGAGGATATCGAAGGTACGCTCGAGAGCTTGGAAGAGCTGCGCGCTGCCGGTGTTGCCGATGTGCCTGCTAGCGCCGAGCCCGAGCCTGTCGTGGTGAGCGCGCCTGCGCCCGAACCGGGGCCATCTGCCCCGGTATCCTCGTTTGAGGCGCTCGTTGGCGCGCGTGACGCCGCGGGCTCCAATCCGCTCGATAGCTTGGCCGCTCCGGCGCTGTCTCCGCAGGATGCCCTGGCCGCCGCCATCGCGGGCAACGCGTATGCCGCGCCGACGGAGATGCCGGCGGGTGCCGTGCATGCCGACGAGATCGAGCGCACCTACGGTCCGCTCACCTGTAAGGCGCTGCCGGCGCTCATGGAGTGGCTGGCCCTGCGCTCCGACTTGGATTCCCTGGCCGGCGAGACGCATGCCATTACTATGATGACCATCCACTCCGCCAAGGGCCTGGAGTTCCCGGCGGTGTTCGTGGCCGGCATGGAGGAGGGTATCTTCCCGCACGTGCACGACTTTGGCGGTAGTGACGATCCGGGCAAGCTCGAGGAGGAGCGTCGCTTGGCCTACGTCGCCATCACGCGTGCTCGCAAGCGCCTGTTCCTGACCTATGCGGCCACGCGTCGCACCTACGGCTCGACCTCTGCCAACCCGCGCTCGCGCTTCCTCAACGAGATTCCGTTTGAGGATATCGAGTTTAGCGGCATCGGTTCTGCCGGTTTTGAGGGCACGGGCTGGGAGAAGCGCGGCGACCGTCACGGCACCTTTGGCTCGGGCATGGGCTCGGATATGTACGGCGGCAAGGTGTTTGGCTCGCATACGCGCTCGACCGGCGGTTCCGGTTCGCGCGGCGGATCGAGCTTTGACGATTTCTTTGGCGGCAGCAGTTACGGGACCGAGCGCCATCGTGGGGTTTCGCCTGACGCCGGCCGTGTTGCCTCGACTTTTGGTTCGGGCGCGTCGCGAGCCAAAAAGCCGTCTTCCAAGGTGTCCCCGACGGTGGAGCGCAAGGTCGATCGTGCCAGCGCATCGCAGGACTTTGCCGCGGGCGATACCGTGAGCCACAAGACTTTTGGCACGGGTACCGTGATCTCGGTCGCCGGAGACATGATCGAGGTTCAATTCGAAAAGACCGGCCAGACCAAAAAGCTTATGAAGGGCTTTGCTCCGATCGTCAAGCTGTCGTGATCCCGGCGGACCTGGGCGGGCGTATGGGGCAACATCGCCTGCTCGGGCAGTCCTGCTCGCACGGAGAGCACATTAAGTGCTCTCCGGCTCGTGCGGAACTCGCGATCGATGTTGCCCCATACGCCCGTCCAGGTCCTTAGATAACGTTGCTTGCGAACGTCGCTCTGCTCGTCCGCTTTTTTGATCTGGAGAGCCGGGTGGGCTGATATATATGGACAAGGGGCTCCCCCGTTGGTGAACGGGGGAGCCCCTTGTTGCGTTTGGGTTGTTGGTGCGAACTAGAGGTGGCTGATGATCAGTTCCATCTTGCCTTCGAGGTCAATGGAGCTGACGGTGCTCGGGGCCAGCAGGTGGCTTCCCTTGCGGACGGGGTCGCCGCAGACGGTGCCTTCGCCGTCGATGACCGACAGGCACATGAAGGGCCAGCGCTGGTCGAGGGTCTTGCTGCCGTCGACGCGCACGCGATCGACGGTGTAGCAGGGGTTGGACTCGAGCTCGGTCACGCCGTCCACCTCGGGCGCGGTCACCGTGCCGTCGGTCGGAGCCTGAGCATCAAAGTCGATGCAGTCGAGGCTCTGCTCAATGTGCAGCGGGCGCAGCTTGCCATCGGTGCCGGGACGGTCGTAGTCGTACAGGCGATATGTCACGTCGCTCGACTGCTGCGTCTCCAAAATGAGCGTGCCGGTCTTGATGGCGTGCACGGTACCGGAATCAATCTGGAAAAAGTCGCCCTTGTGGATCGGCAACACGTTGAGCATGTCGTCCCAACGGCCTTCCTCGATCATCTGTGCGGCCTCGGCGCGGTCCTTGGCACGCTGGCCGACGATGATTGTGGCGCCGGGCTCGCAGTCCAGCACATACCAGCACTCGGTTTTGCCCAGGCTGCCGTTCTCGTGCTTGGCGGCGTACTCGTCGTTGGGATGAATCTGGATCGAAAGGTCGTCCTTGGCGTCCAGAATCTTAATGAGCAGCGGGAACTCCTTGCCCTCGCAGTTGCCAAAGAGCTCGCGATGCTCGGCCCACAGCCACGACAGCGTGTGGCCGGCATACGGGCCCTCCGCAATCTGGCAGTCGCCGTTGGGGTGGGCCGAGATGGCCCAGCACTCACCGATGGGGCCATCGGGAATGTCGTAGCCGAAAACGGCTTCGAGCTGGCGACCGCCCCAGATCTTCTCGTGGAAGATCGGTGTGAGTTTAATCAAATCGGACATATTCATACCCCATTGTGTTGCGCGGGCGCTGCACAAAACAGCTCAAAGCGAGCGCCCGCATGATTACAAAAACCTATGCCAACGTTACGTTGTGCAACTCAAAGCGGTCGCCAACGTTGCGCGAGACCGAATACTCAAAGGCGGCGCCGCTGTCCAAAAAGCCAATCTGGGTGAGCTCGAGCAGGGGAGAGCCAGGCTTGGTGTCCAGGCGCTCGGCTTCTTCCCCGGTTGCTGCCACGGCGCGAATGGTACGGTGGAAGCTCGAAATCTTCAGCCCGCATTGCTCGCGGACAAAGCGGTAGACCGATCCGTACAGGTCCTTCTTTTTAAGGCCCGGAATCAGCTCGAGGGGCATGTAGGTGTACTCGATAACGATGGGCTTCTCGTCGGCCTGACGCACGCGCACGATGTGGTAGGCAAAGTCATCCTCGGCAATTCCCAGCTGGGCTGCGATGTCCGCTGGTGGATTAACGATCGAGAAATCGTAGACCACCGAGGTCACCTTCTCCCCGCGGTGCTCATACGAAAAGCCCTGGGCACGGTCGTTTTTGCCCTGGAAAAACGCCTGGCCGGGAAGTCCCGCCGTGTCCTTAACGTAGGTGCCCGATCCGCGCCGGCTGGTAATAAGACCTTCCTCGGTGATTTGCTCGATAGCTCGTTTGACGGTGATTTTGGAAACGCTATAGAGCTCACAGAACTCAACGACGGTGGGAAGCTTGTCGCCCGGTTTAAGAGCGCCATCCTCGATACTTCGACGAATATCTGCAGCTATCGCCTCGTATTTGGGAATCATGGAACCTCCTTTCCGACATATATGAATACAAAAAGTAAGTATAACCCTCAACAGGGCATCCATATTACTTTTATCTAAGAAGTTCGAGAAAGAAAAAAGAAAAAGACGCTTTACTTTTAAAAATAGAACGCTATAGTTTAAGCAACGAACGGAATCCTTCCGCACAACAGGATCGACCGTTTGGGGACGGTTTTGTTTTGGCGGGTTGGATATCGGTATGGCCGGTGCGCGCCCGCGCCGGATAACCTGCCAAAGCAAACCCGTCTCCAACCGGAAGCTCTAGAACACGAAAGCGAGGACTTTGATGGCACAGTATCAGCTGCCCAACGACTTCTTCTTTGGCGCTGCTATGTCCGGCCCGCAGACTGAGGGTCAGTGGAACCAGGGCGGCAAGCTCGAGAACCTGTGGGACACCTGGTCCATCCAGGATCTGGGTTCGTTCTACAACCGCGTTGGCTCTTACGCCGGCAATGACTTTATGGCCAAGTACCAGGAAGACCTTCGCATTTTGAAGGACTTGGGTCTGGATACCTATCGCACTTCCATCCAGTGGAGCCGTCTGCTCGATGCCGACGGCAACCTCAACGAGGAAGGTGCCGCGTGGTATCACGAGTTGTTCCGCGCCTCTCGCGAAGCCGGCTTGGAGCCGTTTGTCAACTTGTACCACTTTGACATGCCCACCTACCTCTTTAACCGTGGCGGCTGGGAGAGCCGTGAGGTTGTCGAGGCTTACGCACATTACGCCGACGTCGCCTTCCACGAGTTTGGCCAGGAGATTAAGTACTGGTTCACCTTTAACGAGCCCATCGTCGAGCCCGAGCAGCGCTATCAGGAGGGCGTGTGGTTCCCGCAGCTCCACGACTTCAACCGCGCCCGCACCGTGCAGTATCACATCTCGCTGGCGCACGCGCTGGCCGTGGCCAACTATCGTCGCGCCTATGACGAGGGCGCTATTCGCGCCGATGCCAAGATCGGCATGATCAACTGCTTTACCCCGGTCTACACCAAGGAGAACCCCAGCGAGGCGGACCTCGAGGCCGTGCGCATGACCAGCGGCATCAACAACCGCTGGTGGCTCGACCTCATCACCAAGGGCGAGCTTCCTGCCGACGTGCTCGACAGCCTGGCCGAGGGCGGCGTTAAGCTCCCGTTCCGCGCCGGCGACCAAGAGATCCTCAAGCAGGGTGTTGTCGACTGGCTAGGCTGCAACTACTACCACCCCACGCGTGTTCAGGCGCCGGCGAGCAAGGTCGACCAGTACGGCCTGCCGCACTTTGCCGACGAGTACGTATGGCCCGACGCCGTTATGAACGAGAGCCGCGGCTGGGAGATCTACCCGCAGGGCCTCTACGACTTTGGCATGGACTGCGCTAAGAACTACCCCGATCTTGAGTGGTTCGTTTCCGAGAACGGCATCGGCATCATGGACGAATACAAGAACCGTGACGCCGAAGGAACCATCCAGGATGACTACCGCGTCGACTTTGTACGTCAGCACCTGGAGTGGGTGGCCAAGGCCATCGACGAGGGCGCCAAGTGCCGCGGATACCATTATTGGGCCGTCATCGATAACTGGTCTTGGGCCAATGCCTTTAAGAATCGCTATGGCTTTGTCGAGGTCGATCTGATGGATGGCTATAAGCGCCGTCTTAAGAAGTCGGCGGCCTGGCTCAAACAGGTCGCCACGACCCACGTGGTTGATTAGCGACCGGACGAACGTCCAGACCGCGCGCCGCCGCGCGCAACACATGGCACATCTGGTGGCAGAGGGCGACAGACCACCGCGCGCATAGGAAAGGCCGGATTTGAAAGTTAGGAGCAATCATGGCCAGTGACAACGGAAAGAGCTTCCTCGACAAGTTTACCGAGGTCTCTGCGAAGGTGGGAAACCAGGTTCACCTGCGTTCCCTGCGTGACGCCTTCGCGACCATCACGCCGCTCTATATCCTTGCGGGTATCGCGGTTCTTATTAACAACGTCGTGTTCCCTCTGTTCCCGCTCGATGCGGCGGGCCTTGCCAACCTTCAGACGTGGGGTTCGGCGATTACGCTGGGCACCCTCAACGTCTCTGCCATTATCTTGGCCGGATTGATTGGCTACAGCCTCGCTAAGAACAAGCGCTTCGATAATCCGCTTGCTTGCATGGTCGTCGCTATCTCTGCCTTCGTCATCATGATGCCGCAGCAGATCACCGCCACGCTTGCCGCCACGAGCCCACTGCTCACCGACAAGATCACCTCCGCCGAGGTCACGGGCGCCCTTTCGACTGCCAACACCGGCACCAACGGTCTGTTCTCGGCTATTATCATCGCCCTGCTTTCCGTCTCGCTCTTCATCAAGATTTCTGGCGTCGAGAAGCTCAAGGTTAAGCTGGGCGAGGGCGTGCCTCCCGCGGTCTCCAACTCCTTCAACGTCATGATTCCGATGCTGCTTAACCTCGCGGTCTTCGCTCTTGCCGCAGCCCTGCTCGCCGTGTGCGCCGGCACCGATCTGTGCACCATCATCTCCACGTGCATCTCCAACCCGCTCAAGAGCATCATGAACGCTGGTCCGTGGGCTGTTATCCTCATCTACACCCTTGCTAACCTGCTGTTCTGCGTCGGTATTCACCAGTCCACCATCTCTGGCGCTACCGTCGAGCCGATCCTGACCATGCTCATCGTCGACAACATGGCTACCTTTGCCGCCGGTGGCACCATCCAGCCCGATCACTACATGAACATGCAGATCGTTAACAGCTTCGCCCTCATCGGCGGCTCGGGCTGCACCCTCATGCTCCTGCTCGACACGCTCCTGTTCTCCAAAAACAAGGCTTCCGAGACCGTTTCCAAGATGGCTATCCTGCCTGGTCTGTTCAACATCAACGAGCCGGTTATCTACGGTTACCCCATCGTGTACAACCTGCCGCTCATGATCCCGTTTGTCCTCCTTCCCGACCTGTTCATCGGCATCACCTATGGCCTTACCTGCGCAGGCATCATCAGCCCCTGCATCGCCCAGGTGCCCTGGACCATGCCTCCCGTCATCAATGCCCTGCTCGCTACGGGCTTTGACTGGCGCGCTGGCGTGTGGCAGGCTATCGAGATTGTCATTGGCATGGCCGTCTACCTGCCCTTTATGAAGATTTCCGAGAAGGCAATCGCCAAGCAGGAGGCTCTCGCCGAGTAGAACGCCTAACGTTCGTCCCTTTCACCTTTGCGGGC
This sequence comes from Collinsella sp., assembly GCA_014871645.1. Classification (GTDB taxonomy): domain Bacteria; phylum Actinomycetota; class Coriobacteriia; order Coriobacteriales; family Coriobacteriaceae; genus Collinsella. The sequence goes on from WGSN01000005.1 coordinate 46,477, forward strand.
GCCGGTACGCGGCGCCGGTGCCCGCAGCTCTCTCCCTTGTGTAAAGATGCAGGGGGGTGGGCACAATAGCCGCAAGGAATAAAACCAGTTGTCGTCTGCGCGCCGCGCAGTTATAAGGAGGAAACCATGAAGAAGATCATGCTCTGCTGCAATGCCGGTATGTCCACGAGCCTGCTGGTCCAGAAGATGCAGGCCGAGGTTGCAAACCGTGGTCTGGATATTGAGGTCGAGGCTCGTCCCATGAACGAGGCCCACGATCACCTGGACGAGTGCGACATGTTGCTGCTTGGTCCGCAGATCGGCTACACCAAGGGCGATTTTGAGAAGGAGGCCGCCGGTCGTTTTCCGGTCGAGGTCATCAACATGGTCGACTACGGCCGCATGAACGCTGCCGGCATCATCGACCACTGCGTCAGCGTGATGGGCTAGGTGCTCTGCATGGAGGATATGAACGAACTGCAGATGACCTGCTTTGAGATCATCAGCTACGTCGGTACCGCCAAGAGCATGTACATCAATGCCGTGCAAAAGGCCAAGGAGGGCGATTTTGACGCCGCCGAGGAGCTTATCAAGCAGGGCGACGAGGCCTATAACGGTGGCCACGATGTTCACATGGGGCTTCTGAAGAAGGAGGCCAACGGCGAACGTAACGGCGAGGCCCCGTTGATTTTGCTGCATGCCGAGGACCAGATGGCCGGCACCGAGACCATGCGCGTCATGGCGACGGAGCTCATCGAGGTTCACAAGCAGCTGCAGACACTTCAGGCCTAGTCGGCGTTATCGCCGCGACGGACCGTGCGGTCCAACAGACAACATAGTCCCTTTGACGGGCGCCGGGAGCCTCCGCCTCCCGGCGCCTTTATTTTTGGGGATGGTCTTGCGCGGCCTGTTGGGCAGCCAATTGCGTTACCCCAGATAAAACCTGCCAAAACAAACCTGTCCCTTTTTGGTAGGTTTTTGCCTTGAGAGCGGTACCATACAGGCAATGTTTAAACGAGAAAGGTGGGCTCCCATGGAACCTAAGCAGTACTACATCGGCATCGACGTCGGCGGCACTTCGGTTAAGGAGGGCCTGTTCGACGAGGACGGCAACCTGCTTGCCAAGGCCAGCGTGCCCACGCCTCCTATCGTTGACGCCGCGGGCTTTGCCGCGGTGACCGAGGCTATCGACCAGGTGGTCGCCAAGGCACAGATTCCGCGTGCCTTTGTGGCGGGCATTGGCCTGGCCGTTCCGTGTCCCATCCCGGCGTCGGGCGATGCCAAGGTCAAGGCCAACATTGCCATTAACCTGCCCGAGCTGAGGGTCGCCATTCAGAAGCACTGCCCCGATGCGGTCGTTAAGTATGAGAACGATGCCAACGCCGCTGCCATGGGCGAGGCCTGGCTCGGTTCTGCCAAGGGCGTGCAGAACGTGGTGATGGTCACCATCGGTACCGGCGTGGGCGGCGGCGTTATCGTTAACGGCGACGTGGTATCGGGCGTTGTGGGCGCCGGCGGCGAGATTGGCCACATGTGCCTGAACCCGGCCGAGGAGCGCACCTGCGGCTGTGGCGGCCATGGCCATCTGGAGCAGTATTCCAGCGCCACCGGCGTGGTGAGCAACTACCTTGCCGAGTGCAAGAAGGCGGGCGTCGAGCCCATTGAGCTCACCGGCCCCTCCGATTCCAAGGACGTGTTCCAGGCCTGCCGCGAGGGCGACAAGCTCGCGCTGGCCGCAGCCGACACCATGGCCGACTACCTTGGCCGCGCCCTGGCGCTTATCGCCAACGTGGTCGACCCCGAGATGTTCCTGATCGGTGGCGGCGCGTCCGCTTCGGCCGATGTTTATCTCGACAAGGTTCGCGAGCACTTTAAGCAGTACGCGCTCTCTGCCTCGCGCGAGACGCCCATTAAGGTCGCTTCGCTCGGAAACGACGCCGGTATCATCGGTGCCGCCTACGTAGCCCTGCGCGCCGCCGGTAAATAGCTGGTGCAAGGGGGTCAGGTTACTTTGCACCAACATGGTGAAAAAGGGACAGCCTTGGCCCCCATACCTGCCACAAAATATGCCGTGGCCCTTCCGTCTGCGAAGGCTCGGCATCGGCGTGCTACCATAGCTACGTCCAAGTACACATATCAAGTGGAGGATATCCATGGCAAACGTTCTTGTCTTTGGTCACCAGAACCCCGATAACGACGCCATCATGAGCGCCGTCGTCCTGTCCCAGCTGCTTAACCAGGTTGAGTATGCCGGCAACACCTACGAGGCTTGCGCTCTGGGCCAGCTTCCGGCCGAGTCCGCCAAGCTGCTCGCCGATGCCGGCATTGCCGAGCCCCGCGTGATCGAGTCCGTCGAGGCCGGTCAGCTCGTCGTCCTCACCGACCACAACGAGTCCGCCCAGTCCGTCGCCGGCCTTAAGGACGCCACGGTCTTTGGTGTTGTCGACCATCACCGCATCGGCGACTTCGAGACCGCCGGCCCGCTGCACTACATCTGCCTGCCCTGGGGCTCCAGCTGCACCATCGTCACCAAGCTCGCCGGCGTGCTCGGCGTTGAGCTTTCCGACGTCCAGGCCAAGCTGCTGCTTTCGGCCATGATGACCGACACGCTCATGCTCAAGAGCCCCACCACCACCGATGTCGACCGCGCCGTCGCCGCCAAGCTCGGCGAGCAGGTGGGCGTCGACCCGGTCAAGTTTGGCATGGAGGTCTTCCTTACCCGCCCGTCCGGCTCCTTCACCGCTGCCGAGATGGTCGGCAACGACATCAAGATGTTCGAGCCCGCCGGCAAGAAGCTGCTCATCGGCCAGTACGAGACCGTCGACAAGAGCCGTGCGCTTGGCATGATTGACGAGATCCGCGAGGCCATGCGCGCCTACGCCGCCGAGAAGGGTGCCGACGGCATTGTCCTGTGCATCACCGACATCATGGAGGAGGGCTCGCAGGTCCTGCTCGAGGGCGAGACCGAGGCTGCTCAGAAGGGCCTGGGCATTGCCGACGAGCACGACGGCGTCTGGATGCCGGGCGTCCTCTCCCGTAAGAAGCAGGTCGCTGCCCCCATCATGGCCGCCTGCTAGGTTTAGTTGACCAAACGCCACGACCGGATCGCGGACGCCCCGCGCTCCGGTCGTTTTTTGTGCATGCGCCGCGTCGTCTCTTGGACAGGCGTGCCCGTGCCGTTGAGCAAATAATGTTCAACCTGTGGTTCCGCTTTTCGGCCACGCCTGCGTGCTTGTCGTGCAGGGTAGGCTAGATGCAAGCGTAATACGTTAGAGCGCGGCGCCGCCACTTGGGCGGGCCGTGCTTTTTTAAGACGGGAGCTTTCCCGTGAAAGGAGCCGCCCATGGCAGCAACCGAGCAGCTGTTCAACGTCCGTGAGCGCAAGCGCTTTGAACGCCACGACATTTGGGAGCGCATCGCCGAGAACGGCACGATTTCCGCCGCGGTTATGGTCATCGCCGCCATCGCCGCCGTCATTTGCGCCAATACCGATGCCTACGAGGCCATCCATCACTTTTTGGAGACCCCGCTGTATGTGGGTCTGGGCAACCTTACGGCCGGTCTTACCGTTGAACTTTTCGTCAACGACTTCCTCATGGCGATTTTCTTTTTGTTGGTGGGCATTGAGCTTAAGTACGAGATGACGGTCGGCGAGCTCAAGAATCCGCGTCAGGCCATGCTTCCCATGCTGGCGGCCGTGGGCGGCGTCGTCGTTCCCGCCTGCATCTACCTGATCTTTAACCATGCCGGCGCCCGCAACGGTTGGGCCATCCCCATGGCAACCGATATTGCCTTTGCGCTGGGCGTGCTGTCGCTTTTGGGCAACCGCGTGCCCAACGGCGTGCGCGTGTTCTTCTCGACGCTCGCCATCGCCGACGACCTTATCTCCATCGCCGCCATCGCCATCTTCTACGGTCAGAGCCCCAATCCGTTTTGGTTGGGCGCCGCTGCGCTTGTGACCTGCGCGCTCGTGTGGCTCAACAAGACGCAGCATTACCGCCTTGCCCCGTATTCGGTACTGGGTCTGCTGTTGTGGTTCTGCATGTTCAAGAGCGGTGTACATGCCACGCTCGCCGGCGTCATCTTGGCCTTTACCATCCCGGCCAAGTGCGGCGTCAAGCTCGATAGCCTCACCGATTGGTTGGGCGAGTGCCTGCCGCTGCTTGATGACCGCTACGACGACGGGGCACACATCCTGGGCCAGCATGACTTTACCGTCTCGACCACCAGGGTCGAACGCGTCATGCACCGCGTGACCCCGCCGCTCATCCGCATGGAGCGTCTGATCTCCACGCCGGTCAACTTTGTGATTCTGCCGATCTTTGCGTTCGTGAACGCACAGGTTCGCCTAGTGGGTGTGGATATGAGCACGCTGCTCACCGACCCGGTGACGCTCGGCGTGTACTTTGGCATGCTGCTGGGCAAGCCGATCGGCATCTTTGGCATGACGTTTGCCCTGGTTAAGTTTAGGGTCTGCGAGCTGCCGCATAACGTTAACTGGCACATGATTGCCGGTGTGGGCATTCTGGGCGGCATCGGCTTCACCATGTCGATCCTCATCAGCGGCCTTGCCTTCCCGACGGCCCAGTTTGAGGTTCTGGCTGCCAAGGCTGCCATCCTTGCCGGTTCGGTCACCGCTGCCGTGCTCGGTATGATCTACATGAGCGTGGTCTGCAAACACCCCGCGCCCAAGGACGAGTAAGAGCACATACAAGTTTGAAAACGCCGCCTGTGAACACCATCACAAGCGGCGTTTTAGTCATTGGGGACGTTCTTAAACGACTAGGTTTATTCCACCGTTCCGTAGACGGCGCCCCAGCCGTGGGCGGCAAGGGCGGAGTTGAGCTGGTCGCAAAGCGATTGGCGGTCGTAGTAGCCGGGCGGCAATAGGTTCACGATTTCCATGAGGTCGGGTGCCAAGTCCAAGATCTCGGCCTGCACGATCAGATCCAGGCGGTCGATGGCGTGGCGGTCGTAAAACAGTCCGTCGACCAGGCGCTGCAGGTCGCCGAATTCTTCGGCCTGGAACGATCCGTATTCCATAGTGCCTCCTTGGGCGCCCCACGCCGGCATGCGCGGCGATTCGTAATTTATTGCGATGTACTTAATCTATCACGGCTTCATAACGTTGCGGCGGTGGCGGTCTATACTTAGACGAACTGCAACGTACCGCTTCGCGAAAGGTCGCACCCCATGCAGACGATCTACCAGAAGATGGAAACCACCGAACTCGATGCCGCCATCGAGGCGCTCAAAGCCGAGGTCGCCGAGGTCAAGGCCAAGGGCCTGGCGCTCGACATGGCGCGCGGCAAGCCGTCGCCCTCCCAGGTGGACATCTCGCGCCCCATGCTCGATATCCTCAATGCCGACGCCGATCTGCACGACGGCAACGTCGATTGTTCCAACTACGGCTGTTTTGAGGGTATTCCCTCGGCACGCAAGTTGGCAGGGGAGTTCCTGGGCTGTCCCGCCGAGCAGACGCTCGTACTGGGTTCGTCGAGCCTGCTGATTGAGCACGACATCGCCGGCATGTTCTGGCGTTGCGGCTCGTGCGGCAGCGAGCCTTGGGAGGCTTACGAGGCCGCGCACGACGGCAAGAAGGTCAAGTTCCTGTGTCCCGTTCCCGGCTACGATCGCCACTTTGGCATCACCGCCGACTTGGGCATCGAGAACGTCCCCGTCGCGATGACCGACAACGGCCCCGACATGGACGAGGTCGAGTGCCTCGTTGCCGCCGACGATTCCATCAAGGGTATCTGGTGCGTGCCCAAGTATTCCAACCCCACGGGTATCACCTTTAGCGAGGACACTGTGCGTCGCCTGGTCGAGATGCCCACGGCCGCGCCCGATTTCCGCATCTTCTGGGACAACGCCTACTGCGTGCACGACCTGTACGACGAGACCGATGAGCTCGCAAACATTTTTGACCTCGCTCGCGCGGCGGGCACCGAGGACCGCGTGGTGGCCTTTGCCTCGACGTCCAAGATCACCTTCCCGGGCGCCGGTATCGGCTTTATCGGTGCGAGCCCCGCGGTCATCGCCGAGTTCTCCAAGCGCCTGAAGGCCGGCCTCATCAGTGCCGATAAGCTCAACCAGCTGCGTCACGTGCGCTTCCTTCCCACCATCGAGGCGGTCAAGGAGCACATGAAAAAGCATGCCGAGTTTTTGCGCCCGCGCTTTGAGGCCGTTGAGCGCAAGCTCACCGAGGGCTTGGGCGATACGGGTTGCGCTACTTGGACGCACCCCCGCGGCGGCTACTTTGTGAGCTTTGATGGTCCCGAGGGCTCGGCCCAAAAGGTCGCCGCGCTTTGTGCCGACCTGGGCGTCAAGCTCACGCCGGCCGGTGCTACCTGGCCCTATGGCAAGGACCCGCGCGACACCAACATCCGCATCGCGCCGAGCTATCCCACGGTCGAGGACCTGGAGGCCGCGCTCGATGTGCTGGTGCTGGCCGTTAAGCTCGTCGCTGCCGAGCTTGCGCGTGCCGAGCGCGCCTAACGCGCGGCTTCCCGTACTATCCGCACTTTCGATACGTAAAGGAGCGTATACATGGATTTGGGTATTTCCACCAACCCCACGCCAGAGCTCTACACCATTAAGGTAACCGGCGAGATCGATATCTCTAACGCCGATAGCCTGCGCAATGCCATCGACCTGGCGCTCGAGCAGCCCACTGAGGCCGTTGAGCTCGATTTTGCCCAGGTGAGCTACATCGATTCGACGGGCATTGGTGTGCTCGTGGGCGCCGCGCACCACGCGGCCGACCACAGCAAGCGCTTTAGCTGCACCAATGTGCAGCCCCCGGTGATGCGCGTGGTCCAGCTGTTGGGTGTCGACCAGGAGATTTCGATCACCGCTGCATAATCTTTGCCCCCAAAAGGGCGTGCCGTTTGGCATATGTTTGTGATGCGCTCGGACGTTTTGGCGTCCGGGCGCTATACTTGACCGAATGAATAGACGAGTTCCGGCCGAATGGCGCGGTGCGGGCTCGACTCACATCGAGCCTTGGAGGTATGTGTGTTTGGTATTGGAGAGGGTGAGCTCGCGATCATCGTGGTCTTCGGCTTTTTGCTGTTTGGCCCGGATAAGCTCCCGCAGATGGGCCGCACGATCGGCCGTGCCATCCGTCAGTTCCGCGAGACGCAGGAAAAGATGACGGCCGTTGTTCAGTCCGAGATTATCGATCCGGTGAGTGAGGCCGCTTCGGCTCCGGTCAAGCCCAAGAAGGCTGCTGCGACCGACGACGATTCCGATGCGGACGAGGATGCCGCCGAGACGGCAGCGCCCGCCAAGAAGGAGACCTTTGCCGAGCGTCGCGCCCGTCTTGCTGCCGAGAAGGCCGCGAGCGAGGCTGCCGCCGAGGGCGAGGGTGCTGCTGAGGAGTCCGAGGCCGAGGGTGCCGAGCCTGCCGCTGCCGCCGAGCCTGTCGTCGAGCCCGAGCCTGCTGCAGAGCCCGAGCCCGAGCCGGCAGAGCCCACGACGGCTGACCTCTACGCCCGTCGTCCCCGCAAGCGCAAGGCCGTCGTCGACCAGCTCGCTCGCGAGCTCGAGGCCGAGGACGACGCCGCTGCCGCCGATGCCCCGAAGGGAGGCGATGAGTAATGCCTATCGGACCTGCGCGTATGCCGCTCTTCGATCACCTGGGAGAGCTCCGTCGCCGCCTGACCATCGTGGTCGTGTCGGTGTTTGCCGCCGCCATCGTGCTGTATTTCGCCACGCCCGTGGTGCTCGACATCCTGGAAGACCCCATCCGCTCCTTTGTGCCGGACGGTAAGTTCTACATCACCACCACGCTCGGCGGCTTTGGCCTGCGCTTCTCGCTGGCCATCAAGATGGCCGTGGTCATGTGCACGCCCATGATCATCTGGCAGATTCTGGCGTTTTTCCTGCCGGCGCTTCGATCCAACGAGCGCAAGTGGGTCGTGCCCACGGTGCTCGCCTCGACGGTGCTGTTCTTCCTGGGTGCCATCTTCTGCTACTTCATCATCATTCCTGCGGGCTTTGAGTGGCTCATCGGCGAGACCTCGGCCGTCGCTACGGCACTGCCCGATCTGGAGAACTACGTCAACATGGAGCTGCTCTTTATGATCGGCTTTGGCGTGGCGTTTGAGCTGCCGCTCATCATCTTCTATCTGTCCGTCTTCCACATCGTGTCCTACGCTGCTTTCCGCGGTGCCTGGCGTTATGTATACGTTGGCCTGCTCGTGGGTTCGGCTGTGATCACGCCCGACGGCTCGCCCGTTACGCTGGGTCTCATGTATGGCGCCCTGCTCTCGCTCTACGAGATTTCGCTCGCCATCGCCCGTGTGGTCATTACCGCGCGCGAGGGCAAGGAGGGCCTGTTTGTGAGTCGTCTGGACCTGTTCTCGGACGATGAGGACGACGAGGAGTAAATCGGTATGCACGAGGTTGGCATTGTCAACGGCATACTCGATACAGTGATTCGCGCGGCGCGTGGGGCGGGGGCCTCGCGCGCCGTTTTGGTAACGCTGCGTATCGGGGATATGACCGAGGTCGTGCGCGAGGCGCTCGACTTTGCCTGGGAGACGTTTCGCGACGAGGACCCGCTCACGCGCGGCTGCGAGCTTGCCGTGGAGGAGGTCCATCCACAAAGCGAGTGCCTGGACTGCGGCGAGGTCTTTGATCACGACCGTTTCCATTGTCGCTGTCCCCAGTGTGGCGGCGCCAACGTGCGTCTGCTGCACGGCCGCGAACTCGACATCGCAAGTATCGAGATCGAGACCCCCGACGATTAGCCCGCCAGCAACCTGGGGACGGGGTATAAATGGTAGAAGTAAGGAGCGCCGAGTATGGCCGAGAAAACGATTGATATCGCATCGCCAATTCTGTCGCGCAATGAGCGCCTGGCAGATCAGCTGCGACAGCGATTTAAAGAGACAGGCACCTATGTGATCAATGTGCTGTCGAGCCCTGGCTCGGGCAAGACCACTACGATTCTGGGCACCAACGAGCGCCTGCGCGACAAGGCCGGCTTGCGCTGCGCCGTCATCGAGGGCGATATCGCCTCGGACGTCGACGCCATCACCATGAAGGAAGCCGGCATGCCCGCCATCCAAATCAACACGGGCGGCCTGTGCCACCTCGAGGGCAACATGATCATGGAGGCCGTCGATGCGTTCGACCAGGCCGTCGGCCTGGAGAACATCGACGTCATCTTTATCGAAAATGTGGGCAACCTGGTCTGCCCAGTCGACTTTGACCTGGGCGAGAACCTGTCCATCATGATTCTCTCGGTGCCCGAGGGCGACGACAAGCCCATCAAGTACCCGGGCATCTTTCAGCACGCCGGCGCACAGCTGCTCAACAAGGTAGACGTGGCCCCGGCTTTCGATTTTGACATGGATAGGTATACTAAGACACTCGATGACCTCAATCCGCAGGCGCCGCGTTTTGCCGTGAGCGCGCGCAAGGGCGAGGGCATGGATGCCTGGTGCGATTGGCTCATCGGGCAGATCGAGCAAGCAAGGGCGTAAATCGGCCGCCATACGGGCGGGCGTAGCCGCAGAGACACGAGATAGGAGCCTCTTTTGAAGCTCATCATCGCCGAGAAAAACGACGCCGCGCGTCAGATCGCCGAGCGTCTGTCCACGGGCAAACTCAAAAAGGATAAGGTGTACAACACCGCCATCTACCGTTTTGAGTGGAAGGGCGAGGAGTGCGTGACCATCGGCCTGGCCGGTCACATCCTTGTGCCCGATTTTTGCGACAGCGTGCTGTTCGATAAAAAGCTGGGCTGGTATTCGGTTACCGAGGACGGCGAGATGTTGCCGGCCGACATGCCCGATGGCCTGGCTCGTCCGCCCTACGACACCAAGCGCAAGCCGTTCCTTGCCGACGGCATCTCCATCAAGGGCTGGAAGCTCGAGAGCCTGCCGTATCTCACCTGGGCACCCGTCATTAAGCTGCCGGCCGAGAAGGAGCTCATCCGCTCGCTCAAGAACCTTGCCAAGAAGTCCGACAGCGTCATCATCGCTACGGACTTCGATCGCGAGGGCGAGCTGATCGGTTCGGACGCCCTCAACAAGGTGCGCGAGGTTGCGCCCGACTTGCCGGTCGCCCGCGCCCAGTATTCTTCGTTTACCAAGGCCGAGATCACGCAGGCCTTCGATAACCTTGTCTCGCTCGACCAGAACCTGGCTGACGCCGGCGAGAGCCGTCAGCACATCGACCTCATTTGGGGTGCGGTGCTCACGCGCTACTTGACGCTCGCCAAGTTTGGCGGCTTTGGTAACGTGCGCTCCGCCGGCCGCGTGCAGACGCCGACACTCGCCCTGGTGGTCGAGCGCGAGCGCGAGCGCATGGCGTTTGTGCCCGAGGACTATTGGCAGATTCGCGGTATGGGTGCCGCGCAGGGCGCTGCCGAGGACGATCGCTTTAAGATCGCGCACAAGACGGCACGCTTTACCGACAAAGATGCTGCCGAGACGGCGTATGGTCACGTCGACGGCGCCAAGACGGCGACCGTTGCCGCGGTGACCAAGCGCTCCCGCAAGCAGCAGCCGCCCACGCCGTTTGCGACGACCTCGCTGCAGGCTGCCGCTGCGGCCGAGGGCATCTCGCCTGCGCGTACGATGCGCATCGCCGAGTCCCTCTACATGGCGGGCCTTATCAGCTACCCGCGTGTCGACAACACCGTGTATCCCGCGACGCTCGATTTGGGCGCCGTGGTGAGTGACCTGGCAAAGATCAACCCGGCGCTGGCGCCCGTGTGCAAAAAGGTACTCGCTGGTCCCATGAAGCCCACGCGCGGTAAAGTCGAGACCACCGACCACCCGCCTATCTACCCCACGGGCGAGGGCGATCCGTCCACGCTCGACGGCGGCCAGCGCAAGCTCTATGACCTGATCGCCCGTCGCTTCCTGGCGACGCTTATGGGTCCCGCGACCATCGAAAACACTAAGCTCGAGCTCGACGTCAACGGCGAGCCGTTTGTGGCTTCGGGCGACGTGCTCGTGACTCCGGGCTTCCGCGAGGCCTATCCGTACGGTCTTAAGCGCGACGAGCAGATGCCGCCGCTGGAGCAGGGCGATACGGTCGATGTGTTCGACATTAAGCTCGAGGCCAAACAGACCGAGCCGCCCGCGCGCTACAGCCAGGGCAAGCTCGTGCAGGAGATGGAGAAGCGCGGCCTGGGCACCAAGTCCACGCGCGCGAGCATCATCGAGCGCCTGTACGCCGTGCGTTACCTCAAAAACGATCCCGTGGAGCCGAGTCAGCTGGGTATCGCCATTATCGATGCGCTGACGCAGTTTGCCCCGCGCATCACGAGCCCCGATATGACCAGCGAGCTCGATGGCGATATGACCCGCGTGGAGCGCGGCGAGGACACCGAAGAGCATGTCGTGACGCACTCGCGCGCGCTGCTGGCCGGCGTGCTCGACGAGCTGCTCAAGCATACGCAGGAGCTGGGCGACGCCATCAGCGACGCCGTCACGGCCGATGCGCGCGTGGGCGCCTGCCCCAAGTGCGGCAAGGACTTGGTTATGAAGACGAGCGCCAAGACCCGCGGCAGCTTTATCGGCTGCATGGGCTGGCCCGACTGCGACGTGACCTATCCGGTGCCGAGCGGCGTCAAGGTGAGCCCGCTCGAGGGCGAGGCGGCCGTGTGCCCCGAATGCGGTGCACCGCGCATTAAGTGCCAGCCGTTCCGCCAGAAGGCCTTCGAGATCTGCGTGAACCCGACGTGCCCCACCAACTACGAGCCCGACCTTAAGGTGGGCGAGTGCAAGGTGTGCGCCGAGGCCGGACGCCATGGTGATCTGATTGCACACAAGAGCGAGAAGAGCGGCAAGCGCTTTATCCGCTGCACCAACTACGATGACTGCGGCGTGAGCTATCCGCTGCCGGCGCGCGGCAAGCTCGAGGCGACGGGCGAGACCTGCCCCGAGTGCGGCGCCCCCATCGTGGTGGTCAACACGGCGCGCGGTCCGTGGCGTATCTGCGTCAACATGGATTGCCCGACCAAGGAGAAGAAGCCCGCCCGCGGCCGCAAGGCTGCGACCAAGGCGAGCACGGCGAAGAAGACCTCGACTGCGAAGAAGACGACGGCTAAGAAAGCCACTGCCGCCAAGAAGACGACCGCGAAGAAGTCGACTGCCAAGAAAGCAGCCGCCGACAAGTAACGGCGCAGTCGAAACATTGCCCAAAAAACGAGCGAGGGTCCCATGATCCTCGCTCGTTTTTTGACCGGCAGTTAGGGACATTCCTTTTTCTGCCGGCAGTTTAGGAACGTCCCTAACTGCCGGCTCGGAAACGACAAGGCGTTAGTTCACTTCGACGGGTTTGGCGCCGGGATAGCGCTCCTCAAAGTCTAGGCGGTACTTATTGTCATTGGTGCCCGCCACGTTGTCGCGCGACAGCGGCGCCACGATCTCGTTCTTATGGTCCGCGGGCTTTGCGTACTTTAAGCTGATCTCCCAGGCATCGCAGATCGCATCGATGCGGTGATCCAGGTCGTCGTACAGAGCAATGATGTCCTTCCACGAGCTGTAGTTCTTAGAGCTTGTGGGGACGTCCAGGTCCTCGACAATGTCGTAATACTGCTCGATGGTGTCCTCCGTGCGCTCGGCGACGTCAGCGAGATTTTGACGGGTGGTACGATCCTCTTCCAGATAGCTGCCATTAAACGTCTCTGCGCAGGCACGGACGTGGCTATCGAGATCTTCCAGCAGGTCGTAGTATTCACTCAGGCGACGGTAGAGGTTCTGTTCGGAGAGGCTTGCTTCGCCGCCATCCTCGTCGTCATCGTCATCATCGTCGTACAGGCTGTTGGGATTGCCGAGAGGCTTTAGATCATCGTCGTCGACGTCATGGTGCAGCTTAGCTACCTCGGCAGTCGTCTGCGTAGCGGAGTTGTCGAACGGCTTGATCACAAAAAAGATGACCAAGGCGATGATGATTGCCAACAGCACAACGATAACGGCGACAAGCGCCCTGGTAGCGCTCTTTTTTGCGGCGGGGGCCTGCGGTGAACCAGACGCGTATGTAGACGCCGGTTGCTGTTGGGGCGGGGTGTCCGCGACGGGTATGCGCTGCGTCGTTTCGACCGCTGCAGGGCCGGCGGCGGGGTCGGGGCGATAGGCGAGGGGGTCGTCCGGCTTAGCTTGCGGCGTATCGAGGGAGCCGGTCTGCTCAAACGTGGGTTGGCCATTGCTTGCGGTTGTCTGCTCAACGGGTGCACCGCACGAGGTGCAGAACTTGGCATCATCTGCAAGAAGCTTGCCGCACGAGGCGCAATACCGAGACATTGCCACTCCTTTCGCCACATTTCAAATCAATACGACGATTATACCCAGCGTCCAAAAGTCCCCATCATAAGTTGCGGTGAAATAGGGACTGTTTGGCGGTCTCAGAGCTTCAATCAGTCCCTATTTCACCGCAACTTCGGGGATGCCTCGATGGCTAGGTTGGATTTGGGACGCGCCGAGCACTGGGGTATCATGGCTTGGTTGATATATCTGCATTTACGCGCCTTGTAGGAAGGGGCTGCGCCCATGGCTTTTGAGCCCGCTCAACATAGCTTTATCACGCTCGAGGGCGTCGATGGCGCCGGCAAGTCCACGCAGGCGCGCCTGCTTGCCCGCGCGCTCGAACTCGCTGGCTACCAGGTTGTGAGCCTGCGCGAGCCGGGCGGTACCGCCATCAGCGAAAAGATCCGTGCTCTGCTGCTCGACCCCGCCAATACGACGATGGGAGACACCTGCGAGTTGTTGCTCTACGAGGCCGCGCGCGCCCAGCTGGTGCACGAGGTCATCGCGCCTGCCCTTACTGACGGCAAGGTGGTCCTGTGCGACCGCTTCTACGATTCCACAACTTGCTATCAGGCGTTTGCCGATGGCCTCGATCGCCAGATAGTACGCGATGCCAACAACCTGGCCGTCGCGGGGACGCACCCGGCGCTCACGCTCGTCTATCACATCACGCCTGAGCAGGCGGCGCTGCGCATGGCGGCCCGCGGCGCGGCCGATCGCATGGAGGCCAAGGGCATGGCCTTCCAGGAACGCGTCTATCAGGGATTTTGTGCCATTGCTGCCGAGGAGCCAGACCGCGTAAAGCTCATCGACGCCACTGCGTCGATCGCAGACGTCTTCGCGCAGACGGTCGAGCTGGTTCGCGCGTACGGTCTCGACATTCCGCAAGACGCCGTCGCCGCCGCGCTTGCCCGGGAGGCCGAGTAACATGGCCCCGGCTCAGACAAGCCTGCTGGCCAAGCTCGACACCCAACAGCGCGTGCGCGACTTTTTGACCAACGCCATCGCAAGCGGCCGCGCATCGCACGCCTACCTGTTCTTGGGCGCGCCCGGCGCCGGTAAGCTTGACGCCGCATGGGCGCTTGCCCAGGCATTCCTGTGCGAGCAGGACGGCTGTGGTTCGTGCGACAGCTGCGTGCGCGTCGCCCGTCATACGCATCCCGACGTGCACTATTACACGCCCGAGAGCGCTACGGGCTACCTCATCGCGCAGACCCGCGAGCTGCTCGACGACGTGCCCCTGGCACCCATCCGCGCCAAGGCAAAGGTCTACATCATCGACCGTGCCGAACAGCTGCGCGCCAACACCGCCAACGCGCTGCTCAAAACGCTCGAGGAACCGCCCGAGGGTGTCATGTTCATCCTGTTGGGCACCTCGGCCGACGTGATGCTGCCCACCATCGTGAGCCGCTGCCAGTGCGTACCGTTTCGGCTGGTTTCGCCCACTGTGGCCGCGCAGGCCGTGAGCCGCGCCACCGGTCAGGATCCCGCGCGCTGCCGCATGGCCGTCGCTGTGGCGGGAAGCCCCACGCGCGGTATCGAGTTCCTTAAGAGCGCGGAGCGCCAGGACGCCCGTCGCCAGATGGTCCGTGCCATCGACTCGCTCATCGCCGCCGACGAGGCCGATGTGCTCAGTCGCGCCAAGTCGCTCATCGTCGCCGTCAAGGCGCCGCTCGCCGAGGTCAAGTCCACACAGGAAAAGGTGCTCGAGCAAAATGCCGACTACCTGTCGCGTGGAGCATTGAAGCAGCTTGAGGACCGCAACAAGCGCGAACTCAACGCGCGCGAGCGTTCGGGTATCATGGAAGCGCTGGCGAGCGCGCGGACGCTCATGCGCGACGTGCTGCTGACGCTTCAGGATGAGGCGGCAGACGTTGTGAACGAGGACGTGCGCGACACGATCGGGCGGCTTGCCGCCGCGACGAATGTTGCGGGTGCCACTCAGGCGCTTGAGGCGGTTGCCACCGCTGAGCGCAACATCGCCAGAAACGTTACTCCCCAGCTGGCCATCGAGGTCATGCTGTTCGATATCAGGAAGGCACTGAAATGCCGTTAGTCGTACCCGTTAAGTTTACCTACGCCTCGCGCGACCTGTGGTTCGACCCGCAGGATCTGGATATCCTCGAGGCCGATTATGCCATTTGCTCCACCGAGCGCGGAACCGAGATCGGCCTGGTCACGGCCGATCCCTTCGAGGTGCCGCAAGACGAGATCGGTCAGCCGCTCAAGCCCGTGTTGCGCGTGGCGAGCGACATCGACCTGCAGCTTGCCGACGACCTGGCTATCCAGGGTGACGAGGCCATGGTCGACTTCCGCCGTCTGGTCAAGGAACTCGACCTCGAGATGAAGCCGGTCGGCGTCGAGTACCTGTTTGGCGGCGAGAAGGCTGTGTTCTACTTTGCTGCCGAGGAGCGCGTCGATTTCCGTCAGCTCGTCAAGGACCTGTCCTCGACGCTGCACATTCGCGTCGACATGCGCCAGATCGGCGTGCGCGACGAGACCCGCCTGGTGGGCGGCTATGCCCAGTGCGGCCAGGAGCTCTGCTGCACGCGCTTTGGCGGACAGTTTGAGCCGGTTTCGATTCGCATGGCAAAAGAGCAGGACCTGCCACTCAACTCGTCCAAAATTAGCGGCGTCTGCGGCCGCCTGATGTGCTGCCTGCGCTACGAGTTCGAGGCGTACAAGGACTTTAAGAGCCGCGCGCCCAAAAAGAAGACGCTTATCGATACGCCGCTTGGCAAGGCGCGTATCCAGGAATATGACACGCCGCGCGAGCAGCTGGTGTTGCGCCTGGAGAACGGCAAAGTCTTTAAGGTCAACCTGGCCGACATGACCTGCTCTGAGGGCTGCAAAAAGAAGGCCGCCGAGCAGGGCTGCAACTGCCGTCCCGACTGCGTGACGCGCGATGTGCTCGAGCGTATCGAGTCGCCCGAGATGCGCTTGGCGCTTATGGAGCTCGATCGCGAAAACGGCGTCGATGTGGGCGATGGCCTGTCGAGTGCCGACCGTCTGGCCGGCACGTCGATGCCTAAGCGCCGTCGTCGCGATGCTGAATCCGATGCTCGCGCCGGTCAGGGTCAGGGCGAGGGCCGTGGCCGCGGAAAGGGCCGCGGTAAGGCCGAGACACCCGAGGCCGAGGGGGCGGCCGATGGCCGTCGCCGTCGCAAGCGCGCGGGCTCGGGCGATGCTACCGAGGTTGCAGCCGCGGGCAAGAACGTCTCTCGCGAGTGCGAGGTTCAGCAGCCCCAGCAGCAGAATCGCGGCGGCGGCATGAACCCCACACGTCGCCGCCGCCGTCATCTGTCGAGCGAGGAGCGCGAGGACGCCTTCCGCGCCGCAGCTGCTCGCGAGGCCGGTGCCGCTTCCAAGGGCGCCTCGGCCTCCGATGCGCCTGTCGACAAGGGCGGCAAGTCACGTGGCGAGGAGGAGCGCGCGCCGCGTCCGCGCCGTCGCCATTCCTCGGGCGCGCAGCAGAAGCCTTCAGTGCCCTCCGTGGCCGATCAGGTCTCGGATGGCGAGGTCAAGGTCACGCGCCGTCGTCCCGGAGATGGCGGGGGAGCGGCTGCCAAGGCTTCGCATGGCGCCGCTCGTGACGAGCGCGAGCTGCGCGGTGGCGAGGGCTCGGCCGACCAGGGTCAAAAGCGCCGTCGCCGTCGCCGTTCCCGCAAGCCGCGCCAGGATGGTGGCGAGGGCTCGACCCCGTCTTCGTCCGCACCACAACCGCCTGCCGGCGAATAACGCCCGCGAGCGGATTTAGCCCGCCTTGCCCCGAGCGCATCGGGGTATCATAGCGCCGAATCAACAACCCTCCCCGCGACCGAACGTAGGGAGGGTTGTGTCTTGAAGAGCCATCTGAACATATTGAGCTGTCTGCAGGGTGCCGGTGCCCTACCGTTTGCGGACGAATTGCTACCGTTTGCCGAGCGGGTGGCACGCGAGGCGCTCGAGGCATTGTCGCCAACACGATGTGCCGGCTGCGAGCGCGCCGGTACGCTTATTTGCCAAGACTGTCTGGCTGCGCTCACGCTCATCGACCCGTGTCATAGCTGCACCCGATGCGGCGCCCCGTTTGGGGATTTGCTGTGCACCGAGTGCTCGGTCGAGGGTACGTCCTCGGCGATGGCCGAAGCACTCGACCGGTGCCTGGCATGTGCCGTTTACACGCACCCGCTGCCGCGGATCATTAAAGCGTACAAAGACGCGGGCGAGCGACGCCTGGCGCCGTATCTGGCAGAGCTGCTATACGATACCGCCTTACATGCCCAGGTCGCGGCACCCGAACGCTTAGGCGGTGTGTTGTCCGGCGCCGATGCGGTGGTGTTTGTGCCCGCGACGGCGGCGGCGTTTCGGCGGCGAGGCTTCGATCATATGGAAGCCATCGCGCGCCCATTTTGCGAGCTGTCGGGTGTTCCGCTACTCGACGCCCTCGTTAAGTACGGTCATGGCGACCAGCGTGAACTCGGTCGTGAAGAACGCCGTGAACGCGCCCGAGGCATGTACGAGACCGTTGAGGACGTGCGGGACCGCCGCCTGCTGCTTATCGATGATGTCATTACCACGGGCGCGACCATGGCAGCAGCCTCGGCGGAGCTCAAACGTGCCGGTGCCGCGGCCGTCGATGGCCTCGCTATCGCACGCGTTTGGTAGGGGTGGTTTTGTGGCAGTGAAGATAGCGCGACGCATCGAGCCGACAAGCGAGCAACTGGCGGCCTCTGTAATCCTGACTGGCGCCTCGGCGCTGCGCATGATGCGCGCCGAGCGCCGACAAATGGGTTACATCAGTTGGAGGGACCTCGCTCCCGATGAAGAGTGCCGTGTGCTGCGCGCATCGTCGCCCTCGGCCGAGGACATCTATCTTCCCGATTTGGTGAGGATCGGGGTCGTGAGTGGCGAGGTTCAAGAAGACCTGTGCCTACTGGTGGGGTCTGCAAAGCAGCGTCGCCGCATGCCTGGTGCAAGCTGGTCCGTTTGTTCTACAGGCCTGCCGGACGCTTCGATTTTGGAGGTGGAGCCGGGGGTGTACAGCTTGTCTCCCGAGGCCCTCTGTGCCGCCGTTGCGCGCGAAGTCGGCTGTATCCAGGCATTTGCCCTGGCCCAGGAGCTGTGCTCCAAGATTTCGCTGAGCGATCGCGGGCAGTATTTGCCTCCCTACAGCTCGCCTACCGTGAACAGGCTTGCAAAGGATAAGGACCAGCCGTCAGATGTGGGCTACTTTGAGGTAGAGCCAGTGCTGACGCCCGATCGCCTGGCAGATTACCTTGCGGCATGCAAGGGGAGCGCGGCCAAGCAGCTGCGGCGGCTGTGCCCCTTTCTGTCGGAAAACCTGCGCTCACCCATGGAATGCATCATGCTTGCCATGTTTTCGCTTCCGTTTTCCTATGGCGGATTTGCCTGCGATCCCTTTAAGACCGACCACAAGATCGAGTTCAACGACCGTGCGCAGGCGATCTCGGGGATGCCGTATGCGGTTTGCGATGCCTATCAGGAAGCAGCTCGGTTTGACCTGGAATACAACGGTGAGCAGGGCCATTCGTCTCGCGGCGGGCGCATTCACGATGAAAAACGCAATACGGGTTTGGCGTCCATGGGAATCGAGGTCGCGACGGTCAACAACGAGATGCTCTGCGACATGGAAGCGATGGAAGCGCTCGCATGGCGCATCCACCAGCGCATGGGTAAACGATATCAGAATCGTGTAGAGGCTCGTCGAAAGAGGCAAGATGCTCTGCTGAATACGCTCCGAGCGTGCTTTGGGCTCAAGCCGGCGTAAAACTATGGCTTTATAGGGGGTCTGTTTATATGCCATGTGCAAAAAACGGCAAATATGAGTACTGTTACTAGATTAGTGACAGCAAAAATAAAGAAACTTGGGCCGAAAAACTGGATTCAGCGAAGAGATAATAAACGAATGTGGAATATCTTGGCGCCAAGCGGGCTGTGCGGAACTCAAAAAGGGCTCGTGGGGCGGAAATACGCTGCTACTAAATTGGTAGCAGTACTCATATTTGCCGTTATTTGCACACGGCACCCTGAGGCGGGTGCCCCGGAGCTCCCCGTAGGGGAGCTCCGGGCTTCATGGGGGCACGAATGGTCCGCTCCGACCTGCAAAATCTGTGCTCACGGTGCGAATGACGCCCCTAACCTTAAACTTTAGCTTGAACTTAGCTATAATGCGCTACGTTCCTGCCAGGCTGTGGTTGCGGACGGACGAAATGTCCATCCTAGTCCAAGACAGACGCGGTCAAAGGGATCCACGTAAGCGACCGCGTGCGCGCGGCGCGATCATGGCGCGTCCTAGATGTAAGCCGCACCGTCCGTTCTACTTTCTTTGGGGCAATACCGCCTCGCGGGCGAGCGGGCCAGTCGTGAAGGTGGCTATGGCCTCCCGAGCAAACACCCCGGTGCGCAAGTGTGGGGTCAAATACCAGGTCAGCTGGTGGGAACACCCGTTATTCCGCGCAACGCACGGATTGTATACGACACAGAAGGCAGGGTAGTGGACATGGTGAGGGGCAGCTTGATGCACGCGGCTCGGTTAGGTGCTGGGACCGCGGCGGTCATTGCCGTATTGGGCTTGAGCGGATGCGCGTTCAATCCACTGTCCACGTTCACGACACCCACGATTGACCAGATCGAGCGCGAGACCGTTACCCCTACGGTGTCGGACGATGCCCTGGTCACTCCCGGCACCCTGACGGTTGCCCTCGATACCTCCGATGCTCCGCAGGCCATGCAGGGCGCCGATGGTAACCTCACGGGCTACGCGGTCGACGCTGCCCGCGCCCTTGCAAGTCGCATGGGCCTCAAGGTTGCCTTCGTCGATGCGTCTTCTGCCGATTCCGCGCTTGGCGACAAAAAGGCCGACATCTTCATTGGCGACATCAATTCCACGGATGGTGACATCAGCACGCTTGGTACTTGCCTGTACGACGCTGCGGCAGTGTTCGGAAAGACGAGCGACGGCGAGTCGCTGAGCGTTTCCACCGAAACGCTTAACGCCGCTACCCTGGGCGTTCAGACCTCTTCGGCCTCGCAGGAAGCGCTCGCCAAGCAGAGCATCACGGCCAACCAAAAGACCTTCTCCAACATCAACGAGTGCTTTGAGGCGCTCGAGTCCGGCGAGATCGACTACGTGATTTGCGATTCCACGGCCGGCGGCTACCTTGCGCGCCTGATGAGCCAGATCTCTTACGTCGGCGCGCTCGAGACACCCTCGACGCTCGGCGTCGCGGGCCTCGCGGCCAACGATGAGCTATGCCGTGCCGTGAGCGATGCCCTCGACGGTATCACGGTCGATGGCACGCTCGAGGCGGTCCACTCCGTCTGGTACGGTACGATGCCCTATGACCTCACCACCAAGACGGTCTCGGGCGCCGACGTGCAGTCGACCGACACCGGATCCAGCGAGTCCGCATCCTCCGATTCGAGCAGCGAGGGTGCAAACTCCGAGGACAAATCGTCCAGCCAGGAAGCCACCATCACCGACGACGACATTAACAAACTCAATAGCTAGTTATTGCTAGGGGTGGCGTCTCCCATGCGCTAGGAGAGAGGCCTCTTCACGGTTTCAACACGCATTGCCGGGCTTTCCCAACAGGGGGGCCCGGCTTTTTCGTTTCCATAAAACCAGCAGGTCAAATACGTTTTTTAGGTGCAAAACCAAAGTCGCCGTTGCTCTCCCATAGCGCACTTTGCCATGGAAAAGTACGAGACTTCGGTATGCGGTATCAAGCAATCGTTATTCGGGTCTTTAGGAATCCGCGTGATTAAATGCACGGCAATGGGTACATAGCCAGTACGGTAAGTCCCCGAGGCAGATTGGAGCCACGTATGGATATCAAGGTTTCTGGACGCAAGACGACGGTAACCGATGCTCTGCGTGCGCATGTGGATGAGAAAATCGGCGAGGCGCTCAAGGTTTTCGATATCGAGCCCATGACGGTCGACGTTGTACTTCGCTATGAGAAGAACCCCTCGAACCCCAACCCGGCAATCGTCGAGGTCACGGTTCGTGCCCGCGGTTCGGTGATTCGCGTTGCCGAGCACGGTGCAGATATGTACGCCGCCATCGACCTCTCCGCCGATAAGGTCACCCGCCAGCTGCGCAAGTTCAAGACCAAGGTCGTGGACAACCGCCAGGGTGGTGCCAGTGCCGCGGATGTCGCGCCGGTCGAGCGCGTTGAGGATCTGGCCGACCTGCTGCTGCCCGAGGAGGACGACGACCTGCTCGTCCGCGAGAAGGTCATCGATGTCACCCCGATGACCGAGGAGCAGGCGCTGGTGCAGACCGATTTGCTGGGCCACGACTTCTACGTGTTCGAGAACGCGACGACCGGTCTCATCAATGTGGTGTATCACCGTAAGAATGGTGGATATGGCATCATCAAGCCCCGCATCGAAACACTTGACGAGTAAAATACGTTAACTTGCATGAGTTAACGGTTGGCGGCCATCCCATGCGGGTGGCCGCCTTTTTACGTAAGGAGTCGCTTTGATGGACAAGGCCGCATCCGCCGGTCATTCGAACCGTTGCCGCATCGTTGTCGATACCTGCTGCGACTTTAGCCCCGAGGTCGCCGCGAACCTCGATGTCGATATCCTGGGTTTCCCTTTCATTATCGATGGCGAGGAGCGCACAGACGACATCTGGTCGAGCATGAGCCCTAAGGAGTTCTACGACCGCATGCGCGCCGGTGCCCGCGTGTCCACCTCGGCTGTGTCGCTCGGTCGCTATATCGAGTTTTTTACCGAGTGCGCCAAAGAGGGCACGCCCACGGTCTACCTGTGCTTTACCTCGGCGCTGTCGTCGAGCTACAACTCCGCGTGCCAGGCGGCAGATGTCGTGCGCGCCGAGTATCCCAACTTTGAGCTCTACGTGGTCGACAACGCTCTGCCCTGCGCGACCGGTGCGCTCTTGGCGCTCGAGGCCGTGCGCCAGCGTTCGGCGGGACTGACCGCCAAGCAGCTGGTCGATTGGGCAAACGAGGCAAAGACCTACGTGCACGGCTACTTTACGCTCGAGAGCTTCGACGCACTGGCTGCCGGCGGCCGCATTCCTCCCGCGGCGGCGCAGCTCACGGCAAAGCTCGACGTCAAGCCCGAGCTCTCCTACGACCTGGCCGGCTCGCTGTCGCTGATCGGCGTCAACCGCGGCCGCAAGAAGGCGCTCAAGTCCATCCTCAAGTCGTTCCGCGAGAACTACGTGCCCGATCGCACCATGCCCATCGCCATCATGACGGCCGATGCCGAAAAGGATGGTGACTGGCTCGAAGCCGCCATCCGCAAGGAGGAGGGTTGCGCCGACGTCACGATCATTCGCGGCTCCGTGGGTCCCACCATCGGCTCGCACGTGGGCCCCGGCATGGTGGGCTGCGCGTTTTGGGGTAAGAACCGCGCCGACAAGGCGTCGCTTTCCGACCGTATCGCCCGCCGCGTGCGCGGTCAGTAGGCAAGCGCTGCGTCCGTAATCGCCCTCGACTCACAGCCCAAACGCTGGCACCGAGTATTCAACCTGGTAACAACACCCAACCCAAAAGGAAAGGTTTCATGGCAAACAAGCTCTCCGTCGCATTCATTGGCACCGGAATCATGGGTGCCCCCATCGCCGGCCACATTCTGGACGCCGGCTATCCCGTCACGGTCAACAACCGCACCAAGTCCAAGGCGGCGGCGCTTATCGAGCGCGGCGCCGTCTGGGCAGATACGCCGGCCGATGCCGCGGCGAACGCCGATGTCGTCTTTACCATGGTGGGCTATCCCTCCGAGGTCGAGGAACTCTACCTGGCGGGCGACGGCCTGCTCTCGTGCACTAAGCCCGGCGCGGTCTTGATCGACCTCACCACGAGCTCGCCCGAGCTTGCCCGTGACATTGCCGAGGCCGCCCAGGTTTCTGGTCGCATGGCGTTTGACTGCCCCGTCACCGGCGGCGAGTCGGGCGCTATCGCCGGTACGCTCACGGCTATCGTGGGCGCTACCGAGAGCGACATCGCGCCGGTCCGCGACATCCTTGCCACCTTTGCGGCCAACATCTGCTGCTTCGACGGCGCCGGCAAGGGCCAGGCTGCCAAGCTCGCCAACCAGGTGTCGCTGGGCGCCTGCATGGTCGGCATGGCAGACGCCATGGCATTTGCCGAGTTGAGCGGCCTTGACCTGGAGAAGACCCGCCAGATGATCCTGGGCGGCACCGGCAAGTCCGGCGCCATGGAGAGCCTGGCTCCCAAGGCGCTCGACGGCGACTACAAGCCCGGCTTTATGGTCGAGCACTTTATCAAGGACCTGCGCTTGGCGCTCGCCTATGCCGACGACCGCGAGCTTGCGCTGCCCGGTGCCGACGTGGCCTTTACGCTCTACGACATGCTCGACGCCATCGGTGGTGCCAAGCTGGGTACCCAGGCCGTCACGGTCCTCTATAAGGAGGAGGCCGACGCCATCGCCGCCGGTTTGGACTGGTCGCAGTATCGTCCCGAGGAGCATGGTGCTCACGAGGAAGGCTGCGGTTGCGGCGAGCATGGCGACGATCACGAGTGCTGCTGCGGCCACCATCACGGGGAGTAGCGCCCATGAGCTGGACGTTCGTGGTGCTTGCGCTGGTGCTCTTTCTCTTTGCGATCTACATTGGCTTTTTGTGCGGCCAGTGGGCGTGCGAAAAGCGTGTCATCACCAAGCGCGACTACTGGATTGCCAACTTTGCAGGCGCGGTGGCAGTTGTCCTGCTGACCTGGGTGTTCTCACTGTTCCCGCTGGTGCAGTTTGCGCCGATCGGCTGGCTCGGCGGCTTTATCGCCGGTCTTAAGATGAGCTTTGGCGAGTCCGTCGGTCCGTGGCGCAAGCATGACGAGGTCTTTAACGTCAACAAGGCTCATCGCGCCGCCGCCGACGCGGGCGACGCCGAGGAGCGCCGCCGCGCACGTCGCAATGGCGCGGCCGACCGACAGCTCATCTCGGTCACCGATGACAGTAAGGGTGCTGGCAAGCACGCTAAGAAATAGTAAGAAGAGGTAACTATGGCAGAAAACAAAGACGAACAGCTCACCGACGAGGAGCTGGCACAGCTTCAGCTGGCAGAGGAGAACGAGAACGCTGTCGACCGCCTGGTCCAGGAGCTCGGCTGCCCCACGCGCCGTATCCGCCAGTTTGCCGCCCGCGTGCTGCACCTGCTTGCCGAGCGCGATCCGCAGCGCGTCGTGCCCTGCGTGCCCGCGCTGATCGAGGCGCTCGACCGCCCCGAGGCTCAGACCCGCTGGGAGGCCCTCGATGCCCTGACGGCGCTCGCCACCACCTGCCCCGAGCAGCTGGGCGATGCCTTTGAGGGCGCCGAGACCGCACTGTTCGACGAGATTTCCTCCACGCTGCGCTATGCCGCCTTCCGCCTGCTGTGCGTGTGGGGCGCCACGAGTGTCGAGCGTTCGCGCGAGGCTTGGTCCATCCTGGACGAGGCCATCCAGTGCTACCACGGTGACCTCGAGTATCGCGACATGCTCGGTTGCCTGTACGAGTTTGGTCAGGGCGAGATTGACGCCGAGGTCGCCGAGAAGCTCGCGCTGCGCCTTAAGTTCGATGCCGAGAACGGCAAGGGCAGCTATCTCAAGGCCCGTTCGAGCGAGATTTGCGAAATGCTTGTTAAACGTTTTGGCCTGGATCTCTCCAAAAAGAAGAAGCGTGCTAGCGTTAAAAAATCTGACGACGCCGAAAACGAGGAGTAACAGATTATGGCGCACGATGTAGTCCTGATTCCCGGTGACGGTATCGGTCCCGAGATTACGCAGGCCATGCGCCGCGTGGTCGAGGCCACCGGTGTCCAGATCAACTGGAACGTCCAGGAGGCCGGCGCCGGCGTCATGGACGAGTTTGGCACGCCGCTGCCCCAGCACGTGCTCGATGCGGTCGCCGAGACCAAGGTTGCCATCAAGGGCCCCATCACCACACCGGTCGGCACGGGCTTCCGCAGCGTCAACGTGGCCCTGCGCAAGCATTTCGACCTGTACGCCTGCGTGCGCCCTTGCCTGTCGCAGCCGGGCGACGGCTCGCGTTTCCGCGACGTCGACCTGGTTATCGTGCGCGAGAACACCGAGGACCTCTACGCCGGCATCGAGTTCGATGAGGGCGCTGTCGAGGTTGAGGAGCTCTCGCAGCTCGTCGAGCGCTCGGGTCAGAAGACCTTCGCCGCCGATTCCGCCATCTCGATCAAGCCCATCTCCATCGCCAAGAGCCGCCGCATTGTGGAGTACGCCTTTGAGTACGCCCGCCGTTGCGGCCGCAAAAAGGTGACGGCCGTACACAAGGCAAACATCATGAAAGCGACTGACGGCCTGTTCCTGCGCGTTGCGCGCGAGGTGGCCGCCAACTATCCCGAAATCGAGTTCAACGACAAGATCGTCGACGCCACCTGCATGGGCCTGGTCCAGAACCCCAACGACTTCGATGTCCTGGTGCTGCCCAACCTGTACGGCGACATCGTGAGCGACCTGTGCGCCGGCCTGGTAGGCGGCTTAGGCATGGCCCCCGGCTCCAACATCGGTGCTGACTGCGCCATCTTTGAGGCAACGCACGGCTCCGCGCCCGATATCGCTGGCCAGGATATCGCCAACCCCACGGCCGAGATCCTCTCTGCTGCGATGATGCTCGATCATCTGGGTGAGAACGATGCGGCCAATCGTATCCGCGCCGCCGTGTCCGCCACGCTCGACGAGGGCGAGCAAGTTACCGGTGACGTGCGTCGTGCCCAGACCGGCTCCGTTGAGGGCGCTGTGGGCACGCAGGCCTTTGCCGATGCCGTTATCGCGCACCTGGTCTAAGGTATGCACGCTGCAAACACCTAAATAGTACTTAAGTGTTTGCGTATAACCTAAGAATCAATACGCCCGGCGCTCTGTCGGGCGTATTCTATTGAGGACTATGTTTCCTAACAAGGAGTAACTGATATGGGTCTGATTCAAAAGAAGGACGAGAAGGACGAGATCGACGGCATCCAGATCATCGAGCGCGGCGAAGGCCCCGACGGTGACGAGGACGAGAAGATCGACTTGGTCGCCGGTACGTCTGCCGAGCACATTGCTGCCGGTACGACGGCCGAGGAGGAGGACGCCCGCCTGGAGGCTCAGATTGCCGCGGATGCCGCTGACGAGAACCTCATGCCCGAGGAGCAGGACGAGGACGACTCCGACGTGGACGACCGCGCATCCAAGCACAAGAAGACTATGATTGCCGCCTTCGTGGTTGCAGTTGTGATCGCTGCTGTGGTCGGCTTCTTTATCGGCAACGGTGGTTTTGGCGGCAAGGGCGTCGGCTCGGCGACCCTCACCGAGGACCAGCTCGATTCGACCGTGGCAAGCTACAGCTACAACGGCAAGAAGAGCGACATCACCGCGCGCGAGGCCATTGAGAGCCAGTACAGCCTCGACACCGTCAAGGATAGCGATGGCAACTACACCGCTCCCTCTGCCGACGTCATCCTGTCCTACGTGCGCAACAAGATCCTGCTGGACGCTGCCGAGGACGAGGGCATCACCGTCTCTTCTAAGGAAATGAAGAAGTACGCCGAGGATTCCATCGGCACCTCCGACTACAAGACCATGGCCACGCAGTACGGCGTGTCCAAGGACCAGGCCAAGCAGATCGTCCGCCAGTCCGCGACGCTGCAGAAGCTCTACAAGAAGAAGGTGGGCGATAGCTCCGCAAGCATGCCGACCGCCCCGACCGAGCCTGCTGACGGCAACGAGGAGACCGCGAGCAAGGACTACGCCGACTACATCATCAACCTTGCCGGCGACGAGTGGGATAGCGAGAAGGGTACCTGGAAGGACGCCGACAGCACCTACGCTAAGGCCTTCGCCGATGATGCCTTTACCGCCGATAGCGCGACCTATAAGCAGGCCATGACCGCCTATTACACCGCCTAC
Source organism: Collinsella sp. (assembly GCA_014871645.1). Lineage (GTDB taxonomy): Bacteria > Actinomycetota > Coriobacteriia > Coriobacteriales > Coriobacteriaceae > Collinsella. The sequence goes on from WGSN01000005.1 coordinate 73,625, forward strand.
CAGCAGTATTCTTCGCAGGCTTCGAGCGCCAGCTCCAAGTGGACCGAGTATGCCAACGGCCTCTACGCCAAGGCCAATATCAGCATCTACGGTCTGTTTGCGTAAGGTTTGCCTGCACTACTGCGCGTTAACCGATCACCTGATTAAGCCCGCTAGAACGGACAACGTTCTAGCGGGCTTTTTGTTGCCGAAATCAATAGGATAGGCCTCGCGCCCGCGCAAGCGTTCCATCGCGTTTCCCTAATTCATCTGGGAAAACAACTGCAAACGATTGCAAGTGACCGGTGAACGGTCGAAAACTACCGTTCACCGATAATCTCAAAACTGGTTCTAACTGGTATTAAGTCAAAAAGACCAATTCACATATCTTCACAATGACCTGCAATTTTTCTACACGCTATTTTTATCCGCCCTGCGTTGTTTAGACACAGGAAAAGATCCGATCTTTTGCCAAAGCATTTCGGAACGGTTTCAAAACCGCAGGTAGAAGTGTTAACGACCGGTAAACGGTCGATTTATCACCGTGAGCGGTGCAAAAACGTTTTACCGTATGAATCAACGAAAGCGACCTCTTCTGTGGTGATATAGTGGCAACAACACGTCACGTGGTTACTACCAGTTGAGAAACCACTGGTCTTTAAAGAACGCTTTCCAAGAAGCTTTAAGGGCGATCGCCCGCTGGCTTCCGAAAATCATCGGACTCAGATCGTACACACCTTCGGAAGGGAAATTTGAATGGTTGGCTTTATTCTTACCGGTCATGGACAGTTCGCACCCGGCCTTGCAAGCGCTATCGCTATGGTTGCCGGCGACCAGCCCGCTTTTACCGTCGTTCCTTTCGAGGGCGACCAGGCTGCTTCCTACGGTGAGGATCTCCGCGCCGCTATTACCGCCATGCGCGAGGAGTGCGATGGCGTGCTCGTCTTTACCGACCTGCTTGGCGGCACCCCGTTCAACCAGTCGATGATGATTGCCCAGGATGTCGACAACGTCGAGGTTCTGACTGGCACTAACCTCCCCATGGTTATTGAGCTTCTGTTCCTCCGCGGCAATGCCACGCTCGCCGAGCTTGGCGAGCAGGCCGTGACCGTTGGCCAGACGGGCGTCACCGCCCAGACGGTCGCATCCGTTGCCGGCTCCGACGAAGAGGATATCTTCGGCGACGAGGACGGCATCTAATGGCCGATTTCGGAGCCAACGTCCTGAGCTCCTCGGTCGCCCTTTTAGGCCTGCTTGTCATCATGGGCTTGATTTACACCATCTGGTCGCAAATCAACATGAAGAAGAAGCAGAAGTACTTCAAGGAGCTGCACACCGAGCTCAAGCCGGGTCAGGAGGTTCTTTTCGCCGGCGGTATCTACGGAACCGTAAAAGGCATCGAAGGCGAAAAGGTCCAGATCAAAGTCCGATCCGGAGCCGTCGTAGACGTTTCGCGTTACGCGATTCAGGAGATCAAGTAACTGTCGTCAGCAAATAACGAAAGGAAGCTGATCAACATGGCAGAACCCAACATTCTTCTTACCCGCATCGATAACCGACTGGTTCATGGTCAGGTTGCCACCCAGTGGAACTCCACTCTGGGCTCCAACCTCATCCTCGTCGCCAACGACGACGTGGCGACCAACACCATGCGCCAGAACCTCATGAAGATGGCCGCTCCCGCCGGCGTCGCTACGCGTTTCTTCTCTCTGCAGAAGACCATCGACGTCATTGGCAAGGCGAGCCCGCGCCAGAAGATCTTCATCGTGGCCGAAACACCGGAAGACGTGCTTACGCTCGTCAAGGGCGGTGTGCCTATAAAGAAGGTAAACATCGGCAACATGCACATGTCGGAAGGAAAGCGCCAAGTCGCCACCTCCGTCGCAGTTAACGACGAGGATGTCGCTGCGTTTAAAGAGCTGCAGGAATTGGGGGTGGAGTTGGAGATCAGGCGCGTTCCGAGCACGCCTGTTGAGGACACGAGCAAGCTCTTCTCGTAATCCTCATGATCCACGTTGTCAGGAATGAAAACCTGACATTTTGTACGTGAAATCCAAAGTGCGTACATACATTTTGAAAGGAGGAGCAAGATGGAATACTCGATCATCCAGGTCGCTCTGGTCTTCATCGTCACGTTCGTCGCGGCAATCGACCAGTTCAACTTCCTCGAGTCTCTCTATCAGCCCATCGTCACCGGCGCCGTCATCGGTCTTATCCTTGGCGACCTCAACACCGGTCTTCTCGTGGGTGGTACTTATCAGCTCATGACGATCGGCAACATGCCGATCGGAGGCGCTCAGCCGCCTAACGCCGTCATCGGCGGCATCATGGCAGCCATTCTCGCTATTGCTACGGGCCTCGAGCCCAACGCGGCAGTCGGCCTTGCCATTCCGTTCGCTCTGCTTGGTCAGCTCGGCGTTACCCTGGTCTTCACGCTTATGTCGCCGCTCATGTCCTCCGCGGACAACATGGCTCACAACGCTGACACCAAGGGTATCGAGCGTCTGAACTACTTCGCCATGGCTCTGCTCGGCCTGATCTTCGCTGTCGTCGTCACCCTGTTCTTCATCGCTGGCGCTACCATCGGTCAGACTATCGCTTCCGCCATCCCGACTTGGCTGCAGACCGGTCTGTCCGCTGCAGGCGGCATGATGCGCTTCGTCGGCTTCGCCGTCCTGCTCAAGGTTATGATGAACCGCGATATGTGGGGCTTCTTCCTCATGGGCTTTGGCCTCGCGCTCATCACCGTTGCCAACGATTCTCTGGCAACCCCTGCTCTGCTCATCCTCGCTCTCATCGGCTTCGGCATCGCTTTCTGGGACTTCCAGCAGCAGACCGAGCTGAAGGGTGCAGCTGTTTCTGACGGAGGTGACTTCGAAGATGGCATCTAATGAGTATGTGATCCCGGAACACTACGAGGATCTCACTCCTGCTCCGCAGCTCGACCAGAAGACCCTCAACAAGATGGCTTGGCGCTCCTGCTTCCTGCAGGCATCGTTCAACTACGAGCGCATGCAGGCCGCTGGCTGGCTCTACTCCATCATCCCCGGTCTGGAGAAGATCCACACCAACAAGAACGACCTCGCGGCTTCCATGAGCCACAACCTGGAGTTCTTCAACACCCACCCGTTCCTTGTCACCTTTGTTATGGGCATCGTGCTTTCGCTCGAGCAGAACAAGGTTGACATCCCCACGATCCGCGCCGTCCGCGTCGCCGCAATGGGCCCGCTCGGTGGTATCGGTGACGCCCTGTTCTGGCTGACGCTCGTGCCTATCACGGCCGGCATCACCTCCAACATGGCCATCAACGGCAACGCCGCTGCACCGATCATCTTCCTGGTGATCTTCAACGTCGTCCAGTTCGCTCTGCGCTTCTGGCTCATGAACTGGTCCTACAAGCTTGGCACCAGCGCTATTGACGCTCTGACCGCCAACATGCAGGCCTTCACGCGTGCCGCTTCCATCATGGGCGTCTTCGTCGTCGGTTGCCTGGTCGTCACCATGGGTGGCACCCAGATCAACCTCCAGATCCCCAACGGCACCACCCGTGGTCTCTCCGCTACTACCGTGATCGTCTCCGAGAAGGAGGCCGAGAACTTCACCGGTATGGAGGGCATCGATACCGAGACCGCTGAGGCCGGTACCATCGCCATGACCGATAAGGACGGCAACGCCCTTACCGCTTCCGATGCCGACGGCAACGCTGTCGAGTGCGGCGTCACCGATCTGGGTAACGGCATGGAGTCCGTGACCTACGGCACCGTTACCGAGGATCCGGTCAACTTCTCTGTTGCCGACACCCTCAACACCATCGTCCCGAAGCTCGTCCCGCTTATGCTTACGCTGCTGCTTTACTACATGTTCGCTAAGCACAGCTGGACCCCGACCAAGGGCATTCTCCTGCTCTTCGTCCTTGGCATCCTGGGCGCTGGCCCGCTTGGTCTCTGGCCGAGCATCTGGTAAGGCTCTAGCTTGAGGGGTGTGTCCCTACGCGGCTCACACCCCGACCCCTTAAGCCATGTGTATGTTAAAAGCCGCGTGCTCGAAAGAGCGCGCGGCTTTTGTTTTCTTGATGATTCGGGTGTGGCAGACAGATAATGCTAAACACCCTAGGTAGTTAGCCGAATTCGAGCAAAAGGGAGGATAGGATGGCGATCGGAGCGCGTAAGCAACCGCTGTACGATCAGCTGGTCGATATTCTGACCGAAAAGATCGACCATGAATATCGCGCCGGTGACATGATTCCTTCCGAGCGCGAACTTTCGGAGCGCTATGGTCTCTCGCGCACTACGGTACGCCTGGCTCTGCAGGAACTGGAGCGTTTAGGACTGGTGGTTCGGCAGCACGGTCGCGGTACCTTTGTGACCGACCGTTCGGCAAAGGCAACCAATCTTATGCAGTCCTACAGCTTTACCGAGCAGATGCGTGCGATGGGTCGCGACCCCGAGACCACGATTCTCGAGTTTTGCGAGATGGAGGCCGATAAAAATCTGGCCGAGCATATGGGATTGCGTATCGGTGATCGCATTTTTAAGCTTAAGCGCCTTCGTTCTGCCGACAACATGCCCATGATGGTCGAACGCAGCTATCTACCAGTTCGTCAATTTCTGTCCCTAAAGCGACCGCTGCTGGAGCGTAAGCCGCTTTACGATGTGATTGAGCAAGACTTTCAGCAAAAGATACGCGTGGCCGAAGAGGAGTTCTATGCGAGCATAGCCCGTCCCACCGACGCCCACCTTTTGGGAATTGTCGAGGGCTCGCCTGTGCTCGATTTGGTCAGGACTACGTATAACGAGTCAAACGAGGTTGTGGAGTACACACTCTCGGTTGCTCGTGCCGATCAGTTTAAATACAAGGTTTACCACCAGCGTAGCGACTAGTGCTCGCATCGTTTCCATATGATGATTCTTTGCATTTAACTGGTTACTACCAGATAACCAACCGAAGTGTATAATTGCACGTCAGAGGATTACTTCTAGAGAGAGGTATTAGAAATGTTCGAGAAGAGTGTCGAGGAGCTCACCGAGCTCGGCGCCCAGATCACCACGGCCGAGATTGCTCAGCAGCCCGAGCTTTGGCGTGATACGCTCAACATCTATCGCGAGAACAAGGAGGCCATCGAGGCCTTCCTGGCCGAGGCTCGCGCTATGGGCGAGGGTCGTCTGTCCGTTGTCTTCACCGGTGCCGGTACGTCCGACTACGTTGGCGATACCTGCGCCCCGTACCTGCGTCACGCTGGCAACACTGATCTCTACGACTTTAAGCCCATCGCCACGACCGACATCGTGAGCGCCCCGCGCGACTTCCTGCGCGCCGAGGATCCCACGCTCGTGGTTTCCTTTGCCCGCTCTGGCAACAGCCCCGAGAGCCTTGCCGCCGTTGCCGTTGCCAAGGAGCTCGTCCACAACGTCAAGTTCCTCAACATCACCTGCGCTCCCGAGGGCAAGCTCGCCGTCGAGTCTGCCGATGATCCCAACGCGCTGACGCTGCTCATTCCGCGCGCCAACGACAAGGGCTTCGCCATGACCGGTTCTTATTCCTGCATGACCCTGCTCTCCACCCTTATTTTCGACACTGCCTCTGACGAGCAGAAGGCCGAGTGGGTCGAGACGATTGCCAAGATGGGCGAGGAGGTCATCTCCCGTGAGCCCGAGATCGCCGATTACCTGGCTGGCGACTTCAATCGCGTGACCTACTTGGGTTCTGGCTCCTTCGGTGGCCTTGCCCAGGAGAGCCAGCTCAAGATCCTTGAGCTCGCTCACGGTCTGGTCGCTACTTCCTACGACACCTCCATGGGCTATCGTCACGGACCTAAGTCCTTCGTCGACGATAAGACGCTCGTCTTCGTGTTCGTCAATAACGACGCCTACACCCGTCAGTACGACATCGACATCCTCAACGAGATCGGTGGCGACGAGATCGCTCAGCACACCATCGCCGTTCAGCAGGAAGGTGCCACCGTCTATGAGGGTGAGTCCTTCACCTTTAAGGGTTACGAGGCACTTCCCGAGGGCTACCTTGCTCTGCCGTTCGTGATGTTTGCCCAGGCTATCAGTCTGCTCAACTCCGTGCGCGTGGGCAACACGCCCGATACGCCGAGCCCCACCGGCACGGTCAACCGCGTGGTTAAGGGCGTGACGATTCACCCCTTCACCGCTTAATCGCGTCTCCCTGTAAGGGCGCCCGTCCGCTCATAACGGCGGGCGGGCGCTTTTTGTTTTACGTGAGCTGGGTATAAGCATCACCACAGTCAACTGCTTTAGAAGCAAGGAGTGCATATGAGCACGTACGCAATTAAGGCTGACAAGTTCTTCTTGCCGGCAGGCCCGCAACTGGGCGGCTATCTTATGGTCGAGAATGGCGTCTTTGGCGCCTGGCAGGCCGACGAGCCCTCTTGCGAGATTAAGGACTACACGGGATCGTGGATCGCACCGGGTATGGTCGATACTCACATCCATGGCTTCTACAACCATTCAACTACCGATAACGATCCCGAGGGCATCGATATCAGCTCGACCGAGCTCGCCCGCCGCGGTACCACCAGCTGGCTGCCCACGACGTTCACCGATGGCGTCGAGCAGATCAAGGATGCCTGCGCCGCCATCGCCCAGGCGGACGAGGGTCGCGGCCCTGACTTCTGCGGTGCTCGCATTCGGGGCATCTATCTGGAGGGCCCCTTCTTTACCATGAAGCACGTGGGCGCGCAGAACCCCGCTTATCTTATCGATCCCTCCGAGGAGGTCTTCGATCAGTGGCAGGAGGCTGCGGGCGGTCGCATCGTCAAGAGCGCCATGGCGGCCGAGCGCGACGGTGCCGCTGCTTATGCGGCTGCTCTGAATGCCAAGGGTGTGGTGACCAGCATCGGTCACTCCGACGCCACCTACGATGAGTGCATCGCCGCCATCAACGCCGGTGCCAGCTGCTTTACGCATACCTATAACGGTCAGCGCGGGCTGCATCACCGTGAGCCCGGTGTCGTGGGCGCTGCCATGTCCACGCCCGAGACCTACGCCGAGATCATCTGTGACGGCAAGCACGTTAACCCTGCCGCCATCAAGGCGCTGCTGCAGGCAAAGGGCTGGCAACACACGGTGCTCATCACTGACTGCCTGGGCTGCGGCGGCATGCCCGAGGGCAGCTACACCAGTGGTGGCATGGACGTCATCATGAAGGACAACCTGTGCTGGCTCGCCGACGGCAAGAGCATTGCCGGCTCGGTGCTCACGCTTGCCCAGGGCGTCAAGAACATCGTTGACTGGGGCATCGCCAGCGCCGATATCGCCATTCGCATGGCAACCGAGGTGCCGGCACGCTCCGCGCACATCGAGGATAAGTGCGGCAGCATCATGCCGGGTCGCGACGCCGACTTTGTCGTGTTCGACCATGAGCTTACCCTCGTCGAGACGTATGTTGGCGGCCAGAGCGTCGGCAACGCCTTTACCGAGTAACGATAGAAAAAGACGGCGGGCCCGAATCTGCTCGGACCCGCCGTATGGGTTAAACGCTCAAAAGCACCTTCACAGTTACAGCTTGTTAGCGATCTTCTTTGCCGTGCGCTTAACGCCGGCCACCAGGCCTCCTGCAGGATGCTCCTTCTCGTATGCTAGACGCTTCTCACGTTTGGCGTACTCTTCGACGATGATATCGCCGTACTCATCTTCGATCTTGTCGAAGAAGTCGACGGCGCCCTTAATTTCCTCAGCGGTCGGGTGTCCCTTTTGGACACCGCCGGCGAGTTTGAACGGCCCCCACGTATCAAAGCCGGGGCAGCCGTAGACACCCATAAAGATGGCCTGCCTCATGCGGCAGATGCCATCGATATCCTTGCCGTACCACTTGTTTTTGCCACCGTAGGTCATAAGGCCAAACACCTTGTCCTGCGGCTGCAGCACGTTGGTCAGTACACGTGCCATATCCTTGTCGATCTCGGAGTAATAGATGCCCGTGGCGACGCCGATTAGATGATATTCGTGCAGGTTGGGGTACTCGTTTTTGCCGAGTGACTTCACGTCGAGGGTATCGATCTCGGGGTGCGCCTCGACGATGGCGTCCACGAGCTTTTTCGTATTGCCGTGATGGCGCGAGGCGTAGAGGATGATGGTTCGCATAAGAAGGCCTTTCAGCTGTAATTGCATCAATGTCTGTATGGTACCCCGTTACATGGCTGGGATACCGGACGCATCGATGAACGTGCGGGTTTGTCCTTTGGTCAGGGCCGAGACGGGTACTTGCGAGCAAAAAGCAGTTGTTCGAAAGGATGGGCAATGGAATACGCTCTCTCCAACGATTCGATTTCTATTAAGGTGTCCACGGCTGGTGGTTCGTTTACCTCGATCGAGGCCGGAGGTCGCGAGTATCTGTGGCAGGGCGATCCCGCCGTGTGGTCCGGCCAGGCACCGATTTGCTTCCCGATTTGCGGAGGCTTGCGCGGTAACAACGCCATGACGTTTGCCGGGCATCATGTAAAGCTCGCTCGCCATGGGTTTGCGCGCAAACAGGAGTGGAAGCTGCTGAGCCAGAGCGAGAACGAGCTGGCGATGTGCCTGGCTTCGGAGGATAACGCCGCGCTGCTGAGCGATTATCCGTATCCGTTTAAGCTTGTCGCCCGCTATACGCTCGAGGACGCTGCCGTGCGCGTTTCCTATGAGGTCACCAACGAGGGCACCGAGGACATGCCGTTCTTTATCGGCGGTCATCCCGGCTTTAGGTGTCCGCTCGATGAGGGCGAGGCCTATACGGACTACGAGTTGCGCTTTGAGAAGGACGAGGCTGCGGAGCTCTGCACCGCCGTTCCCTCGACTGGATTGATTGACGTGGCAAACCGCTCCAAGAACCCCATGGTGGGAAAGACGCTGCCTCTGTCGCATGAGCTCTTCGATTTTGCGGAGACCATCTTTGACGTGCTCGAGAGCCGTCAGGTCACGCTTTCCAAGAAGGGTGAGGACAAGGGCGTTCGCCTGAGCTTTGAGGGCTTCCCGTATCTCATTGTGTGGAGTAAGCCCGAGGGCGATTTTGTGGCAGTTGAACCCTGGGGCGGCCTTTCGACCTGCTCCGATGAGGACGACGTGCTTGAGCACAAGCGCGGCTGCCTTATCGCCAAGCCCAAAGAAACCATCGTGCGCTCGTTCACGATTGAGATCCTGTAATTCCGTTTTGTCGACTCGTATCGCGAGGCACAAGGAGCCTGCGAGATAAGGAGCTAAAAATGATCCTCACCGTTACGATGAACCCGTCTGTCGATACGCGCTATCAGCTCGATGAGCTCGTCATCGACGACGTCAACCGTGTGACGCCCGAAAAGACCGCCGGCGGCAAGGGCCTTAACGTAGCCCGCGTCCTTGGTCAGCTGGGCGACGACGTTGTGGCAACCGGTTTGCTCGGCGGCCACATGGGCGCCTACATGGCTGAGCTCATGGATGCCAACGGCATTAAGAATGATTTTGTGCCCATCAAGGGCGAGACTCGCATTTGCCTCAACATCCTCCACGCCGGCAACCAGACCGAGCTGCTCGAGAGTGGCCCGACAATTGCCCCCGAGGAACTCGATGCCTTTACCGCCAAGTTTACTGAGCTTGCGGGCAAGGCCGACGTCGTCACCATTTCGGGTTCTCTGCCCCGCGGTGTCGAGGCAGACTACTATGCCAAGATCACGGGCATTGCCGAGAACGCCGGCGCCAAGGTGCTGCTCGATACCTCGGGTGCTTCGCTCGAGGCCGCCCTTAAGTCCGAAATTAAGCCCGAGCTGGTCAAGCCCAACCTGACCGAGATCAACGGCCTTCTGGGCACGAGCTTTACCACCGACGATGTGGACGAGCTCCGCGCCGCGCTCGCCTCTGATGCCCGCTTCTCCGATATCCCCTGGGTCGTCGTGTCCATGGGTGCTGCCGGCTCCGTTGGCTTCCACAACGGCCGTGCGTTCCGCGCAAAGACGCCCGATATCCCTGCCGTTAACGCCACGGGCTCTGGTGACTCCACTATCGCTGGCTTCGCGCATGCCATTGCTGCTGGCGCAGACGACGAGACGGTGCTGCGTACCGCCAACACCTGCGGCAAGCTCAACGCCATGGATCCCATGACTGGCCACTTGGTTATGGATCGTTGGGACGAGGTCTACAACGGCGTTGTCGTGACCGAGCTGTAAGGGCTTGGGCGTCGGCCCCGGCATCGATTGCTAGCTCATGTCGACGACAAGTGCGATAGCATTATGTCGGGGCGCGACGCCGACGTTGTCGTGTTCAATCCCGACCTTACCCTGGTCGAGACGTATGTGGGTGGCAACAGCGTCGGTAACGCGTTTGCCGAGTAGCCGCCAAAGAAGCGATCCGAGAGGGGATTTAGATGATTTACGGTGCATTGGGCGATATCGAGGAGTACCGCGGAATGTTCAAGGGCCTCGACGTGTTGATCGACTGGCTCGAGGAGAACGACCCGGCGCAGCTCGAGGTCGGCAGCCATCCGATTCTGGGCGACAAGGTCTTTGCGAACGTCATGGCTCCCACGACGCGTCCCGAGGCAGAGGCTCACTACGAGACGCATCAGCGCTATCACGACCTGCAGATCGACATTGAGGGTCGCGAGGCCTTTAAGGTTGCCACGGGCAGCCTGACGCTGGTCCAGGAGTTTGACGAGAAGGACGACTACGACCTGGTCGATTCAGACGCCTCGATTGCCGGCGATCTTGCCGACGACAAGTTCGCGCTGTTCGTTGCCGGCGAGCCTCACATGCCCACGCTCGAGTTCCCGGGCGATGGCGCACAGCCGGTCAAGAAGATCTGCTTTAAGCTACTTGCAGATGCTTACTGGGAGGAGTAGCGAGCTGCTCGGCTGAGCTGTTCGCCTGATGGCGTGATTTCCCTAGGGGAATCACGCTGCGACCCCGCCAAGCGTGTTTTCCCTAGGGGAATCACGTCTGGCGGGGTTTTCTGTTTTTGAGTAGGGAAGCTGTTTATTTGCGAAGAACATCGGCTAGCCGCAGGATTGAAATCATCGACCGATAAGTGAGTTCCACCTTTTCGCCCGCAAGCAGTCGTTTCGATTTAATCTCATCCAGCCCCACAAGCCGAGAGAACAACGAACTGCTCATCGTGCCCTCGTCAATTGACTCCCTTATGGTCTTCAAAACGTCCGTATCATGAAGCGATGCCGAGCTGTAGGGGGCAACACGAGCGGAACTCTCAATTAACGACGAGACAAAAGGATGGAGATGCTTTGGACATAGTCCATCAAACACCACATCCCCATTGTCATCCGAGCCGACCAGGCGCCAACTATAATGATCGACCCAGTCGTCTCCGTCATATATGGCGTCCATGAGCAACTTCCCGTCTAGAGGGAGAAATCTATTTGGACATCGGGGCGCAAGACCGCAATCCATATCGGGCCTGCAGCAGCTCCAACCCAACGCACCACATAGGTTCCCTTTCGTACATGTGTATCAATCTGCCCCGAAATGCCGGTGAACGCAATTCCAGACCCGTTTGTCGGATAGCAATCGACGTATTTTTGTTTTCCGCTCACAACCTTGTATAGATATATCGTTCCAGCAAAAGAGAAGGTATCGTGGCTATTTTAAATCTATATGGCCAATTCGAGCCCTCACCATGGCAATTGTTGCAGCAGGGTTTCTTTTCATTATAATTTCACTTTGGTAAATCCCCGCCCCCTAAGCATTAAATCCGAAGTCCACCGAGTGGGCGAATCGGCAACAAAAAAGCCGCCCGAAGGCGGCTATCTTGTGCAATGGAGCCAGCGACCGGGCTCGAACCGGTGACCCCCGCTTTACGAGTACGTGATTTTGACATTTATCGAGATAAGACCGATTTCACTGAAGTTAAGAGAATAGCAGGTAAATATAGGTAAGTAGCAAATATCGAGCTAACTATTAGAATCAAATTTCCCACTCTTTTCACTCTTAGCTGGACTTGAAAGTGTGAAATATTTCAGTTAGGCTATCCGGCGAAGCCCTTAAAGCTTCGCCGGATAGCCTAACTGAAAAACAGCGAGGGATGCGATTGCAAGGATCGATAAAAAGGACCGCCCGAGGGACATCAGAGTGCATCGATAGGACCAAGGGGGTCTATCGGATTTACTTTTCTCTAGGAAAAGATCCGGAAACGGGACGGTACCGCCGTAGTCCATCGCGTAGGGTTCATTGCAGAAGCAAGAACCCGAAAAACTGGCCGAGCGAAGTTACCAAGGCGCTGGAAGTCTATAGAGCTGAGCTCGAGGGTGCTTCCAACCGGGACAATGGCCCCTTGGGTTTATCGGATTATGCAGACAGGTTTCACGCAAATAGAGAGTTGACCATGGGGTCACCGCTTGCCTATGAGCGCGAAGGTTTGGATATCCGTCACATACGCGAGCTGTTTGGCAATCCTGATCTCGATCGGCTTAAATCAGATGACGTTCGCGCTGCGTATACCAAGGCCAGAAAAGAAGGTCGATTCAGCGAAAGTGAAATTCGCCGCATCCATATCAAGCTCAAACAGATAATGGAGGATGCCGTCGATAACGACCTTGTGGGCAAAAACCCTTGTAGGGGAGTGAAACTGCCCAAGCAGAATGTCGAGGCTCGTAAGGCGCTGAGCGCCGATGAGGCGGCAAGGCTTCTTGCGGTCCTTTTGGGGGAGAAACCGTCCTCCTTTATCACGTGCACAATGCTTCTGCTTCTCTGTGGATTGAGGAGGGGGGAGGCCCTTGGTCTCTCATGGGAGGATTATGACCCCGACGCCAAGACTCTGAGGATAGTAAAGCAATATACGAACGACAGGACGTTGAGGCCGCCCAAATCGAAGATGAGCAGGCGCAAGATTTCGATAGGGAATGAACTTGCCGATTATTTGGACAGGTGGAAAGTCATTCAGCGGAGCGAGTTCAACTCCTTTGCGGTGGGTCAGACTGGAGAAACACCCATTGTCCATTCTATTGGTGTCGTCGATGCAGCCGGCGGCAAACGGGCTCTAGTGACCCGGATGGATGGACATAACTATTCAAGGGCGTTTAGGCTGTTTGCGGCGAAAAACGGCTTCGGTTCTTTTGAGGAGAGCAGGGAAGTCATTGGGAGTGACGGCGTCAAACGTACCCGCTATACGGGTTATAACGGGCTGAAGCCTCATGAGCTGAGACATACTCAAGCAACTTTGCTCGTTGGAGCCAATGCGGATATTAAGACGATACAAGCGCGTCTGGGCCATGCCAGCCCATCGACAACACTGTCTATCTATAGCCATTTCATCGAGGCAAACGACCAGAAAGCTGCTTCAGTACTGGACGATCTTCTAAAAAGTTAAAACGATAGGGCCCCAATTGGGGCCCTATCGTTTTAACGGATTCGATTGATTACGGCATTATACGGAGGTGTCATTTCAACAGACTGATAGTACGAAGCGTCGAGAAGGTTAAAGTAGCAAATAATCGGTGCAGCAAGATGTTCCTTCATGTTGAGGTACTTGCCGTTATCGTCCGCCACGAGCTTCACTTCATCTCGACGGACGTCTTTCATTTGAGGCCATAATTCGGTCGCCTTCTCGAGCTTGTCGTTCTTGTCGTACTCGCCGTTATGGAAGAAGACAAAATGAGGGGCGCAGTATTCGGCTCCGCCGTGAATTTCGATAACGCTAACCTGGCTGCATGCCTTTGCAGCGCTTTCGGGTTCCAGGAGGACCCAATCGGAGGGGAAGACGGCAAAATCCTCACCAAGAAGATCTACTCGTCTCATGCCCATGGCGATCTCATCATCTTCGTACAGATTGGATAGATGTTCATGGAGTGCGGAAAATTGCTCCTGTTGAAGCCGCTTTGATGCGACGGCCATCTTCTCAGAACCGTCATGTCGTAAGCGACTCAGCTCATCATCAATCGAGGAGATGCCCTGGACGCAGGTCTTGTCTAGAGAACGCGCAACCTCGGGATCAAGTCTCATGATGAGTTTAAAGACGAAATCAATTGCCTCGCCAGGGGTTCTAATAGAATCCGATTTCATATTGCGAAGGAACTCGATTTCGTCAGCCGTTTGGACCTGAACAGTTGTTCCGACTTTAACTTTTTTCATTTTCATGCCTGATACTGGGAGACGTGGCATATTTCCTCCTGTCGTTTTCCATGATGTTAACGCAGGTACGAAGGTATGTCCATGTTAGTTCAAAAGAAAAACGAAGAAAGATTGAAAAAAGATTGAAAATTAAGAATTAAAAGCATTAAACTGTTGTTTAAGTAAACGCCTGACCAGCATGACGTTTGGAGTATTAACTTGGTCGCAATTTAATAGCCGCCCGCCCTTCCTATCAAAGTTTGCAGACCAGAGGGGAGGGGCGAGCCAGCCTGAAAGGATTCTACCATGATTGGAGAACCTGAACCGTACGTTGCCGTACAGGCTTCACCTGCGGATTTCCCAAGCCCGGAACTGGGGCGCGAGCGTCTTCTTGGGATTTCCGAGATTTGTAAAATGACCGGTCTGAGCCCGGTTACGGCCTCAAAACTCATGAAAGAGAGCGGCCGCGCGATTGCGCTACATCGTCGTGTCTACATTCTTGAGTCGAGTTTCTTCGCTTATCTTCACGAGTTGGAGGTGAGCGAGCCGTGCCGTCTGTAAACTCCATGAGCCACGGTCTTAATGAAACCGTCCTCGACATCTTAAGGAACAAACCGCTCGGACATATCGAGCATAGTGCGTTGGATGCAATTCTTGGCGGCATTCGTCAGTACCTTTGCATCGTTCCGGGCGGGCCCGGCACAGGCAAGACCACTTTTATGCACCAGCTCGGTGATGGCTGGGCCATTGCGGGTCATCCTGTTGTGATCTTTGAGGGCGAACTCGCCCGTGCGAGCATGCTTGCGAAGAGCTTGACGCGTATTTCTGGCGGCGAGCTAACTTACGATGATATGTACAGCGGTGACATGACCGCAGCAAAACGCGAGCTATTCGACAGGGCGGTCGATATCTATTCGCACAGCATTGCCGAGCGAATGTTCATTATCTCTGGCGAAATTAAAAACGCTGGAATGCGGAAGGCGATTGAGGAAGTCGCCGATAAATATGGCGAGCCGCCGTTGGTTATCGTCGATTATGCACAAATCGTCTCCTTGCCTCAGGAGTTGCGCATTGCCGACGAGCGTGTCGGGCTTAAGCTCGTCGCATCCGAGCTCCGTAGGATTGTCGATGAGGTGCATTGCCCACTGTTTGCAATATCGTCAATTAACCGAATGAATTATGACAAGCAGACCACTGGCTTGCAGGCAATTGGTGGGTGCAATATGTTCGAGTATTCCGCCGATTTGGTGATGTCGCTCTCGGTCAAGGGTGACAAGCCTGATGAGCGGAATGCGAATATGATGAAGAAAAAGCGTCCTGTCGTGGCGTCGGTGACCAAGAACCGTTACGGCTCGTGCGGTGTCGTCGAGTTCGAGTTCGACGCCCCGGCCGCGACGTTTATTGAAATCGGCTAATTATGGAGCCCGGGCCGTGCATCGGCGGATACCGGGCTCCCAATCCGTGCCTTTCGTCTGATGAGCTAGCACGCGCCAAGAACAGGGATCTTCCTTCGCTCTCGGCAGCGGAGCTCATTTGGGAACGAAAACGCCTGCTCGATGCTCTTGATGTCTATAGAGAGCAATGGCAGCCATGCCGTATATATCTCGGAACATTGCCGGGAGTCCCCTTTGACGTCTGGGCGAGGGCGAGGATTGGGCGCATCGGTCAGATGCTTCAAGCAATGTCAACTTAATAAAAGGAGCGGGGTCGATGCGTCGGCCCCGCCCGGAATGGACGGTTATGAGTTCAATGAACGCGCACATCAACGTGCGAATGAATGAATCGCAGCGTAGGGCCATCGAGAAGAAGGCGGCGGCCATGAATATGCCGGCGTCAACCTTCATGCGTGACGCCGCCCTGCTCTGCGGCGAGAAGCCGGTCAGGGTCGCCGACACGGGGGAGCTTGCCGGTATCAGGACCGAGTTGAAGAAGATCGGCACGAACCTCAACCAGGCGGTCCGCGCCCTCAACACCTACGGGTCCGACCCGGTCGTTCTCGACAACCTCAACCGGGCGACTTCAATCGTCTCGACCGCGGTGGGCTGGGTCAACGACCTGCTCGCCCGCGCAAGGGGTTAGGTGATTCACGTGAAGCAGAAGCTGGTCATGGCGCTGGTTTTCGCGGCGCTGCTTACCGCGGGGTTTGCGCCTCTTGTCGCCATCCCCCTCGATTGCGTGGTCCTCGGACTTCCGATCGAGCTCAGCTCAATCGGATTCGCCCTGAGCGCGGACAGCATCGTCTGGTGGTGGATTAACGTGGCGCCTCATTGCATCCCAGGCTGTCTTGCCTCGTTCGCCCTGTTCCTGTCGGTATACATGCTCATGCAGCTATCAGCTTCCTCGAAGGAGCGGGCCGCCGATGGGGGCGTGCTCGGCGAGGCGCGCGTGAAAGCGGGGCCCGAGGCCGTCCGGGGCTCAGAGATTTGGGATGGGCGTGGACAGCCGAAAAGCAGGGGATTCGTATATGGCTACGAGAAGACGTTATTTGGCTCCAAGTATCTGTTCGAGCCTAGGCGGCATATGTTCCTCGACGGCTCAACGGGCGCAGGAAAATCCAGGTCGCTTCTGATTCCGACAATCGACCTGCTGACGTATGGGGTGGATGATGGGGAATCGAGGCCGCAGACCATCATCGTGTCCGACGTGAAGAGCGAGCTCATCGAGTTGACGGGCGACGAGCTGGAGCGTCGCGGCTACCGGGTGCTTCTGCTGGATGCCCAGCACCCCGAGAGGAGCGACACGTTCAATCCCCTAGAGATGGTAGACAGGCTCGCGAGCGGGGGAGACCTGCCGGGGGCGGAGCAGGCCGCGGACGCCGTCGCCCGTACGCTCATCGCCGGGGAGAGCGATGCGAAGGCGAGCCACTGGACGGAATCCGCGCGGTCGCTGCTCGCCGCGACGATTCTTCTGGCCGTGCTGGACGAGGGCTGCCCGCGGAACTGCAAGCACCTCGCGACGGTCTACCACATCATATGCTCGGGGACGGAGGGGGCCGGCGAAGACCCATGCGAGCCGCTGAAAGGCCTGTTCCGAGCCCTGCCGCAGGGGCATCCTGCCCGCTCGCGTGCCTCGCAGTTCATCTCGAGTGGCGGTAACGAGTTGAGGAGCATCGTCTCCACGCTCAAGGTCAACCTGAGGATTTACGCTTCGGCGCCGATTGCGCGCATGACCTCGGACGATGATATAGATCCGAGGAGAATCCTGAGCGAGAAGACCGCGCTGTTCCTTCACGTGATGGACGAGGGCTCCCCCTACAACGCGATCGCGGCGGTCCTGTTCGAGCAGCTTTATGCTGCCGTATATTCCATCGCGGACGCAGCCGGCGGAAAGCTGCCACGACCGGTGTCCATTCTCGGTGACGAATGGGGGAACCTACCTAAGGTCGAGTGCCTGCCGAGCCTCCTCAGCCTCGGGCGCTCGTACGACCTGTTCTGGATGGGTGCGGTCCAGAATATCTCTCAGCTCAACAAGTACGGCGAGCGCGACGGACGGAAGAAGATCCTGGCGAACTGCGGCGTCAAGGTCGCCATGAAGCTGGGCGAGGCCGAGGACCGCCAGTATTTCACGGAGCTTGTCGGAAAGACGACGCGGCACACCATGGGAACCAGCTCGAGCAGGGGGCCCTCGGGCGGCACGGGTTCTACATCCTACAGCGAGCACGCCGACGACCTGATCCATCCCTGGGAGTGGACTGAGATGTCCCCCGACAAGGACGGCGTGATCGTGGTGAAGACCGCGGAGAACGGCGTGGGCAGGGAACATGCGGGGTGCTTCCGAGCTCCCGTCTGCGATTGCACGCGGATGCCGACGAAGGAGCACTTCGATCTGGGGACGCGCGAGCACGAGGCGGCCAAGAGGATGGAATACCAGGCCAGGTTGATATCAAGACAAATGGGTCGGGAGGACGGCGTCGATCTCTGGACTCCCGAATTTGAGGGAGACGCCGCGGAGCCGCCTGTTGCCGACGGATGGTCCGGCCTCTTCGTCGACTGACAACGGCTTTTGAAGGGAGTTGGAAAATGACCGCAATCAAGCAGACGAGCGTCATGAGCAGGGAGCACCTCCAAAACCTCAAGCGGTATTTCGATTGGGACAGGGAGAAAGCCCTGGACCACGATACCCAGCACATCATCGATGAGGACCGATGGTTCGAGGAAATGGACGCTACCCGGGAGGCGGCCGGGCACAACCGGCCCGGGAAGCAGGGCGCAAGGTGCACGTACATGCAGCATCAGGTGATCGGCTTCAACCCGGACGAGTGCTCCTGCAACGGCGGGCCGATGACGCCCTCGCGTTGCATGGAGTACGCGAGGGACTACATCGCCAAGCGCTATCCCAATCAGGAGATCGTGATTGTGCTGCATGAGGAGAGGTGCAGGTCGGATGGATCGGCCCGATTCGCCGCTCACCTCGCCATCAATAGGACGGACCTCGAGACTGGGCGGCGCCTGAACGACGGGCCGGCGAGGGCGGCGGCGAAATCCCGCGTGAGAACGGTGAAGGAGCTCGATACGGAGTACGGCTTGAGACAGCTCGAAAGGGGCCTCTCGAACTCGAAGGTGCACGCGCGCCAGCCCGGCCGCGAGGAGCGCGAGATGGCAAAGAAGGGGAGATCCGACAAATCCGAGAACGCAAGAGTCCGAGCGATTATCGCCCGGAGGGCAGAGGAGGTCGGGAGGCTCAAGAGCTGCCCCGACCGCTTCAGGGAGTTTGCAAGGAGGTTGGAATCGGATGGGATTGAGGTCGCCCGATCCAAGCAGGGCGCGCTGCAATACCGCTATCACTCGGCGTCTCTCGGCAAGACGAGGAAGATTAACGGCGCGAAGCTCGGCTACGCCGTTAACCGCTCGACTGGGCGGATCATGAGGTTCACGGCAAGGGGGGTCGAGCTTGCCATGCGGGCCGCGTGGGAGCTGGCTCGCGAGGGTGTGGATGACGAAAGAGGCCGGGACTGACTTTCATATATGAGGTCCGTGCAACAGCCGGTAAGCCTGTTGCACGGTTCTGCGGGAGCGACTTTGGAGCGGTTCGCACATCCCGGCTTCGGCCGGGCAAGATATTCCGTTGCACGGAATACATATCTTGCATGCCCCGAGAAGCGTAGGCCGAACCGGCCGGAGTGCAACGGGACAGGTGAGCGGAGGCGCAGTGATGGCGACCCAGGGGAGCCATCGAACGGAGCCGGAGCGAGAGCCGGCGGGGCGCGACACGGCGGGGCGATCGCGAGTTGAAGCCGAGTGATTGTCCCGCCGTTCACGGCCCGCCGCGGCGGCCCGGGGTTCCAAGGGGACTCGTCCCTTTGGCGCGAAGGGGTCCGGGGATGGCGCGAGACATCCCCGTGAAACGCCGCGACGGGCACGCCCCTGTTAGCGTCAATCTAATTTTCACCAGTTTCACTAATCAAACGCGCCGTTAGCGCAAAGGCGGCTTCACCGCTTGCGCTAACGTATTTTCACCGATTCCGGTCACGCCCTGGCGGGTCCGTCCCTCGGCAGGTCCTTCAGCCTGTAGGACCTGCCGGCTATCTTGACCAGGTGGCAGTGGTGGCACACCCTGTCCGCGATCGCGCTCGCCGCCACGTCGTCCCCGAACACCCTGCCCCAGCCGCCGATCCCCACGTCGGCGGTGATGATCGTCGAGCGCTGCTCGTAGCGCGTCGATATCAGCCGGAACAGCAGGTCCGCGCCCGCGCTGCCGACGTCGAGGTAGCCGAGCTCGTCGATGATCAGCAGCCTCGAGTGGGCGTAGTACCTGAGCCTCTTCTTGAGGATGCCGCGCGACGAGGCGTCCTCAAGGCCCTCGACGAGCCGGGCGCAGTCCACGAACCTGACCTCGCGCCCCGCCCTGACCGCCTCGATGCCCAGCGCGACGGCGAGGTGCGTCTTGCCCACGCCGGGGCTTCCCACGAACAGGACGTTCTCGGCCCGCTCCACGAACCTGAGGGTCGCGAGCTCCTCGATCTCGGCGCGAGGGACCGACGGCTGGAAGTCCCAGTCGAAGTCCGCCAGCCCCTTGACGTAGGGGAACCCCGACGACCGTATGCGCCGGCTAGTGATCCTGACCTCCCGGGCGGCGACCTCGACGCGCGTCATCTCCTCGAGGGCGGAGGCGAAGCCCCGCTCGCCCGCGGCGACCATCCTCACGTAGTCGGGCAGGGACGCCGCCATCTCGTGCAGCCCGAGCGCGGAGAGGTCGACCTCGCCAGGTCCATCGCGCGCCACAGCCGCGGCCTTGGCGACCTGTCGTAGCATTCGCACGCCCTCCCGCAGACTGGGCACCGCAGCCCGAAACTCGTCCACGGCCTGACGCCGACGATTATCCTGCCGCCGTCGATGCTGGCGTACTCGATCACGGTGTGGACCAGCGCGAGCGCGCGGCTTAGTATCCTGTTCATGCGTCAGGGCCTTTCCGGTAGGTTGATGTAGCAAGCGAAATCCTACCCTGCCCGGCGCGGAAACGGCCCCCTCTCGGGGCCATTTCCCTTATAGGCTTTAGCCTGTGCGGGGCGCGCAGCGCGCCGCATCAGAAACCACCCGCTATGCGGGTGGGGCCAAACGGCTTTACAAAGCCGCCCCCTCGCCGGACACTTGCGATTGTTCAGGCCGCAAGGAATCCGAGTCGAGAGGGCGGTGGTGGCGTATGGCCCAGAAGGCCTACAGCCTGTCGCACACGAAGTGGATGTGCAAGTACCACGTCGTGTTCACGCCGAAGTATAGGCGCAAAGTCATCTACAACCAAATAAGGTCCGACCTTGGGGAGATCTTCAGGAAGCTCTGCCAGTACAAGGGGATAGAGATCATCGAGGGGCACCTGATGCCCGACCACGTCCACATGCTGCTGGCGATACCGCCGAAGTACAGCGTATCGAGCGTGATGGGCTACCTGAAGGGGAAGAGCTCGCTGATGATATTCGACAAGCACGCGAACATGAAGTACAAGTTCGGCAACAGGAAGTTCTGGGCCGAGGGCCGCTGCGTGTCCACCGTCGGCCTGAACGAGGCCACCATCGCGAAGTACATCCGGGAGCAGGAGAAGGCCGACATCGCGATCGACCGGCTGAGCGTCAAGGAGTACGAGGACCCCTTCGATAGGGGGCCGGGGCGCAAATAGCGCCGGTTCGACCGGCCCGCCACGGGTCAACCTGCAGTGCGGCCCGAACCCCGTGAGGGCCGGCGCCTTTAGGCGCGTGCCGGAAATCCAAGGGTTATACCCTAAGAGCAAACCACCCCTTTTAGGGGTGGTTTTGATTATATGCGGAACTTTTCTGCATCCACCTGCGGAAAAATTGATGTCTCGCCCACAGAAACTACCGAAGAGCCTAAAATCGGCTCATATTCAAACAGACACAAGGAGGGATTAATTATGGAATGGAGCTTTGACGAAATAAGGGGATTTATCCCGAAATCGATTTCTCTCCCATACTCAAGAGAGGAAAAGAACGGGTACCGCTCTGTTCTAACCGGACGCGATGAGCTGAACTATATCATGTTGAACGGAAGCGGGAGCTACATCGTCTCTCTGTGCGATGGTAAAAACACCGTCGAAACAATCCTTAATCGGATGTGCGACAAGTTTCCAGACGCCAATCCGGACATGCTCAAATCTGACTTAGCCTCGGCAATGAGAGGTTTCAGCGTATCGAGACTAATAGGATGGGTCAAAACTCCGACCGAAAATGGCACACCCATTGCCGATGAGATTTGCGTGGACAATGGGACCCATATACGGCTTGCCCAAGAAAACGATATTCGCCTGATTTGCTCCCTGGCAAGCCAGGCGAGCTCATCAGAACCAGAAAGTCCCACAATTGTCTACGGTTGGCCTCTTTCCGTCGAGCAGTATGAACGACCGCTAGAGGTGCGAAACGGATTGTTCAATCTGAGCAAGGAATTTTTCATTGTATATGAGTCAGGGAGACCAACCGGTCTACTCGGCCTCGCCCCCTCCAGCAATCCTTTACTCAGATACGCAGACATCTGTCTTCTTTTGTGCCCCGCAAGCATCGCCGTTCAATGTATTGCCGCTGCGGCCAGTTTCTATCGTCAAGAATTTTGCGATGTTCCCAATTTTTTCCACCTGAACCTAACCAGCAAGGAAATTGCATCAAACGAAGGAATTCGAAATCTTATCAATGAGCCAGAATTCACTTGCGCTGGCACTTTTCCAGGTGAGTGCAGCGACGGCGACTGCATGAATGTATACTGTTTTTCAGAAGTCTGTTAAGAGGAACCATGGGACGAGTTTCGGAAAACAAGTACACCAACGTTCTCAGAGCGCCACATCACGTCGCCCTTGACATAACAAACAAGTGCAACTTGAGATGTCTGCACTGCTATAACAGCAGCGGCGAGAATGAGGTCATGCACGACGAGTTGACCTCAGATGAACTTTTTGTTTTCGCAAAGGAAATGGCAGACATGTCGCTTTACAGCATGTGTTTCTGTGGAGGAGAAACCTTGTTGCGCAGTAAAGATATCTTGCGCTGCCTTCCCATATTGCGAGATGGGAATGTTGCAGCGAGCCTGGTAACCAACGGGCTTCTCCTCACGGAATCCCTTCTCCGAGATTTAGAAGATTCCGGACTCAAAAGCATCCAATTTAGCCTAGACGGCATTGGGTCAGCTCACGATAGGCTGAGGGGACATGAGGGAGCCTTCGAAATCGTCGAAGAAGCAGTTGCCACCGTACTCAACCATTCCGATTTGCACCTTGCTATCGCATTTACGCCCACGTCGTTCAACACCGAACAGTTTCCCGATGTCATCTCACTATTAGATGAGATTTTCACCAAATCTAACAGGCCGAAGAGGACGCCGGGTGACTTTATCGAACTACGTGTCCAACCCCTCATGGTTTTGGGCCGTGCGCGAAAGAACACATTTATTAGACCGGACTATTCCCAATACCGTACGTTGATTCACGCCATTCAAGAGGACGACTTCCTTCGGAAGCACCCGAATGTCCGACCGCAATGGGGCGACCCCGTCGACCATCTAATTCGCTTCTCTGATAACCGATATCTATTAGATCAGGTTTCAGTGCACGCAAACGGCGACATCGTCGTTTCTCCGTATATCCCGTTAGTGGTTGGCAACATCAGAAACCACCCTCTTGAGGATTACTGGAACAACGGACTTAGCTCAATTTGGTCCACAAAACTGGTTCAAGACCTCTGTAACCACATGTGGACCATTGACGACATGGAGCGTATGTCCGACACAATTTGCGATATAGATATGGGAGGTGATCTACACGTTGACCTGATTGATGATACCGCGGATGAACTGTTGAACTCATCGTTGAAGGAGATGTTGGGTTAAATGTACGAGAAGCCCGTAGTAGACAACATGAATCCGACCAGAGCATCGACTCTTGGAACGGAAACTTGGTTCGACATGTATTACATCGTGTGGGGAGCAAATGTGGCGGTCGGAGTCACCGCAGTTGGAGCCTATGAACTGGTCCTCATCACTTTTGCCGCAGCACTTCCCCTCAGCGAGCAAGGTGGCCAAGACGAGCAATGAGTCCTGAAGCGCTAAGATCATCCATTGGCGGCATGGTAGGAGGAATCTGCTGTCTCGTTGTCGGGGTGTTAATGGTAAAGACCGGCAATCCCGGCCTGATTCACAGTTACCATATCGCTCATATTCCAAGCGAGAAGATTCCTCTTGTTGCCAGATTGGTCGGACTCGGAATAGCGTTGACGGGAGCCGGTCTCGTTCTCGCGGGCATCATTGCCTTTGCGTCCCAAATCCCATTATCGGCATCGGCGGCTTTCATTCTGCCGCTCATCATAATCTTTGCCGGTCTTGGCGTCTCCTTGCTAACGATCGTAGTGTTCACATTTCGACCATGGTCATAATGGATTTCCTATTGCATGAAACTTCAGGCGCATGCCCAACAAACAATGAAAAAATAAACAGCTTTAGTCGGACGGCTGTTTTATTTTTCAGCCGTCCGACTGCCGTGCGCGGCCTATTGATCGAACATAAAATTCCCGTTTCTATGAGGATCCAGCTCGCAAAGACTCTCTATGGAAGCGCTCGTGCCGATTAGTCGCCGCTTCGTTTCCACCGAATCGCGGTGTAAGGTGTCATCAGTTGGTATTTCATACCTGATAGATTGGGGCCATTCTTGATTCGGTACGTCTTATCGAAGTTTAGTAAAACAAAGGGTGCTTTCACGTTCATTGCCATCACGACGATTGGAATCGCCCTTTCCTATGCCGCACCATATGTGAACGGAAAGTTCTTAGATTTCCTTCTTGCCAATCGCAGCGAGAAGGATGCTGTGCTTTTTGCGCTCCTCGTAGCTTCAATAGGGGTCTTTTCTGCCTTATTTTCATATTTTGCAGGAACGTTATCTATCCGTATATCCACAAAGCTTTCTTTTGACCTACTCAGGGAAACCGTCTTGCGCTTTGAGCGAGTTAATTTTCTGACGAACCGAACAACCGACTCAGCCTATACGACGCAAAGGATTTTCACTGACTCAGGTGTTGTTTCTTCTTTCGTTCTAACAAACTTTATCAGCGCTCCCCTGTCTGTTGTCGCCATTCCTTTCGTGTTGCTCGTCATATGGTCGGTTGATCCACTCCTCGCACTATTCTCCATCCTCCTTCTTGTGGCATATCTCTTCGTTATTACCGGATTGCGAAAGCTTCTATATAAAGTCATGTACGAGAAGAAGGAGGCAGATAGCGCTTTCTATGCCGTAATAGCATCGCAGTTGAATCAGATTCTCAACATTCAGTTAACGTCTTCATACAATAAAAGCGAGCTAGCACTTGACACCGGATTTGAAAAGTATTTTCCAAAGGTCTTGCACTCGGGAAAGCTCTCATTCTCACTAACATCGATTGACAGCCTTTTTGCTGCCGTGTTTCAAGCGATAATACTCATCGTATCCGGAGTGCGAATCATCAATGGAACCATGACGATAGGCGAATACACCATCGTCGGTGCATATTTTGCCGTCCTATTTAAAACCTTGAAAAACACGATGAACCTGTTCAAGTCCTATCAGGATGCCAAGGCTTCGTGGGACAGGATGAGCGCCATGGGAAAGGTAGGACCGGAACCAGAGCAAGATCAGACAGGTTTAGTCAAGATTGACACAATAAATCGCATTTCTGTTTCCAAGTTGGATTTTACGGTACCCCTTCCAGACGGATCTCCCCGAAAGGTTCTTGACGGATTTTCCTTCGATTTCTCCGGCCCTGGAACATACTGCATAACCGGAGAAAATGGAAGAGGAAAAACGTCGCTCCTTTACCTGCTCCTTGGGCTGTATCCATCGGCAGGCAAAGTAACATACAACGACATGCCGATTGAAAAATGCAATTTGGATTACATACGTTCAGACACGATATCGTGCTGCCCCCAACCGTGCTTCGCTCCAGATGAGACGGTTCGGGACCTGTTGGATTATTTCAACACCCCATTTTTTACAAAGCACCAGCATATGAATGAGCTACCGTCGTTGACAACCAGCATAGAGGGCTTGCTTGAGAAACGTTGTCCTGAACTTTCGGGTGGTGAGCTGCGCCGTGTATACTTGTGGTCGGCAATTTCCCGTAATCCATCAGTCTTGGTGCTCGATGAGCCTACAACTGGATTGGATGAAACAAGCCGAGCCGAACTCGCTTCGTATGTCAGAAACAACAAATTGAAACAGCTCATTATCATTGTTTCACATGATAATGAGCTGGCAAATGCAGCGGAAACGATCGTCAGTCTAGATAACGCGTCACACCGTTGCGCAAATCGATAGGACCGCATCGAGTCGCAGCAATTGCAGAAGGCTAAGCTATAATGATTGCCCTTTACCCATGCGTATCTCAAGGCCTTCGATGATGATCCTTGATACCGTGGTGTTGTGTTCCGCCGCGTAGGTGCTCATCTCTTGCTTCTGCTCTTCCGTAACCCAAAAGGTGATGCACTCCCCTTTCTTGCGACTTGTCGAATCCCCTTTGTTTCGTGTGTCTTGATTACCCATGAGGGTCATGCTCGCCTCTCCAACGGGCATGACGCGGCGAGTTGGCTTCTTAATTGCCACCGTAAATCTCCTTATCCTCCTCGATGCCCTCCTTCACCTGTTTGAGTAATTGTCCTCTTTGACACCGGCGATATTGCGCTTACACACCGTCCGCTCACATCCCGAATATTGCCGTTCGGCACCGCCGATATTCCCGTCGGCACCGTCCCCCTGGTACGTTCCGGCTGTCCATGCAGCCGAGACCAAGGAGGTACAGCATGGCGAGAAGGATAAGGGCCAGGGAGGCCCTCAGGCTCCGTGCGTCCGGCCTGTCGCAGAACGCGATAGCCCGCGCGGCGCGTTGATTGGAAGGCTGTATGGACGTCAGGCTGCTTGGAAAGAAAAACGAGGGCGAGGGCCTTGGGGTCGCTGTTCTCGTTGATTCGGCTTTTGCAGAGTTAAAAGACAAGAGCGATGAGCAGTTGGCGGAGGCCCAGAGATTTTTGATTGACTTTATGAAAAAAGTTGCTCGGCTTAAGGGAGTGAGAATTGATCGGCCCCATTTCCTCCGCTCGGAGCTGAGGAGGAAGGGTGTCCATAAAGATGTCGTCGAGTTTGCCGTGGAAACGACCCCCGTTACCGCCGGAATCGATGTGGGCCTGATCGATAGAATTGCTAGAGAAGAAATTGATTATGAGGCAAAGAAGTCAACCGCCTTTTCCTTTGCAGCGGGTCTTCCCGGAGGTGTCGCGATGGTGGGCACCATTCCTGCCGATATTACGTAATACTACGTGCACGCATTCAGGATTATGCAGAAACTGGCATACCTGTATGGCTGGCAGACCTTTTTTGAAGAATGTGACGACGTTGATGACGAGACTCTCTACGAAATGGCAGTGTTGCTCGGTGTGATGATGGGTGTAGGTAGCGCGAATTCGATGCTAACCGTAATCGCCAAAAACGCCCAAGAGGCGGTCGCGAAAAAGGTCGCTCGCCAGTCGCTAACCAAGACCAGTTGGTATCCGATCCTGAAGAAGCTCTTGAGCTTCATGGGTATCAAGATAACAAAGCAGACGGTGGGGGATGCCGCTGGCAAGGTTGTTGTGGGCGTCGGTGGCGTAATCTCTGGTGCTATCACCTTTATGGGTCTTTCAAAGGGGTCGGCGCGCTTGTGTAGGCAGCTTAAGTGCTTGCCGCAGGCAAACGAGCGGATTCCTGGCACTGGGTACTATGAAAAGGATGAGGCCGCGGTTGCCAAGAAGAGGATTGACGTAGCGGAACCCCTCTTTATCGAAAAGTTCGGATTTACTCCCATATTCTACGGCTCTATTGTTGAATATGCTGACCGGCTGGAGGAGCCACTGGCGACTGGAGAAGCGAAGCTGGATGCATATAATCCGGACGTTCTTCTCTGATACTCAGCGGAATTAGGCTATGCGTAACAGGATTGTTGTTCGATCTAATGTGAACGTTGGATGATGCTAACTATTTATGGAAAACAGTTAAAAAAGTTTTTCACCCCTTTTTCACTCCTCGGAGAAGGAGGAAAGAGACGCGAAAACAAAAAAGCTCAGAAGCAATTACGCTTCTGAGCTGCACTAATGCAATGGAGCCAGCGACCGGGCTCGAACCGGTGACCCCCGCTTTACGAGAGCGGTGCTCTACCAACTGAGCTACGCTGGCGGCCATGTGGTGACGCAACTGAGGCGTCAACGGCTGTCTATGATACGGGACATCGCACATCCGTGCAAGTGTTCTGACGGCTTTTCTCACTTTAAATGCACTAATATTGGAGACGTGATGTCTTGCTCTTACGGGTCTCAAAGAGAATGGGGCAGCGATGGCTCAACCCAAGATCCTTCTCACGCGTATCGATGACCGTTTCATTTACGGGCAAGATGTTGAGCTGTGGAACGAGGCCGTGGGCTCCAACCTTGTCCTAATCGTTAACGATGAGATCGCGGCGGATTCGCGCCAATGGGCACCAATGAGGGCGGCGGCGCCAGAAGGCGTTTGGACACGGTTTTTCTCGGTGCAAAGGACCATCGATATCATTCATACCGCAACGCCGCGTCAATGGATTCTCATCATGGTGGCGTCGCCCGCGGATGCGCTCGCGCTGGTCAAGGGCGGTGTGCCCATTACCAAGATCAGCATCGGTCACATGCAAGCAGGGGAGGGCAAGCGCCTCATAACGCCCGCGGTTGCCGTAGACGACACAGACGTCACTGCTCTCAGAGAGCTGCAAAAGCTCGGCATTGAACTAGAAATCCGCTATCTCCCCAGTTCCGCCCCCGACCCCATCGAAGCCTTGCTCAATTGAACCCTTGGGGACGGAGGGAAAAGAATCATATTACCTTCGTAGGGGGTCTGTGTGGCGCCGTCTGCCAAAACTATGCCGGTTTACTACGATGAATTGCTTATCGCCGAGCATGTCAAATTTGCGGAGAATAAAACCGCAGGTAGACGAGTTGCTAATTTTTCATAAACCAGCGCGTGGACGGACATCGTGGGTTCATCGTAGTAATTCGGCATAGTTTTGTTATGTCACCAATTCGGTGGCATCGAAAAAAGGATTTAGGCATGAAACAGCGCCCGCCGGCGGTGGTGCCGGCGGGCGCTGCTGTGGGCTTAGTGCCTCATAAAGTGGTATTCGATCATATTGCTGTAGGGGTGACCCGGACCCACAATGCCCTGCGGGAACAGCGGCTGGTGCGGCGTGTCGGGGTACATTTCGGCCTCGAGGGCAAAGCCGGCGCCCCAACCATAGTTGGCATCGTCCTTGGCGTGCTCGTCGCCCAGCCAGTTGCCGGTGTAGAGCTGCACGCCCGGGGCAGTGGTGTAGTAGTCCAGCTCGCGGCCGGTCCACATCTCCTCGACGTGCATCGCACGGCGCAGGCTGCGGCCGTACTGATAGCCATCGATGCACAGGCAGTGATCATAGCCACGGGCCTGCTTGATCTGCGGGTCGTCGGCCTCCATGCCGGGTGCGACGGGGCGCAGATCGCGAAAGTCAAACGGTGTTCCCTCGACCGGAGCGATTTCGCCGGTGGGGATATTCTGCTCGTTAATGGGCAGGTAGTGAGCAGCGTTAGCAACAAAGAAGTGCTCGCAGTCCATGCCGGCGTTATGGCCGGCAAGGTTAAAGTACGTGTGGTTGGTCATGGACACGTAGGTGGCGCGGTCGCTCTCGCAACCATACTCGATGCGGAAGACGCCGGTGCGCGTAACGGTAAAGACAGCCGTAAAGGTTCGGTTGCCGGGCAGGCCCAGCTCGCCATCCTTAAGCGAGGTGGTCATGCGCACGGCGTTGTGAGTCTCGTCGAGCTCAACGTCCCATACGCGCTTGTGCAGACCATGCTCAAGATCGCTGTGCAGGTTGTTGACGCCTTCGTTGGCCGGCATGTGCCAGTCCGTGCCGTCGATGGTGATCGTGGCACCCGCGGTGCGGTTTGCCACGGGACCGATGGTCGCGCCAAAGCAGGCGGGGTTGTCAAAGTAATCCTCGAGCTTATCGAAGCCCAGCACAACATCGCGCACGTTGCCGGGAATATCGGGCACATCGATACCCAGCACGGTGGCGCCATAGTCCATAATGCGAACGCAGATCTCGGGCCCGTTGAGGGTGTAACGATGAACGGAGGTACCGCACGGCGCGGTGCCGAAAAGCTCGGAAGTGATCATTTGGTTCCTAACATCGAGGTATTTCGGACAAACTGTAGCGCGAACAGGCGAGATTATCACTACACCCCACTAAAGCAGGGGGTATTTTTCCCAAAAAAGTGATGATTGGAGCTGTGCGGGCGTTGATTTTTGACGCGCGCGAGTCTGATACAATTTGTTCGTTACTGTTTGAATGATATGCGCGCAAAGAACGGCGAGGATTCATCGTGATTAAGGCAGAGCGACAGGATAAGGTTCGTCAGCTGCTCGAAGAGCAGGGCACGGTCTCGGTCAAGGAGATTTCGGATGCGCTGGGCGTTTCGGATATGACGATTCGCCGCGACCTTGAGGAACTTGCGAGCCTGGGCGAGATCGAGCGCGTGCACGGCGGCGCCCGTAGTGCACAGGGACGTCCCCACGCTATGTTGCGCCATGAGTATTCGCACAGCGAAAAGCGCACTAAGCATGCCGAGGAAAAGCTGCAGATCGCGCGCCGCGCTGTGGAGCTTATCGAGGAGAGCTCGACCATCTTTTTGGGTACAGGCACCACGGTTGAGCAGATGGCCTCGATGCTGCCGGCGTTTCGCCTGCGCATCGTGACCAATTCGCTTTCGGTGTTTAACCTGCTCGAGGCGCGCGAGGACTGCGACCTGTGTCTCGTGGGCGGTATGTACCGTCGCCGCACTGCCGCTTTTGTGGGGCCAACGGCCGAGGATACCCTGCGTGCGCTGGGCATCGACGCGGCGTTTATCGGTGCCAACGGCATCTTGGACGGTGACGTATCTACGTCCAACATGGACGAGGGCCGTATCCAGCAGCTCGCCTTTAGCAAGGCCGACTCGCGCTATCTGATCGCCGACTCCAGCAAGATCGGCAAGCGCGACTTCTACACCTTCTGCCGCCTGGACAATTTGGACGCCGTGGTGTGCGAGCCGGGTATTGCCGCCGAGGATCGCGCCGCCATCGAGGAACACACGCAGGTCATTTGCTAGCTAGCGCTGCAGGCGATACTTCTGCCCTCTGCCGACGCGGGGATTATCGCTTCAATTTGACGTGCAGAATGACACATAAAAGTTAAAACGCCATTTTGCGCGTCATTTTACGTGTCAACGAGATGCGATTTGACGCGCAAATAGGAATTCGTGGGCGCTCGGAAGATCGACGGAGTTCGTGAACCTGCAACTTGGTTGGGTAGCGTACGAAGTCCTCCAGCGGGACCGAATATGTTTTCGGTATCATATCGGTATCAAATGATACCGAAAGTATGTTCGTGATACTGAAAACTAGAAACCGTGCTTCATAACTGCTTGGAAAGTTCGGATTCGACTATCTTATTGTCTTGATCTGTAACAGGTAGACGGTCGAAAGTGGGCTACGTGTTACAGATTTAGATATTTCTGCTCGGGCGTTCTGTTTGTCTCGATTTGTAACAACTAGGGCCGAAATACTCGGCTAGATGTTACAGATCGAGACAAACGGCCTGTTCGGGCCGAGCCAAAACAAAAAAGGCCGCATACGAACCCGTGGAGGGATTCGCATGCGGCCGACAGGGGATACGCGGCTGAAGTTAGGCCATGAGCAGGCCGGTCTCCGCGACGTTCTTGTACCAGTACGCGCTCGCCTTGGGATAGCGCTTCTGGGTCTCAAAGTCGATGTAGAACAGGCCGTAGCGCTTGTTGTAGCCGTTGGTCCAGGAGAACTGGTCCTGCAGCGACCACACAAAGTAGCCGTCGACGTTCACGCCGCCGTCGATTGCCTTGAGGATCCATGCGAGATGCTGACGCATGTAGTCGATACGAGGGGCGTCATCGATAAAGCCGTCCTCGAAGTCGTCCTTATAGCCCATGCCGTTCTCGGTGATGTAGATCTTCTTGTAGTTGGGGTAATCGTTCTTAATACGCAGCAGCAGGTCGTACAGGCCCTCGGGATAGATGATCCAGTCCCAATCGGTGGTGGGTATGCCTTCGCGCACGCATGACTCGCCCACGCCCTTGAGGAACCAGCGCGAGGAGCCCTTGTCGCCGGTGCCATTGTGGTTGATGTCGTTTTCGCCCTCGGCGGCACGCAGGAACTGGCACTTGTAGGTGTTGACGCCCAGGCAATCGTTGTAGGGGAGCGCGGCGGTCAGCGCGGCGATATCCTCGTCACGAACGTCGAGCTCGCCGCCGGCGATATGGGCCAGCTTGGTCGCAGCCTCCATGGTATCGGCTGCATAGTGGCCGCGGAAGGTGGCGTCGAGTACCCAGCGGTTGTTGATGACGTCGGCCATGCGAGCTGCCTCGCAGTCGGCGGCGTTGTTGGGATCGAGGGGATACTTGGGCTCCAGGTTCTGGACAATGCCGATCTCGCCCTCAAAGCCGCCCTCATGGAAGGCGACGACAGCCTTGGCGTGGGCCACCATCATGTTGTGCATGAGCTGGAAGGCCTTGTCCAGGCGGTACTTCTCGCCGTGCGGCCAGTTGCCGACGATAAAGCTGCCCTCGGCGGTCGCGGGAATCTCGTTAAACGTGAACCAGTGCTTGACCTCGGTGAACTCGGCAAAGCAGAACTTGGCGTACTCGACAAAGGCATCGATGGTCGTGCGCGTCAGGAAGCCCTCGCCACCGTCCTGGTAGAAGGCCTCGGGCGTATCAAAGTGATCGAGCGTGACATAGGGGATAACGCCGGCATTGTTGCAGGTGGCAAAGAGCTCGTGATAGAAGGCAACGCCCTCGGGGTTAATCTCACCAGTGCCGTTGGGGAAGATGCGGCTCCAAGCGATGGAGACACGGATGCCGTTGATGCCAAAGCGCTGGCACAAGTCGATATCGACCGGATATTTGTTGTAGAAGTCGCTTGCAGGATCGGGGGAGAAGCGACCCTGGGCTGCCAGGAAATCGTCCCAGGGCACTTTGCCCTTGCCGTGCGTGCGGGTCTCGCCCTCAACCTGGTAAGCGGCGGTGGCGCCGCCAAACACAAAGCCGTCGGGGAACTTCATGGGATTGGTCATGAGTCATCCTTTCTGTGGGATACGAATAGGGAGAGGTGCCCGAACTGGTGATCCGGGCACCAACAGAGGGAGGAACTAGTCGAGGTTCTCGCGGAGCCACTTGATGGCGCCAGTGGGGTCGCGGGTAAGGTCGATATATTCCTTGCCGCGCGGGGCGAGCAGCTTAATGCCCAGACGATCGGTGTCGGCCTTCATGTCGTTGTAGTAGCTACGAACCTGCGGGGCGAGCACGATGACGTCGTACTGATCCATGATGGCAGTGTGCTGACCATAGGCGCCTGCGGAGGAAGCGATGTTCTCTCCGGTCTGCGCAGCACCTTCCTTGATGGCATTGGCAAGCATGGCAGAGGTGCCGGCGCCGGCGCACAGGACGAGGACCTTCAGACCGTCGACGTCCTTCTTAGCGGATGCGTCGGCGGCGGGCTCGGGCTGATCGGCGACAGGCTTGCTGTCGGCGGCAGCGGCGGTCGGCTCGACGGAAGCGGTGACAGCGGCGGTCGGCTCGACGGAAGCGGTGACAGCGGCGGTCTGCTCGACAGCGGGCGCAGGGGCGTTGGCAGCGATGGTGGCAGCACCATCGGATTCGAGACCCAGCTCGGCGGCGCGCTCGGCCTCCTGGTCGCAGAGCAGCTTATCGTATGCCTTCAAGAACGGCAGGTAGATGATAGCGTCCAGCAAGATGATGATTGCAACAAACACCAGGGCGATAAGCTGGAAGTTTGTGGTGATGAAGATGCCGATGGGGGCAGGGGTAGCCCAAGGCACCAC
This sequence comes from Collinsella sp., assembly GCA_014871645.1. GTDB lineage: Bacteria > Actinomycetota > Coriobacteriia > Coriobacteriales > Coriobacteriaceae > Collinsella. Next base: position 107,029 of record WGSN01000005.1, read on the forward strand.
GAAGGAGAAGCCGTTCATGCCCACATTGTCGATAAAGAACTTGGCAACACTCACGTTGACGCAGCCGGCGGCAACAAAGGGGATGAGCATGTAGGGGTTAAGGATCATCGGCGCGCCAAAGAGCAGCGGCTCGTTGACAGCAAAGGCAACAGGAACAATCGAGGCCTTACCGACGGCTTTGAGCTGCTTGGACTTCATAAAGAGAATCAGCAGAAGCGGCACGATGAACGTAGCGCCAGTGCCGCCGAACTCACCCACGAGCGACATGTTAAAGGTGAGGGAGTGGGCGGGGTGGCCACCGGCCAGCAGAACCTGCAGGTTCTCGGCCTGGTTGGCAAGACGGATGGGGTCGATGCCCGGCTGGACAATCGAAGGGCCGTGGACGCCGATGAACCAGAAGAACGCGGTGGCTGCCTGGATAAGGATGAGGCCAGGATAGGTTTCTGCCGCAGTGAAGAGCGGGGAGAGCAGCTTGATGAGCAGCTCGGAGAACGGAACGCCCATGAGGTTGCGCACAACCACATCGATGATGCCGCAGATAATGACAGCGCCGCCAAAGGGGATAATGTCGCGGAAGTTCTGAGCGATGGCGCCCGGGACCTCCTTGGGCAGCTTAATGGTCAGATCGCGCGAGACGCAGAATTTGTAGACCCACACGGTGATGAACGCGGCGATATAGGCCGAGAACAGACCGCGCGTACCCATGCTGGTGCAGTCGAAGACCGAAAGCTCGGAGCCGTTGAACTTGGTGGTGAACTGCGTAACGGCGAGCAAAAGCATACTGCACTGGGCGGCCACCATGGTGGAGCCGTCGTTGAGCACCTTGCCGGCGGGCATGCGACGGTTCATGGAAGCCGTAAAGTTCTTGGCAGTGGTGCCGGCAACCATGATGCCCATGACGCCCATGGTGAAGTTGTACAGCTTGTTGCACCAGTCGATGAGCGGCTGGGGCAGCGTGATACCGACTACGCCGGGAAGGGTGGCAATGAGCAGAAAGATCGAAGAGGTGAGGACGATGGGCATGCACCCAAGGAATCCGTCCTTAATAGCCTGGAGGTAGATGTTCCTCGAGATCTTCTCAAAGAACGGCTGATGCTTTTCGAGCATCTTTACGATGGCGTCCATAGAGCTCCTTTGCTACTTGATGCGCGATGCATGTGGATGGAACTGGTCGTCGATGGATGGTCAGGACTGCCCGGAAACCTTCCTGCTCAAGGAAGGCATTGCGAAATGACAACGTTGTCATTTCGTTAATGACAACGTAAGACATTTTTGGAAGAGCAACAAGGATATACGGGTGAGCGGTCGATATTGTCCGGTAAACGGTTGATTTATCAGTCAGGCAGGTGGTGTATGCTAGAACGCAAAAAACAAGCGATAGAGAACCGAGTGGAGAAGTAGTGGCAACGATGGACAAGAAAAATGTCTCAATGAACGATGTGGCGATTGCCGCGGGTGTTTCTCTCAAGACGGTTTCGCGTGTGATTAACGAGCCCGGTAGTGTGCGAGAGTCGACACGCGATAAGGTCCATTCCGCAATGGAAGCGCTCGGGTTCCGGGCGAACTTTGCCGCGCGTTCGCTCAAGTTGGGCCGTTACGGGTGCATCGGCGTGGTGCTGTTCCACTTGTCGGGCGGTGCCGTGGACATGATTGACGGTATCGCAGATGCCGCCGAAGAACGCGGCTTTGCGCTCACGATGATCAAAAAGCGGGCGGGGGAGAAGATGACCCTTGCCGAAGCGGCGCGTAGGATGTCGCAGCTGCCTGTTGATGGCATGATCTTCAACCTGCGTCAGATGGTCGATGACTTTGATACTTTTGAGGCACCGAAAGACCTCAAGACGGTGATTATCACACCGATGGAACATCCTACCTGCTCCACCGTCAGTGACGATCAAGAGGGCGGCGCGCGCATGGCGTGCGAGTACTTCTTGAATCACGGGCACAAGAACGTGTACTTCGTCTCTGGTAAGAAAGAAGCGCTGTCGAGCCAGTGCCGTATGAAAGGTTGGCGAGCGGCGCTCGAGGCGCGTGGCATTGAGCCGCCCGAGCCTCTGCAAGGCGATTGGAATGCGGATAGTGGCTATGCCGCGGGCCTTGTGCTTGCCGATAAGCCCGATTGCACGGCGGTCCTCGCTGCTAACGACTGCATGGCAAACGGCGTGATGATGGCTCTGCGTGACAAGGGTCTGAGTGTGCCCGATGATGTGTCCGTGATCGGCTTCGACGATGAGCTCTACAAGACGATTCCCAACTCGATTCTGACGTCAGTGAAGTTCCGTCACCGCGAACTGGGCGTCCGTGCGCTTAATGAGGTCGTCGCAGGTCTGGAAGCCCCGAGCTCCAGAAGCCGTACGCTCGTCTCGGGCGTGTTGGTCGAGCGTTCCAGCGTAAAGGACTTGCGGGCGTAGACGTGCTCGGCCTATTCCGTTTGTCTCAATCTGTAACAGCTAGGACCCAAAAACTCGGCTAGATGTTACGGATCGAGATTTTTGGCCCGGCTTATTCCGTTTGTCTCGATCTGTAACAACTAGACGGTCAAAAGTGGTCTACATGTTACAGATTGAGATTTTCGGCTTGGCCTGTGCGTTCATCTCGATCTGTAACAGCTAGGACCGAAAAACTCGGCTAGATGTTACAGATTGAGATGAACAGGAGGACGGGTGCGGTCTAAACAAAATGGCCCGCGCATCACACATCGATGCACGGGCCATTTATTGTCTGCAAGCGGCAGGTGGTGTCAGCGTCTTATGCCTCGAGGTTTTCCTCGATCCAGGCGACGGCACCCTTGGGATCCTTAGTGAGGTCGATGTACTGTTTGCCCTTGGGCGACAGCAGCGTGATGCCCAGGCGGTCGGTGTCGGCCTTCATCTCGTTGTAATAGGTGCGAACCTGCGGAGCCAGGACGATGACGTTGTACTGGTCCATGATGGCGTAGTGGCTGCCGTAGGCACCGGCGTTGGCGGTAATGTCGATGCCCAGCTCGTCGGCGCCTTCCTTAAGCGCGTTGGCGAGCAGTGCAGAGGTGCCGGCGCCAGCGCACAGAACCAGAACCCTCAGATCCTTGCCCTTAAGGGCGGACGGAGCTGCGGAGGCCTCGGTGGCAGAAGCGGTCTCGACAACAGGAGCCTCAACGGCGGGGGCGGCAGCGGTCTTGACAGCCTTGGTCTCCTCGGCCTCTTCTTCGGCCAGGGTCTCGGCCTCCTGCTTGCACAGGACGTTGTCGTAGGCCTTGCAGAACGGGTAGTAGATCAAGAAGTCAACGACCAGCAGGACGACAACCAGGACCAGAGAGATCGGCTGGAAGTTGGTGTCGATGAAGGTGCCGATCGGTCCGGGGAGTGCCCACGGCATGGCATAGATGAAGCCGTTCATGCCCAAAAAGTCGATGAAGAACTTACCAATGAGGACGTTGGCCACGGGGGCAAACAGGAACGGGATCAGGAAGTACGGGTTGAGGATGATGGGCGCGGCGAACAACAGCGGCTCGTTGACGGCGAACATCACGGGTACGACAGAGGCTTTGCCGACGGCCTTGAGCTGCTTGGAGCGCATAAAGAGCAGGAAGATGATCGGGACAATGAACGTGGCGCCGGTGCCGCCGAGTTCGCCGATGTAGTTACCGAAGTTCTCGGTCAAGGCGAGGGCGGGGTGACCGCCGGCCTGCAGCGTGGCGAGGTTGGTGGTGATGTTGCCAAACAGCGCGGCGTTGAGGGCAGGCTTAACGACCGAGGGGCCGTGGATGCCCATGAACCAGAACAGCGGGATCATGAACCAGATGAGGGCGAGGCCGGCGTAGGAATCGGCAGCGGCGAACAGCGGGCTCACCAGCGTGGAGATGACGTTGGCAAACGGGACGGCCAAGCAGGTGCGGCAGATAACGTCGATGACGGCGACAAACAGGATGGAGAAGCTGAAGGCGAAGATGTCGCGGAAGTTCTGGGCGATGGCGCCGGGGACTTCTTTGGGCAGCTTGATGGTGATGTCTCGCTTAATGCAGAAGGCATAGATGTTGACCGTGGCAAATGCGGCGACAAAGGAGCTCAGCAGGCCCTTGGTGCCCATGTTGTCGGTAAAGAACACCGAGACATCGGCGCCGTCGATCTTGGCACTCGTCTGGGTAACGGCCAAGATGAGCATAGCGCACATGGCGGCGACCATGGTGCTCGTGGCGTTGATGGCCTTGCCGGCAGGCATGCGGCGGTTCTTGGAGCCGGTCAGCGCGCTTGCGGTGGTGCCGGCGACCATGATGCCCACGACGCCCATCGTGAAGTTGTAAACCTTGTTGCAGAAGTTCACGACGTCGACGTTCCACCAGTCGGGCAGCGTAAAGCCGCCGACCGTGGCGACAACGCCCGGCAGGGTCGAAATAAGCAGGAAGACAGAAGAAGACAGGATGATGGGCATTGCTGCCAAAAAGCCGTCTTTAATGGCCTGAAGGTAGATGTTCTTAGAGACCTTGTCGAAGTACGGCTGACCTTTCTCCAAGAACTTAACGATCGATTCCATAGTTCACGCTCCTCTTTGCATGAAATCTTAATGGCATGGACGTTGAAAACCTATATGGTCTCCCGCTTGCTAAAAGCCCGGGTGCAGGCGGGGTCGGTCCCAGGGGAGAGAGGGGAGCGGCTGGGTTTGTATCGCATAGGGCCGCTCCCTTCTCGGGGGAAAGCGAGGCGATGCGCTACTGCGCGTCCGCCATAGTGTCGGCGAGCTCCTTGTACCAGAGTGCCGACTGCTTGATGTAGCGTTTTTGCGTGTCGAAGTCGATGTAGAACAGGCCGTAGCGCTTGTTATAGCCGTTGGCCCACGAGAACTGGTCCTGCAGGCTCCAGATAAAGTAGCCCTGGACGTCGACGCCCTCGGCGCGCGCCTGGAGCACCTTCTCCATGTGCTGGTCGACAAAGTCGATGCGCTCGGGATCGGCGACGATGCCGTTTGCGTCGGGCTCGGGGTCCTTGTGGCCCAGGCCGTTTTCGGTGATATAGATGACGGGGAGGTTGGGATAGGTGGCGCTGATGTGCTTGAGCGTGTCGTAGAGGCCTTGCGGGTAGATGAGCCAATCCCAGTCGGTGGTGGGGATACCCGGCATATCGACCTGCTGCCCGACGCCCTTAAACTTAAAGCACGAGGTGCCCTTGTCTCCGGTGCCGTTAAAGCTGTTGGTTGACTCGCCATCGTAGGCGGCGATAAACGCCGACTGATAGTAGTTGAGGCCGAACATATCGTTGCGGGGCGCCGCCTTGGCGAGCTCCTCCATGTCGCTGTCCTCAACCGTAAGTGTGGCGTTGTTGGCACGCAGAATCTCGTTGATGAGTGAGAGGGTGCGCGCGGAGTAGTGACCCAGGAAGGCGCCGTCCATGATGAAGTCGGTGTAGAAGGCGTTGTACAGGTCGGCGGCGTGCTGGTCGGCGGGCGAGTCTGTGGCAGGATATGCCGGCGTCAGGACGTTGACCATGCCAATGCGTCCGCCCAGGTGCTCGGTCTCGTCAAGATCCTTATACAGGTTGACGGCGCGGGCGTGGGCAACGAGCTCGTTGTGCTGGCTCTGGATGCCGCTCGTCACATCAAAGTGATGGTTGGGCGGGAAGTTGCCTTGGATGTATTGGGAGTGCGAGAGGCTGATGAGCTCGTTGATGGTGAACCAATTCTTGACCTCGCGGAACTCGCGGAAGCAGAACTCGGCATAGCGCACATAGGCGTCGACGGTCTTGCGGTTGAGCCAGTCGCCCTGGTTGAACAGGGCGGCGGGGGAGTCAAAGTGATGCAGGGACACATAGGGCTCGACGCCATACTTTTTGCAGCAGGCGAACAGCTCGTGGTAGTGCTTAACGCCCTCGGCGAGGGGCTCGGCATCGTCGCCGTTGGGGAAGATGCGGGTCCAGGCGATGGACACACGGATGGCGTTGAGTCCATGCTCGGCAGAAAGGCGGATATCCTCCTCGTAGCGGTTGTAGAAATCACTGGCCGGGTCGGGCAAAAAGCGACCCTGGGCGACAAGGTAATCGTCCCACATGGTCTTACCCTTGCCTGCCACCTTCGTGGAACCTTCCGTTTGGTACGCGGCGGTTGCGGCGCCCCAAACAAAGCCCTTCGGCAGCTGCTGTACGCGGTTTAGCAAAGACATATGCATACACCCTCTCGTCTCGCTGTTCGATATTGTGCGTTTGCGCTCAGGAGGCTCCCTGGTTAGCGTTCAGCGGTGAAAAAGCCCGATAAACACTATCTTAAAATGATTAGAACCAAAATGAGCACGTGAACATTTGACAATGAGCACGTTAACATCCGGCTGGGATGTATAGAAACAAAACAACTTCAAACAGCCGCGAACGGTTGTATTTGTTCGGTAAGCGGTTTTGATTGACAGAAGTTTTCATGTTGTGGTATATGGCTCGGGTATCATGAGCACGTTATCGATGTATGTACGATGCGCCATGGGCGCGGGGAATAGTTGGGAAGCAGGTTAGCGTGGAAGGCATGGCTCAGCAGACAAGGAATGGTCATTCGGCGAGCGCGGCAGAGGTTGCGGCGCTCGCTGGCGTGAGCCGCCAGACTGTGTCTCGCGTGGTCAACGGTATGCCCAACGTGACGGAAAAGACGCGCAAGCGTGTGCTGGCCGCCATGGAAGAGCTGGGCTTTCGTCCCAATTTTGCTGGAGCGGCGTTGCGCGGCGGGTCGTATCGTTCTATTGGCCTGTGCATGTACAACATCACACGTGTCGGTAACCTGGCGACGCTCGAGGGTATCATGCAAGCGGCGCGCGAGCACGATTTTGCCGTCACTATGATCGAGATGGGCGGCGACAAGCCCTATACACTTGCCGATGCCTCGCGCCGCATGGTCGAGCGACCCGTCGACGGCATGATTCTCAACATGAACCGCATGGCTCCCGATTTTGAGGAGTTTGTTCCCCAGCCGGGAGTGCGAACGGTCATCCTGTCCATGTATGCGCATCCGCGCTGCACGACGATCGACTCCGACCAGTATGGTTCGTGCGAGCTGTTGACCAATTATCTGCTGGAACATGGTCACTTGAATATGCGGTTTGTGGCGGGTCCGGAAAACTCGATTTCCTCGCGTTTTCGTGAGGCCGGTTGGCGCGATACGCTGGGTCGTGCTCATGTCGATGCCGCTCCGATGCTGCGTGGCGATTGGAGTGCGGACAGTGGGTACGCCATGGGCGAGCGGATTGCGGCCGAGGTGCTTGCCGGCGGGTCGCAGGCGCCGACTGCCGTGCTTGCGGCAAATGACCAGATGGCGCTGGGCGTTATCGCCGCGCTCGAGAACGCGGGCCTGTCCGTGCCCGACGACGTGAGCGTGGTTGGTATCGACGACGCACTCGAGGGACTTGTTCCTCACAATCGACTGACGACGCTGCGATTTGATTTGCGCGGTGTCGGTAAGCTTGCGTTTGAGGCGGCGATTGGAGAGAGCTCGTCTATCGAGGCGATTCATGTGCCGAGTACGCTGGTCGAACGCTCGACTGTTAGGGACATACGGGGTTAGGTCCTACTCCGTTTGTCTCGATTTGTAACAGGTAGACGGTCAAAAGCGGGCTACGTGTTACAGATTTAGATTCTTCGGAAAGAGCAATCCTGTTCGTCTCAATCTGTAACAGCTAGGACCAAAAAACTCGGCTAGATGTTACAGATCGAGACAAACGGCTCCCGACCAGCCCAAAAACAAAAAGGCCGGGGGTGGCGCGCCGTGTGACGTGCCACCCCCGGCTGAGAAATGGGGACAGGTTATGTGGGCGGGTAACCCCGCAAGCCGCTAGTCCAGACGACGGGTCTGCGCTACGTGCTTGTACCAGTAGGCGCTTGCCTTGGGCGTGCGCTTCTGGGTTTCAAAGTCAACGTAGAAGAAGCCATAGCGCTTGTTGTATCCGTTGGTCCAGGAGAACTGGTCCTGCAGGCTCCACAGGAAGTAGCCGCCCACGTTGACGCCCACCTCCATAGCCTTGAGCAGCCAACGCAGGTGCTGCTCGATGTAGTCGATGCGCGGCTGGTCGTCCACAAAGCCGTCCTTGTAGGGGTCCTTGTAGCCCATGCCGTTTTCAGTAATGAAGATCTGCTTGTAGTTGGGGTAGCGCTGCTTAATGTAGACGAGCAGATCGAACAGACCCTCGGGATAGATGATCCAGTCCCAGTCGGTGGTGGGGATGCCGGGCTTGTTCACATGCTCGCCAATACCCTTAACGCGCCAGCGGCCGGTGCCCTTCTCGCCCGTACCGTTGTGGTGCAGGTCGTTCTCGCCATCGTAAGCCTTCAAAAAACGGCACTGGTAGTTGTTAACGCCCAGGTAGTCGTTGTAGAGCGCGGCCTCGCGCATAATCTCGAGGTCCTCGTCCAGGATCTCGATGGTGCCGCCCGAGACGGCAGCCAGACGGTTGGCGCACTCGAGGGTGTCGGGCGCGTAGTCGCCACGGAAGGTGGCGTCGAGCAAGAACTGGTTCTGCAGCACGTGCTCGTTGTTGGCGGCTTTGATGTCGGCGGGGTCGTTCTCGTTGAGCGGATACTTAAACTCCAACGACTGAATGACGCCGATCTTGCCCTTAAAACCGCCGTTGTGGAAGGCCAGCACGGCCTTGGCGTGGGCGAGCATCATGTTGTGCTCGCACTGGAAGGCTTCGGCAAGATGTGCCTTGACGCCACCGGGGAAAGTGCCCTCGATGTAGGTGTTGGAGGCGTCCGCCCAGATCTCGTTAAAGGTGAACCAATAGGTCACCTGGTCGGCGTACTCCTTAAAGCAGAAGGTGGCAAAGTCCACAAAGGCGTCGATGGTCTCGCGGTTGAGGAAGTCGCCCTTCTCAAAGAGGGGAAGCGGCGTGTCAAAGTGATGCAGCGTGACAAACGGCTCAACGTGATGCTTGTGACATTCGGCGAAAAGGTCGTGATAGAACTGGACGCCCTCGGGGTTAATCTCACCGGTGCCGTTGGGGAAGATGCGGCTCCAGGCAATGGAGAGGCGGATGCCGTTGATGCCAAACTCCTCGCACAGCTCCAGGTCGACGGGGTACTGGTTGTAGAAGTCCGAAGCGGGATCGGGGGAAAAGCGCCCCTGGGCCTCCAGGAAGTCGTCCCAGGCGACCTTGCCCTTACCGTGAGTGCGGGTCTCGCCCTCTACTTGGTAGGCAGCGGTGGCGCCGCCAAAGACAAAGTCCTCGGGAAACTGCGCAGGCGGATTGGTGACGCTAGCAGGGTTAACGGACATGATGATCCAATCGTCTAAATCGAAGGGCCAGCCGGTCTTGGATGGTCGGCTGGCCCTGGGCGTTACTTACTTCGAGAGTTGCTCGCTTACGAAGGCGAGAGACTTGTCGCCGTTCTGGGAGAGCTCGATGTACTGCTTACCGCGGCAGGCGACGCACTTGTTGCCTACGCGCTCGCAGTCTTTCTGCAGGTCGGCCAGGTAGCTGGCGGCCTGCGGGGCCAGGACGACCAGATCGAAGTCGGGGAGCATGTCCACGTGGTTGCCATAGGCCTCGGCAGCGGTCTCGAGGTTAATGCCGCGCTCCTTGGCAGCCTTGGCCAGCGCGTTGGCGAGCAGGCCCGAGGTGCCGCCACCCTGGCAGAGCACGAGCACGCGCTTGCCGTTGAGGTCGCTAGTGGCCGTAGCCTCGGTGGCGGGTGCTGCGGAAGCGGCGGGGGCGTCGGCCTTCACGGCCTCGGCAGCAGCGCCGGCGGCAACGCTCTTGGCGTCGGCCTTGCCCTGGAAGGCATCGTTGAGCTTGGCGGCCTTCTCGGCGTTCTTGGCGGCGAGCTCCTCCTGGGAGATCTCGGCCTCCTCGGTGCACTTCTGGGCGTCATAGGCACGGAAGAACGGGTAGTACAGGGCAAAGTCGACAACCAGGATAAGGGCGAGCATCACAAAGGCGAGCGGCTGGAAGCCCAGGCCCATGATGGTGCCGATGGGGCCGGGGACGGTCCAGGGCAGGGTGTACATAAAGCCGTTCATGCCCAAGAAGTCGATAAAGATCTTGAGGATCCAGATGTTGGCGATCGGGGCAAAGACAAACGGGACAAAGAAGACGGGGTTGAGCACGATGGGCGCGGCGAACAGCAGCGGCTCGTTGACAGCGAAGCAGACGGGAACGATGGCGGCCTTACCGACGGCGCGCATCTCCTGGGACTTGGCCAGGAAGCAGAACATAAAGACCAGGACAAGCGTGGCGCCGGTGCCGCCCATGCAGACGACGAAGTACTGGGCACCCTGGGTCAGGACAGCGGAAGCGTGCTGGCCGGCCTGGAACGCAGCCAGGTTGTCGGTCATGTTGGCAACGAGGGCGGCGGCGATGGCGGGCTCGACGATCGAGGGACCGTGGACGCCGACGAACCAGAACAGGCTCATGGCGCCGTAGATCACAGCGAGACCGATATAGCCGTCGGCAGCGGTGAACAGGGGCTGGAACACCTGGATGACGCCCTGGGCAAAGCAGAAGCCAAAGGCAGCGCGGAAGACGATGTCAAAGACCCAAAAGACGGTGATGCAGACGGAGAAGGGGATGATGTCCTTAAAGGTCTGCGAGATGTTGGGCGGAACCTGCTCGGGCATCTTGACGGTGATGTTGCGCTTAATGAAGAACTTGTAGATGATGCCGGTCACAAACGCAGCGATAAAGGCGGTCAGCAGGCCTTTGGAACCAAGGTAGGTGGTGTTGAAGCCGCTGGCAGCGTCCGTGGCGATCGTGTCGCTCGAAAGGAGCAAGAAGCCGATGATGGCCGCGCACATGCACGAGATAAAGTTGATCTGGTTATTCTTGGGCAGATCGCGGTTCTGGGCGTCGGCGAAGTGCTTGGCCGTGGTGGCGGCGCAGGCGATGGCCAGGATGCCCATGGAGTAGTTGTAGCACTTCCACAGGGCATTGTTGATGTCATCGGGCCAGTAGAAACCCCAGATGTTGGGGACCGAGGCTACCAGGCAGAAGATGGACGAGAAGATGATGATGGGGATGACGGAGATAAAACCGTCGCGGATCGCCTTGAGGTACTTGTTGCGGGCGATCGCGTTGAAAAAGGGCTGGCCCTTTTCGATGGTGGCGATGAGTTGCTCCATGCAAAGCTCCTAAGAGTCGGTGGGTTGGCAACGATGGTAGCTTTTGACGTTTGATTGCCAAAATGTTGACGTTGCCATTTTGCGACACAAAATAAGACGCGAACCGATGGTACCTGTGCCTGCGACCGTCGATTCCTTGCGCGTAAACGTTTGAGCCGCCCGGTGGCTCTGTGTTTGTACAATGGCAACGTTAACATTTGGGCGACAAAAGCCGTTCGGGGAAGCAAAAATGTCGGCAAAAATGTCGGTGAACGGTAGGTTTTGGGTGGTGAGCGTATGGTGGGGGAGGCGTTGGATATACTTGAAGACGTTTCATTTGACTGCGCAGGACGCCACTAATGGCATCGTTGACATAGAAAGATCGACCTATGGCCGCTGTTAAAAAATCGGTTTCCGTTAAGGACGTGGCGCGTCTCGCGGGCGTCTCGGAGCAGACAGTCTCGCGTACGGTGCACGATTCGCCCAGCGTGCGCCCCGAGACCAAGGAGCGCGTGCGTGCCGCCATGCGCGAGCTGGGGTATCGCCCCAATTTTGCCGGTCGATCGCTGCGCCGCGGCAAGTTTAAGACCGTCGGCGTCGCCATGTTCAACATTACCGGTACCGGCAACCTCGACCGTATGGAGGGCTTTGCTGCCGCCGCCGATAAGCACGGCTACGCCATTACCCTCACGAAAGTAGATGGGCATCCGTATACCCTCGAGAGCGCATCGTCGCGCATGAGCGCACTGCCGGTGGATGGCATGGTCGTGATCATGAATCGCATGCCGGCGGACTTTGGCACCTTCGAGCCACTGCCCGGCATGCAGACAGTGCTCGTTACGATGTTGGAGCACCCGCTTTGTTCAACGGTCGATAACGACCAGTTCGATTGCTCGCGCCAGGTGGTCGAGTATTTGCTGGAGCAGGGGCACAAGACCGTGCACTTTATCTCGTGTCCCGAGCGCTCGCTTTCGGGCATGCAGCGCGAGGAAGGCTGGCGCGAGACATTGCGCGCGCATGGTATTGAGCTGCCGCGACTCATCCGTGGCGATTGGACGGCGCAGAGCGGATATGCCGCAGGCCAGGCTCTGGCGGACGATCCGACCTGTACTGCCATCTATGCCTCCAACGACGCCATGGCCTACGGCTGCATTCGCGGGCTCGAGTCGCGCGGAAGGCGTGTGCCCGAGGACGTGAGCGTGGTGGGTGTTGATGACAGCCTGGGCGATATCGTGCCCGACCGTCGCCTGACCACCGTGCGCTTTGACAACAGGCGTGTCGGCATGTGGGCAGTCGATAAGATCGCCGGTGCCGAGGGGGGTGCGTCTGGCGTGGAGCACATGCTGATCCCTGGCGTGCTCGTAGAGGGCGATACGGTGCGCGATTTGCGCTAGGGCGCGGTCCTGTTTGGGTTTCCGTTAATCATGTTTGATATTGTTCGAAATGGTTTGGAAACCGTTCACGGGCGAAAATTGACCGTTCATAGCTTGAAATTATGTTTTGCGTTGTTCTTTTTTGTTTGAATGTTAATGTTTCTGCCATACAGAACGCAGCGCGTATGCCCGGACGCGATGCTCTCCATTGGTTCATATGTGAAAGGAACGCAATATGGCAACCAAAGAAGAAATCTCGATGGTTGGATTCGAGATCGTCGCATACGCAGGTGACGCCCAGACCGATCTGCTTGCAGCGCTCGATGCTGCTCGCGAGGGTGATTTTGAGAAGGCCGAGCAGCTGCACAAGGATGCCAGCGATGCACTTATCGGCGCCCACGACACGCAGACCAAGCTGCTTTCGCAGGAGGCCGGCGGCGGCGAGATGGAGATGACCTTCATCATGGCCCATGCTCAGGATACTCTCATGACCACCATGATCCTGGAGAAGCAGGCCCGCTTTACCATCGATGCCTACAAGCGCATCGCCGAGCTCGAGGCCAAGCTCGCCTAACGAGCCCTCACAACCAAGTCCCCTTCCAAAAGCTCTGCCGCTACCCGCGGCAGGGCTTTTTCTGTCCTCCTCCAAGTTGCGGTGAAATAGGGATTGAATAGGGGCCGGCGGGCACAAAACAATCCCTATTCCACCGCAACTCATCCCGAGATAGTCATTGGGGACAGTCTTGGTGCGCACCGTTGTCCTCCCGTTCGATTTTTGCTCGGTGGGTATACTTCCATCCGCAATACAGGCCGGAATGAGGAGGTATCCAAATGCCGGACAACGGATTGATTCAAAAGAAAGATGCGCACGAGATGGCTCATGGGCGTCCTGTCCAGATAACCGAGCACACGGCGGTAACCGAGCTGCAGCCCAGCCTGTCCGATGTCGTGTGCGCAAACAAAAAGCTGCAGATTGGCTTTATCGTTGCGCTCGTGGTACTGGCGCTGCTGTCGGGCTTTGTAGCTCGTCCGCATTTCGCCGATACCAAGACTTGGGACTCCACCATCGAGGTCATCGATCAAAAGAAGGGCAATGTTTTGGCGCTCACGACCTCGTGCGTCGCCCTATCTGCGGGTATCACTGCGCTGCCGGGCGATACGGGAACGCCGGTTGCCGAGCAGCTCGCGCAGCTTTCGGGTAACTTGGGCATCGTGCTTGCCGTGCTCTACCTCGAGAAATACCTGCTGACCATTTTGTGGTCGGTTGGCCTGGGCATCCTGATCCCGTTTGCGCTGGTGCTCCTTGCGGTGTCGCTCGGCATTCACGGGCGCTGGAGCACGAGCGCCGTCCTGCGCCGCGTGGCGACTCGCGTGCTGGTGGTCGCCATGATCGGCATGGCGTTGGTGCCTGCAAGCGTATGGGTGTCGCAAAAGGTCGACGAAACGTATCGCGTAAGTATTGAGCAAGCTGAGCAAAAGGCTGCGGACGCTGCGGACGCGGCCGACACCACGGACAAGTCAGCCGAGACCAGCTCAAAATCGAACAAGAAAAAATCCGAGGCCACGGCGTCCAAAAACGTGCTCGAGCAGTTGACTGATGGGGCATCGAGCCTTGTTACGTCGGTGACCAGCGGTGCCAAGCAGATGACCGACGAGATCGTGCAGCAGGTGACCGACCTCATCGAAGGCGTCATCGTGATGATCGTGACTTCGTGCGTTATCCCGCTGCTGGTGCTCGTGGCGTTCCTGTGGCTGGGACACGTACTGCTGGGGATCGATATTTCCGGCCCGGCGAACTATTTGACGGGCCGCTTTCTGAGTGCTCCGTCCAAGCACGCCAAAAAGGGTGGGCAGTCCGAGTAGCTAAAACAGCTGTATATACCGGGGAATACCGCCGAAGGGCGGCCGAGACACGTTCTTGGCCGCCCTTTTGTTTGTTGAACACATGGTCGCTACGTCCGCGCCCGGCTCAAACGGTCAGCAATCATCCGTGAACGATATTTGTTCAAAAAAGAACAAAGATAAACAAATAGTTGTTGCAGTTACTGTTCGAATGTGTTCAAATAAACATGAACAGTGAAGAACCGCACATTCAGATGCCCGGACCTGAACGCGATTCAACACTTCCAAACAGAAACTACGCACCTGCGTATCTCTCAAGGAGGATGTCATGAGGGTTGTAATCGCTTCCGATGCCGACGGTATGTCGATGAAGGAGTCCATCAAGGAGATGCTCATCGCCGACGGTCACGAGGTCGTCGACTATTCCGAGACCCCTGCCGCGGACTTTGTCGATTCCGCGACCGCCGTTGCCAAGGACCTGCTGGAGCACAAGGATTCCCAGGGCTTCGCATTCGATAAGTACGGCGTCGGCTCCTATATGGCCGCCGTCAAGATCAAGGGCATGGTCGTCGCCAACATTTCCGACGAGCGTTCCGCCTACATGACCCGCGAGCACAACGGCTCGCGCATGGTCACCATGGGCCCGGGCGTTGTGGGCACCGAGGTCGCTAAGAAGATCGCCCGTGAGTTCCTGCGTGCCCAGTACGCCGGCGGCCGTCACCAGATCCGTGTCGACATGCTCAACAAGATGGCCTAACGAGAGCCACCGAGAACTCGAACTTCTACCTCAACTTGTGAATTCAGACGAAAGGACGTTCTGATGAAGAAGACCATCGCAATCGGTTGCGACCATATCGTTACGGACGAGAAGATCTATCTGGCCGACCGCCTGGAGCAGGCTGGCTACAAGGTGCTCGACTGCGGCACCTACAGCCACACCCGTACGCACTACCCCATCTACGGTAAGGCCGTGGGCGAGGCTGTTGCCAGCGGCAAGGCCGACTTTGGCGTGGCCCTTTGCGGCACCGGCATCGGCATCACCAACGCCGTCAACAAGGTTCCCGGCGCCCGCTGCGCCCTGGTTCGCGACATGACCTCTGCCCTGTATGCCCGTCGCGAGCTCAACGCCAACATTGTGGGCTTTGGCGGCAAGATCACCGGCGAGTTCCTGATGGCCGACATCATGCTTGCCTTCCTGGAGGAGCCCTACGAGAAGACCCCCGAGCACGATGCCCTGATCGCCAAGATCGATGCCTGCAATAAGGCCGACGCCGAGGCTCAGGCTGACCCGCACTTCTTTGACGAGTTCCTCGAGAAGTGGGACCGCGGCGAATACCACGACTAGTGGGGTTACGCGTTTTTTACCAAACCGCGTAACGGGTCGACGCTGCGAAGCCATCTGGCGGGCTAGCTGCTCCGATAACACGTTTGCTTGCTTGGCTTGAGTGCTTCGCTCTTGGCGGTACCTGGCATTCTGCAGCTTTTCAATTGACGGCTCGCGTTTCTGTGAGGGGGCGCGGGCCGGTTTTCTATCAGCCCTATTGACTTGGTGGGCTGTCGTAAGAAAGGGAAGGCTCCTATGGAGTTTGTTCTTGATAACGGTTCTATCCGCGTGGCACTGAGCACGGCGGGCGGGTCGTTCACTTCTATTGCGGCCAACGGTCGCGAGTATCTGTGGCAGGGCGATCCGGCGGTGTGGTCGGGCCAGGCACCTATTTGCTTCCCGATCTGCGGCGGTCTTCGTGACGGTCGCGCAATGACCATGGGTGGCCGCGAGGTAAAGCTCGCCCGCCACGGCTTTGCGCGCAAACAGGAGTGGAAGCTTGAGGAGCAGAGCGACAACATGGTTGCGCTGAGCTTAAGCTCTGCCGACCATGCCGAGTTGCTCGAGCAGTACCCGTATCCGTTTAAGATCGTTGCTTGTTACACGATCGATTCGGAAAAGGTGAACGTGTCCTACGAGGTGACCAATGAGGGCACCGAGGACATGCCGTTCTTTGTGGGCGGTCACCCCGGCTTTAAGTGCCCGCTCGACGAGGGCGAGTCCTATGACGATTATGAGCTCCGTTTTGAGCAGCGTGAGGCCACCGAGCTCTGTACTGCCGTTCCCTCGACGGGCCTGATTGATGTTGAGCATCGCAGCAAGAACCCCATGATCGGCCAGAACCTACCGCTTACCCACGAACTCTTCGACTTCGCGGAGACCATCTTTGACGTGCTCGAGAGCCGCGTGGTTACGTTGACCAAGAAAACCGAGGACAAGGGCGTGCGCCTGACGTTCCCCGATATGCCGTACCTGATTGTGTGGAGCAAGCCCGAGGGCGACTTTGTGGCTGTTGAACCGTGGGGTGGTCTGTCCACCTGCTCCGACGAGGACGATATTCTGGAGCACAAGCGTGGCTGCCTGGTGGCCAAGCCGGGGGAGACCGTCACTCGCGGCTTTGAGATCGAGATCCTTTAACGAGTTGTCGTATGTTTGGGGCGGGTTATGCCGTCCCGGAACAGGAGTTCAACATGATTCTGACCGTTACCATGAACCCGTCGATTGATACGCGCTATCAGCTCGACAAGTTGATCATCGACGATGTTAACCGTGTGACGCCCGAAAAGACCGCTGGCGGTAAGGGCCTCAACGTGAGCCGCGTGCTGCTGCAGCTGGGCGACGACGTGCTCGCGTCCGGTCTGCTCGGCGGCCACATGGGTGCCTATATGGCCGAGCTCATGGATGCCGATGGCGTCAAGAACGACTTTGTGCCCATCGCCGGTGAGACGCGCATTTGCCTGAATATTCTGCACGAGGGTAATCAGACCGAGCTTTTGGAGAGCGGCCCGCAGATCGCCCCGGCCGAGCTCGAGGCCTTTACGGCCAAGTTTGCCGAGCTTGCAGCGAAGGCGGACGTTGTGACGCTTTCGGGCTCGCTGCCGCGTGGCGTCGATGCCGGCTACTATGCCGAGCTCGTCAAGATCGCCGAGGAGGCGGGCGCCAAGGTGCTGCTCGACACCTCGGGTGCATCGCTGGAGGCCGCGCTGGAGTCCGACGCTAAGCCTGAGCTCGTAAAGCCCAACCTGACCGAGATTAACGGCCTGCTGGGTACGTCCTTTACGACCGATGATGTCGATGCCCTGCGCGAGGCGCTTGCCGCCGATGACCGTTTTGCCGGTATTCCCTGGGTTGTCGTTTCGATGGGCGCTGCCGGTTCGGTGGGCTTCCATGAGGGTCGCGCGTTCCGCGCCAAGACGCCTGCGATTGCGGCTGTGAACGCGACGGGTTCCGGTGACTCGACCATCGCCGGCTTTGCACATGCCATTGCTGCTGGCGCCGACGACGTCACGGTGCTCAAGACCGCCAATACCTGCGGCAAGCTCAACGCCATGGATCCCAAGACCGGCCACCTGGTCATGGACCGCTGGGATGAGATCTTCAACAACGTTGAAGTAACGGAGCTTTAGGGTTACGCGGTTTTACCAAACCGCGTAACGACTCGACGCTGCGCGGGCCGCATTTGGACAATCTGACGTTCAACTTCAAGGGCGCG
>WGSN01000006.1:0-99554 GCA_014871645.1 Collinsella sp.
CTTGCGTTTGGCGGTCAGCCGTCGGCGCGCTTACACCAACATTTCCGACGCGATCTCAAAAACCGAGATGATTAAGCAAAAGCCACTGCCAAAAAAATACAAATCTGAACTAACTGCCCACCACCCTCTGTCAACCTTTCTATTCAAACCAAATCAGCCAACGTATGTCATAGCAATCCCCGGTAGGTCGCAGGGTGGCGGCTGAGCCTTTTCTTCGGGAAACTTCGCGAAGTCCAGTTCCCGAGGGAAAGGTATGGTCTGTGTAATACCAGATAAACAGTACATTTTTGCTTAATTGATATTTGGGAGAAGAACCAATTGGTGTGGCTTATTAAGCCCACTTTGCCATTGACGCTCATTTTAATACCACTGGGAGAATTCCGAACTTGGTTGCGCAACTGCTCCTGTATGCTGACTTAACCTAATAGGTGGATATCTGGTTACTACCAGTTGACTACTTGGTAACGGGTGGGCCCACTGCACGGAATGTACCGAACACCCCTCCCGTTTGATGCGTGCGCCATGCTGCAGGGCGTGCGTCCGCGACACTTCCGCATGTCGGAGGAAAGGAGTCCAGGTGTGTAGGAATTCCATTTTTACGAAACGGTGGGTGAAGGGAAGCGCGGTCCTCGTTGCCACTGCAGCGACGCTTGTGTTTGCCAATCCCCAGCAGGCGATTGCCACGCCACTCAAGGGTGTCGACTCAGCGACCGTGTCTCAGTCTGCCTCGAACGTCGTCGACATCGATTTCGCTGACGGCATCAAGGGCCGTATTACGTTCCTCGAGGACGGTATTTTCCGTTATAACGTCGACCCCAAGGGTGAGTTTTCCGAGTACGCCACGCCGCGCAGTAAGTCCCACACGGCTAAGATCCAGGCTCAGCCCGATACCTCGGACACCTACAGCAAGCCGAGTGCGACGGTTGCCGACAAGGGCGACACTATCGAGATCACCGGCGGAAAGGCGACCGTGATCCTGGACAAGGCGACTGGCAAGATGAGTATCAAGTCAGGCGACCGTGGCGTGGTTTCTGAGTCTGCGCCCCTCGACCTTGATAAGAAGGGTACCGTCCAGACGCTCGCCAAGGAGAAGTCCGAGAACTTCTTTGGCGGCGGCACCCAGAACGGCCGCTTCCTGCACACCAACCAGACCATCGCCATCTCCAACACTAACAACTGGACCGATGGCGGCGTTGCCTCGCCCAACCCGTTCTATTGGACGAGCGACGGCTACGGCGTGCTCCGAAACACGTTTGCAGAGGGTTCCTACGACTTCGGTTCCACGGACTCATCGACGGTCACGACTTTGCACAGCGAGAATGAGTTTGATGCCTATTACTTCGTGGCGACCAACGAGGGCGCCTCGAACGTGGCAACCGAGATGCTGCAGGACTACTACAAGGTGACTGGCAATCCGGTGCTGCTGCCCGAGTACGGTTTCTACCTGGGTCATCTTAATGCCTATAACCGTGATGGCTGGTCAACGACCTCGGGTCAAAAGAAGTGGGAGACCAAGGGCAGCAAGTCCTCGAGTGAGAAGGGCGACGTTAAATACGAGTCCGGCATGTCGGCGGGCTACAAGCTCGACGGCACGCTTGCGGCCGAGACGCTCAACGGTGAGGGCCCTACGGTTGATACCGAGAACATGAAGGCGACCGATTTCGACCGCCAGTTCTCCGCCCGGCAGGTTATCGATGACTACGAGGACAACGACATGCCGCTCGGCTGGTTCCTGCCGAACGACGGTTACGGTGCTGGCTACGGCCAGAACGGTTACTACAAGACCGGCGGCGTCAACTCCGACGGAACGAGTTCTGCCGAGCGCCTCAACGCCGTGCGCGCCAACGTCGACAATCTTAAGAAGTTCACCGAGTATGCCAACTCCAAGGGCGTGAGCACCGGTCTCTGGACCCAGTCGAACCTCGAGCCCGATAGCAACTCCGAGACCCCGTGGCATCTGCTGCGCGATTTCGATTCTGAGGTTAAGACTGGTGGCATCACCACGCTCAAGACCGACGTCGCTTGGGTCGGCTCCGGCTACTCCTTTGGCCTCAACGGCATCAAGACGGCCTATGACACCGTGACCACCGGCGCCAACAAGCGCCCCAACATCATCACGCTTGACGGCTGGGCCGGCACGCAGCGCTTTGGCGGCATCTGGACCGGCGACCAGTACGGCGGTAACTGGGAGTACATTCGCTTCCATATCCCCACGTATATCGGCCAGAGCCTCTCGGGCAACCCCAACATCGGCTCCGATATGGACGGCATCTTTGGTGGCGATCCCATCATCTCCGCTCGCGACTACCAGTGGAAGACATTCACGCCCTCTATGCTTGACATGGACGGTTGGGGCACCTACCGCAAGTCGCCCATGACGCACGGCGATCCATACACGGGCATCTCGCGCTTCTATCTCAAGCTCAAAGCACAACTCATGCCCTATATCTACACGAGCGCGGCCTCGGCGGCCAACATCGACACGGGCAACGGCGATACCGGCCTTCCCATGATCCGCGCCATGCTGCTTTCCGACAACTCCGAGTACGCCGCAAGCACCTCGACGCAGTACCAGTACATGTTCGGTGAGAACTTCCTGGTGGCACCGGTGTATCAGGATACCCAGGCAGATGAGAACGGCAACGATGTCCGCAACGGTATCTACCTGCCCAACTACGGTACCGACGAGAATCCCACCATCTGGATTGACTACTTCTCGGGCAAGCAGTACCGCGGCGGTCAGGTCCTCAACAACTACGAGGCTCCGCTTTGGAAGCTGCCACTCTTTGTTAAGGCCAACG
The DNA here is from genome assembly GCA_014871645.1 of Collinsella sp. Lineage (GTDB taxonomy): Bacteria > Actinomycetota > Coriobacteriia > Coriobacteriales > Coriobacteriaceae > Collinsella. Next base: position 2,802 of record WGSN01000006.1, read on the forward strand.
CCATCGTGCCGATGTACGCCGAGAACAACAACCCCGAGGCTGTGACCGAGACCAACACCAAGGGCACCAATCGCAGCCAGCGTATCGTCGAGTTCTTCGCCACCGAGGGTGAGGGCAGCTTTACGCAGTACGAGGATGACGGCTCCTCCATCGAGAACAACACGACCGAGGACGATTCCTACGGCACAATCGACAATATTTCCTACGGTGAGCATGTGAGCACCGTCTATAAGTCGAGCGTGGTGGGCGGCACGGCGACCTTTACCGCCGAGGCATCGCAGGGCGGCTACAGCGGCTACGACTCCAACCGCACCACGACCTTTGTGGCCAACGTCTCCGCCAAGCCCACGAGCGTCTCCGCCAAGAACGGCGGATCCGCGCTCAACGTGGTTGAGGTCGACTCGCAGGAGGCCTTTGACGCCGCGACCCCCGAGGCCGGCCAGGCGGTCTACTTCTACAACGAGACCCCCAACCTCAACCACTACGGTAGCGACGCAGGCAGCACCGAGGCCGAGCAGGGCGAGAGCTTCAACAACACCAAGATCACCACGAATCCCAAGGTCTACGTCAAGTTCGCGAAGACCGATGTCGCCACGGCAGCGCAGACGCTCGAACTGGGCGATTTCGTGAACGCCGATGCCACGCTCGCGGCCGACTGCTTCAACGAGAACCTCTCCGCACCCGCGAACCTTGCTGCCCCCGAGGACGCCACGACCCCCACGAGCATTAAGCTCACCTGGGGGAAGGTCGATGGTGCTACCTCCTACGACCTTAAGGTAGACGGCACTGTGTTCGCCGTGGGCGATGCGGCAGAATTCACGCATACCGATCTTGCCTACAACAGCAAGCATACCTACCAGATTCGTTCGCGCAACGCCGATGGCTACTCCGCATGGAGCGACGTGCTTGAGGCGAACTCTGCGCTCGACCCGTGGCGGAACGTGCCTGAGGCCGAGGAAATCACTTGGGAGGGCTCGCTCTACGGTAGCCATAAGGCCGAACTCGCCTTCGACCATGAGTTCCAGTCGGGCGACGGCGGTTTCCACTCCGGTGGCAACGATCTGGGCAAGGCGCTTACCGTTGACTACGGTCGCGCTTACAAGCTCGACAAGCTCGAGTACTATCCGCGCGATGATGCCGGTAACGGCACTGTGACCAAGATGCGCATCGAGACGAGCCTCGACGGCGTGCATTGGACGACGCAGGAGGTCGACTGGGAGCGCTCCGCCGCTTGCAAGACGGTGGCGTTCGACGGCGCCGTGGCCGCGCGCTACGTGCGTATGACGCCGCTCGCGTCCGTGGGCAACTTCTTCTCCGCCTCCGAGATCGCCATCTACAAGACCGACGGCACGGACGGCTTCGCTGTGGGCTCCAACCTCAACAAGGCCACGGTCTCCGACGGCGACTACTCCAACATGAAGAATTACCTGGGTCTTGAGAACCGCGAGCCCGACACCTCGACGTTCGACTCCCAGATCCGCGCCCACTTCGCCGACCTCAACGGCAACGGCGTCTACGACGTGTACGACTACTCCTTCACCATGGCGGCGCTCGACGGCGGCACCAAGCAAAAGGGCAAGGCTGCTGGCACCCTCGCGGTGATCCCGAGCAAGATGGAGGTCGAGGCCGGCGACGAGATCACGGTCGACGTCTACGCCACCGACGCCGAGAACATCAACGCGCTCGGTGCGCTCGTCAACTTCAACAGCGACCAGTTCGAGTATGTCTCCGAGAGCATCGCGCAGGATGCGTCGACGGCGGGCATGGAGAACCTCTCGCGCGAGAAAGTGCAGTTCACGGATGGCCACCAGACCATCAACCTGGCCTTCGCCAACCGCGGCGACGCCAAGCTCTTCAACAGTACTGGTGTGGTCGCGAGCTTTAAACTCAAGGCTAAGACGGCCGGCAAGGTCGAGCTGCCCTCGACGTCTTGGCTCGTCGGCCCGGCGTGCGACGCGCTCGAGTTCGTGAGTGATGGCACCGTGACGATGCCCGGTGTCCCGCAGCCCACCAAGTCCGAGTACGGCCGCGACGCCTTTGACATCACGATGACCAACGACGAGCTCCCCACCGACGACGGCACCAACGTCGAGAAGCTCATCCAGCAGAAGAGCTATGACGGACTGTTCGACAACAATGAGGGCGGCAACGACTTCGAGTTCCTGTGGAACTATGGGCCCAACTGGATCGACGGCAAGATGCCGACCTACGTCAAGCTGCCCGCCACGATGACGTTCGCCTTCAAGACGCCGTCGAAACTCGATAGCGTCGAGGTCGTTAACCGCAACGGTGGCAACGGCACCGTGCAGAAGATTAAGTCCGTCGTGACGTTCGAGGACGGCTCGACCCAGGAGTTCTCGGGCGGAAGCTTTGATTCCTATCAGGCTCGCTACGCCTTTGGCCTCTCTGCCGAGAACAAGGGCAAGAAGGCGACCAAGGTCGAGATCACGCCGCTTGAGGCATCGGGTGACCAGATGCTCACGCTGCGCGAGATCAACTTCAACTACACACAGGGTGTCGAGGCCATCGAGGGTGTCGAACTGGGCAAGAACCAGACCGAGTTCTTCGAGGGCGATGTGACGCTCGTCGACGCCAAGGCCACGCCCGAGAGCGCCGGCTACCCCTATGTGACGGTCGAGAGCTCCGATCCTTCTGTGGTGAGCGTCTCCGCTGTCCAGGCCGGCGATAGCGTGAGCTACTACCTGCGCGCCAACAAGGCCGGCAAGGCAACGATCACGGTGGCGTCGGTGCTCGATCCCTCCAAGACCGCATCCTATGAGGTCGAGGTCAAGGCTGGTGTCGACACCTCTGCGCTCATGGCAGCGCTTTCCAAGGCCGCGGGCTACAGCGAGTCCGTCTACACCAAGGATTCCTATGCAGCCCTCACCGCTGCGGTCGAGGCGGCTCAGAAGCTCCTCGATGGCGGCCAGGGCAGCTATAGCAAGAAGGATGTCGCAGACGCCACGGCCAAGATCGAGAAGGCAATCGACGGCCTCAAGATGCGCCCCGTCGATGAGAAGAGCCTCATCAACACGCCCGAGAACCGCGAGAACGTCAAGGTGACCGGCTTCTCGAGCGAGGCCGACTATGAGGGCAGCAACGCCGTCAACGCTCTTGACGGCGATGAGCAGACGCTCTGGCACAGCGACTGGGCCTATAAGGCCGGTATGCCCCAGTACCTGACCGTCGACCTGGGCCGCGACTACGATCTCACCGACGTCACGTTCCTGCCGCGCCAGGACGGCGGCACGAACGGCGATATCTTTGAGGCCGAGGTGCTGGTTTCCGACACCGCCGACGGTTATGAGATGGGCACCGCCACGTCGATGGGTACGTTTACCTTCGACAACGACGGCCGCGTGCTCACCGACCGTGGCGACTGGAAGCAGATGAGCTTTGGTGCCGCGCGCGGTCGCTACGTGACCGTCAAGGTGCTCCACGCCGGCGGTGGCAGCGTTGACGCCTACTGCAGCATGGCGGAGCTCAAGTTCTACGGTACGGCCGTTCCCAATCCGGTGGCGAAGGACGACCTCACTGCCGCGATTGAAAAGGTTGATGCCGAGGTTGCAGCCGGCGACCTTAAGGCCAGCGACTACACCGAGGCTTCCTGGACCGCGTTCCAGAACGCCTTGGCGAGCGCCCGCGCCATCCTGAACGACGAGAACGCCACGCAGGACGAGGTCGACCAGGCACTCAAGGCACTCGAGAGTGCTCGCGACGCGCTTGAGAAGACTCCGGTGACCCCGGTCGAGAACCCGACCAAGAAGCAGCTCAAGGCCTTGGTCAAGCAGGCGAAGGAGACTGACACCAGGGGCAAGACGGACGAGTCTGTCAAGGCCCTGACGGATGCCATTACCTACGCCGAGGACGTCTTGGGTGATGAGAATGCTTCCGACATCCAGCTCCAGGCGGCCTATGACCAGCTCAAGCTGGCCATTGAGAGCCTCAAGGATGCCGATTCCGGCAACCAGGGCGGCTCGGGCAACCAGGGTTCCGGCAATGGCTCAAACGGCGGCAACCAGGCGGGCAAGCCCGCAGGCGACAAGGCCCAGGGCAGCAAGAAGAGCGGTTCGGCGATCCCCAATACCGGCGACCAGACGGCGGCGACCGTCGCGGCCGTCGGTGGTCTTGGCGCCATCATCGCCGCGATCGGCGCTTTCTTCCATCGTCGCAGCAAGGCTAAGTAGTCCCAGCGACAACTAAGCAAACGTGCCCGCCGCTCCGTCAAGGACGGCGGGCATTGCTTTATTATTTCAGCCAACGTACGTCATGGCAATATCCGGTAGGTCGCAGGGCGCTTCGCGGGCGGGCCAGGCTCTATCTGAACGACTTTGCGAAGCAACCGGAGTGAAGATAAAGCCTGGCCCGCCCGCGAAGCGCCACAGAGACCGCAGGGACGGGAGCAGCTATACTACTCTCAGTAGTTAAGGGTCGCGGATTCGCCGCGTCACCGCTCTCAACAGGAGGTCTTTGTTTATGGCAGATCAGAAGCCGGTTGTCGGGATCATCATGGGCTCCAAGTCCGATCTGGGCGTTATGGAAGGTTGCACCGCCGAGCTCGAGGCGCTGGGCGTGCCCTATGAGCTCGTGATTGCAAGTGCGCACCGCACGCCGGCGAAGGTCCATGAGTGGGCCTCGACCGCTGCCGACCGCGGCATCAAGGTGATTATCGCTGCCGCCGGCAAGGCTGCTCACCTGGGCGGTGTCGTGGCTGCGTTTACGCCGCTGCCGGTTATCGGCGTGCCTATGAAGACGAGCGATCTGGGTGGTATGGACTCGCTGCTGTCGATGGTGCAGATGCCTTCGGGCGTGCCCGTTGCCTGTGTGGCCATCAACGGTGCCAAGAACGCTGCCATTTACGCCACGCAGATCCTGGGCGCCTGCGACCCCGAGTACCGCAAGGTTATCGAGAAGATGAAGCAGGAGATGGCTGACGCCTAAGCGCTCTGCCAGTCCATTTGCAGCATAAGGAGAGCCATGTCCGACTATCAGGGAAAGCGTTTTTCGGCTTCTCGGATTCCCGATCCAGCCAAGTCGGGAGCAGCCCGCGCGCCGCAGCAGGGTCGGACATCCTCTCCTCAGCAACGGCGCACGCCGCGCCCTGTGACGCCGGCGAAGCATCGCCGTCAGGATACACCTGCTGCATATCGCCCTTCGTCATACAGTACGGCCAAGAAGTCACCTCGCTCTTCGGCGCATACCGCGCCATCGAGCTATACCGAGCCGCCGCGCAAAAAGCGCCGCTCCGTCATTCCCATTCTGCTCATCATCATCGGCATTGGCCTGATCGTTGCCGCTGCCGCCATCTTTATCAACGCGCAGATTGGCTACAAGCAGGCGAGCGAGTCGTATCAAAAGATCGAAAAGCAATATGTGAGCGACAAGGACGCCAGCGGCGTGCCGATTATCGACTTCAACGCGCTTGCCCAGACAAATCCCGAGGTTGTGGGTTGGATTTACGCGCCGGGAACCAACATCAACTATCCCGTGGTGCAGACCAACAACAACTCCAAATACCTCAACACGCTGTTCGACGGTACGGCCAATGCATCCGGGGCCATTTTCCTGGATAGCAATGACACCGCGCCGGGCATGGTGGATCAGCAGACCACGATCTACGGCCACCACATGAATGACGGGTCGATGTTCAACGTGATTTCGGACACCACTGATCAGGCAACGTTCGATAGCATCGAGTTCGTGTATTACATCACACGGGATGCTACGTATAAACTGCGACCACTGGCGACCAAAGTTGTCGAGGACACGTATGCCAAGGCGCGCACGACCAATTTTGAGGGCGACGACGGGCTCAAGAACTACCTGTCCGAGATGCTCGACGGTGCCTCTGCCGTGGCGAGCGATGCCATCGATCGTGCCGCTTCGGCAACCAAGGTCGTAACGCTTGTGACCTGTCGTTCGTTATCGCTGAGCAACACACGTGCCGTCATGGTGCTCACGCCGGTCGAGGAATAGATTATGGGCTACTCAATGACGGTGAAAGGAGAAATGATGCTTGAGAACGGCAAATCGATGCCTTCGGTTGATGCTTGGCTGCGCGAAGCCAAGGCCGATGTTTCGGCGGCTGATTGTGGGATGTACCTGACACACAACGGCGTGGTGCGCGCGACGCCCAAGGCCGAAGTGCGCGGAGTCGAGACCGATGGCGTGGCGCCAGGCCACAAGGTGGGCGGCATGGTGTTTGGCTTCGATGCCGAAAAGGTGCAGGCCGCTATCGAGGCGACGCGCACGATGCCGGGTATCGGCTATGTGCGCGTGTGGCTGGCGAGCGGCGAGCTTACCGTGGGCGACGACATCATGCTCGTGCTCATTGGCGGAGACATTCGCCCGCATGTGGTCGATGCGCTGCAGTCGCTCGTCGGCACCATCAAGAACGAGTGCGTGAGCGAGGTCGAGCGCGAGGCGTAAGGCCTCGTCGGCAATCCGAGTCTGTCTATAGCGAAAGCCCGCCGGCAGTTCATGTAGATCTGCCAGCGGGCTTTGATGTGTTGGAGCTATTTTGCTCTGGCGTTTGCTACACGCGTGTGGCGTCCTTGGGGCTCATGGTCATACTCTGAAAACGGTTCTCCATATATTCGTTATCGAAATGCTTGTCATAGAACTGTGCGACGGGAATATTTCGAACGGTTCCGTTGACGCGCTGATACCAATAGTCGAGCGATTGCAACGTCATGACGCCGTCGATCAACATGACGGCGGTCAGGATGACGGTAGCAGAGTAGCGGCGTTTCCATGGAATCATATTGATGAGCTTAAGCAGGCGCGGCAGCAAGACCTTGATCCAGATGAGGCCACCCAGGCCCCACATGCAGGCAAACGGCGTGCATGTGCGTCCCCCGGTCAATACCGCGATGGGATCGGGCATGCCGAATAGCCTAATGTGTGAATAGCTCCACGACACCACGCCAAATGAGGTCTGCATAAACCAGCCTACAAACACCTCGAAAGCGCCGCCGATCAGGGCACTTACCAGGAAAATGATCAGAGGATTCTTTTTATAGAAGCGGTTGAGCGCCATGGTCATGAGCACTGCGCCAAATCCGTAGATGGGGCTAAAGGGGCCAAATAGCATACCGGCACGGTCCTGATAGACGCCGGGATCGACGACGACCATATGCCAGACTTCCTCGAGAATGAGACCTAACACGCTGCAGACGAAGAATACCCAGAACAGGTTGAAGTAGTTGAGCTTGATGTAGCCCTCGCCGGTTTCGTCGCGGCCGAGCATCCCCTCGGCGGCGGCATCGCGGTCGAGCATCTCTTGCAGACGGCGCTGCAGTTCGCGCTCCTGGCGTAGCGTGGGGTCGACGGTGGCCGACAGCGCAATGAGGATGACAAGCTGGACGGCGGGGCGCAGCAGGAAGGGTCCGATGCCCTGGAGCATCACGTCAACTAAAAGCTCCACGACGGTAAATGCGATGAGGACGTAAGACAGGCGGGCGGCATTGCGCCGCTGGTCCTTGATGAGGTCCAGGCCAAAGACGATCAAGATGATCGCGCTTGTCGCCGAGAGCATAATGCCGGCGACGATAAGGCCAACCGCGACTAGGGTGTTATCACCGAGCTTAGCGGCGACGTTGCCGTTAATGAGTGCGGTGATGACCTGCCACATAAAGACGGCGACTGACGGGAGCGTGCCCACGCCAGATAGGGTGCACAGGACTGCGTAGACCTTGATGATAAGGGGGATCTTCTTGGCCTCCGTGGTGCTGGGGACACTGGGGTCGAGTTGATTTCGATCCATACGCTACCTTTCTCGTCTTGTAGTAGCCTACAAGGATACGCCGACGACCAGCTAAAAGACAGGACGAACGTCCCAATTGCAACAATGTAGCCCCTAGCGCGGGCGAGACACGGCGCACGGGAAGTCTTCGAGGCCGTTGCCCCTGAGAGTGGACTACCCAATAAAATGTTTGGTCGCAAAACGGATAATAAGCTCGGTGGGCTTTTAAAAAGCGCTGCTCATGCGCTGGGGAGAGCGTCGCGCCGTGCGTATAATAAGGCGGGTAACGCCAAAATACGAGGCTCTGAGGGGATGCCATGTCTCAAGAAACCATCCACGCGGCCGAGCGTGCCGCGGGACAGGTGAATGCCATGTCGACGTATGATCCGGACTCTGACCAGCTGCATGAGGAATGCGGCGTTTTTGGTGTCTGGGCGCCCGATCGCGACGTGGCTCGACTGACGTACTTTGGCCTGCGTGCACTGCAGCACCGTGGCCAGGAATCGGCGGGAATCGCTGTTGGTGACGGCGGCACGGTTATGGTCCGCAAGGATCTGGGCCTGCTCGACCGCGTGTTCTCCAATGCCGACTTGTCGACGCTCTCCGGTCAGCTGGCCGTGGGTCATGTGCGCTACGGCACCGCCGGCGCCAAGAGCTGGGAAGCCTCTCAGCCGCACCTCTCTACCATCAATAGCGTCATTATCGCGCTCGCGCACAACGGCACCCTCGTCAACACCGACGAGCTGCGCCGCCAGCTGATCGAGCTGGGCGTGCCGTTCCTCTCCAACTCGGATTCCGAGGTCGCGACCAAACTCATCGGCTACTTTACTCAGCGTACTGGCCATCTGCGCGAGGGCATTCGCAAGACCATGGAGCTCGTGCGCGGCGGCTACGCCATGACGCTCATCAACGAGCAGGCGCTCTACGCATTCCGCGATCCGCATGGCATTCGCCCGCTGGTGCTGGGCAAGCTCGTGGACGAGGGCCTGGACCAGGCCGATGCCGCTTCCGTTTCGCAACTGCCGTCGCAAGACGGCGCCGCGACGGTCGACGCTGCCACCCATGTCACCCGCGCCGGCGGCTGGGTCGTCGCCTCCGAGACTTGTGCGCTCGACATTGTGGGCGCCGAGTACGTCCGCGACGTCCGTCCCGGTGAGATTTTGCGCATCAGCGCCGAGGGCCTTGTGTCCGAGCAGGGCGTGCCTGCCGCCGAAGAGCCTGCCAACTGCATCTTTGAGCAGGTCTACTTTGCTCGCCCCGACTCCATCATGAACGGCAAGAGCGTCTACGCCTGCCGTTATGACATGGGTCGTCAGCTGGCACATGAGGAGCCCGTCGAGGCCGACCTGGTCATCGGCGTGCCCGACTCCGGCCTGCCGCCCGCGGAGGGGTATTCGCACGAGAGCGGTATTCCCTTTGGCGAGGGCCTTATCAAGAATCGCTATGTGGGCCGTACGTTTATCGAGCCTACGCAGGAGCTGCGTGCCATGGGCGTGCGTATGAAGCTCAACCCGCTGCGCGACAACATCGAGGGCAAGCGCCTGGTCGTCATTGACGACTCCATCGTGCGCGGCACCACCATGGTGCAGCTCGTCAAGATGCTGCGCAACGCCGGCGCCAAGGAGATTCACATCCGCATCAACTCGCCCGAGGTCATCTGGCCGTGCTTCTACGGTATCGATACCGACGTGCAGTCGCAGCTTATCAGCGCCAACAAGACGGTCGACGAGATTTGCGAGTATATCGGCGCCGATTCGTTGGCCTTCCTTTCGGTCGAGGGCCTGCTGAAGGTCATGCCCAAGGGCGGCTACTGCGACGCGTGCTTTACCGGCCGCTATCCCGTGGCGATTCCCGAGAGCTTTGGCCGCGACAAGTTCATGGAGGGCTTTAAGCCCCGCAACCTGGACAAGCCGCTGCACTTTGACGACGACGCCGTGGTCGAGAAATACGACGACCGCAGCTGGGAAGAGGAGCACGGCGAGGCCTAAAGCCTGCCATTTAGGGACAGGTTTATTTTGGTAGGTTTTACCTGCTGTTTTGTTGATATGACGGCGTGTGCTGTTATGGCGCGCGCCGAAATGAACGCAACTATGAGCACCGTTTGGCGCCCGCGCAGCGCCACGGTAGTGGGAGAGGAAGGCTCAGATGAGCGACAGCAAGCATGTGACGTATGAGGACGCCGGCGTCGATACCGCCGAGGGCGGCCGCGCCGTCGACGCTATTAAGCAGATGGTCAAGGACACCAACCGCCCCGAGGTCATCGGCGGCATCGGTGGCTTTGGTGGCCTGTTCTCGGCCGCCGCGCTTAAGGATATGGAAGACCCGATCCTGATCAGCGGCACCGACGGCGTGGGCACCAAGCTCGTGCTCGCCCAGATCATGGACTGTCACGAGACGGTGGGCCAGGACCTGGTCGCCATGTGCGTCAATGACATTTTGGCTTCGGGCGCCGAGCCGCTGTTCTTCCTGGATTACGTTGCCATCGGTCACATTGAGGCCGAGCACATGGCAAAGATCATCAAGGGTGTGGCCGACGGCTGCAAGCTCGCGGGCTGCGCGCTCGTGGGCGGCGAGATGGCCGAGCACCCGGGCGTCATGGCTCCGTCCGACTACGACCTCGCCGGCTTTACCGTGGGCGTCGTCGATCGTCCCAAGATGCTCGACCCCGCGAATGTCCGTCCCGGCGACGTGATCCTGGGCCTGCCTTCCACCGGCGTGCATTCCAACGGCTACTCGCTCGTGCGCAAGGTCATTGGCGTCGACGGCATCAAGCCGGGCACGCCCGAGGCCGCCGCTAAGGCCGAGGAGCTGAGCCGCCCGCTCGAGGAGCTCGGCGGCGCATCGCTGGCCGACGCCCTGCTGGCCCCCACGCGCATTTATGTGAAGCCGATTCTTGAGCTGCTGCGCGGCGGCGCTCCGGTGCACGCTATCGCCCACATCACCGGCGGCGGCATCACCGAGAACCTCAACCGCGCGCTTGCCGACGACGTCGACGCCGTGGTCACCCGTAGCGGTGCCGAGATGGGCTGGGACGTTCCGCCCGTCATCACCTACGTGTCGCGCCAGGCCGAGCTCGCGCCCAACGAGGCGTGCAAGACCTTCAACATGGGCGTTGGCCTGTGCCTGATCGTCGCCCCCGAGGACGAGGCCGCGGTTACCGAGGCCCTGGTCGCGCTGGGCGAGAAGCCGTTCCGCGTGGGCGAGTGCGTTGAGGGTTCCGGTAAGGTCGTGTACTCCGATGAGCGCTAACGAGCAGATGGCTGCTGCCGAGGGCCTGGATTTTGTGCCCTATACCCGTCCGACCGGCACCGATACGGCCGAGCCGCTCAAGATCGGTGTGCTCATCAGCGGTTCGGGTACCAACCTGCAGGCGCTGATCGATTTGATCGCCGCCGGCAAGCTCAACGCTTCGATTGAGCTTGTGGTGTCGAGCCGTCCTTCGGCTAAGGGTTTGCATCGCGCTGAGCGCGCGGGCATCCAGACGCTCACGCTGTCCAAGGATGTCTACGCCGACCCCATCGCCGCCGACGAGATCATCGCGCACGAGCTTCTCGAGCGCGGCTGCGAGTATGTGGTCATGGCCGGCTACATGCGCATGGTGCACACGCCTTTGCTGGCGGCGTTTCCCAACCGCGTGGTCAATTTGCATCCGGCGCTGCTGCCGAGCTTTACCGGTGCGCATGCGATTGACGATGCCTTTGCGCGCGGCGTCAAGGTAACTGGCGTGACCGTGCATTTTGCCAACGAGATCTACGACAACGGTCCCATCATCGCCCAGCGCGCGCTGGCTGTCGAGGAAGGCTGGGATGTCGACACGCTCGAGGAGCACATCCACGCGATTGAGCACGTGCTGTATCCCGAGGTCGTGCAAATGCTCGCCGACGGCCGCGTCCACGTGCTGGAGAGCGGCAAGGTCGCAATTGACGCGCCTCGCGGCTAGCGGCGCACAGTACAATTTAGCCGAGTAGTCAGGGTGGTCATTGGCGCCAAGGCGCGCGTGGCCACCTTTTGTTTTTTGGTAGTCATCGGGGACGGTCTTTAACGACTAGTCATTCAAGAACGTCGCAGGTGACTAGGTGAGAGAGGTGAGCGCATGGCGGATAACGAAGCTCTGTTTACGCCTGAGCTGGTGTTTTTTGATTGGGAGTGTGCAACGCCGGATGAGGTGTTTGCGCGGCTCGAGGGCGAGCTTGCACCACGTGGCTACATTGCGTCCGGTTGGCTCGACGCCGTTCGCACGCGCGAGGATGCCTATCCCACGGGTCTTGCCATGCCGGCGGCAAACATTGCCATTCCGCATACCGATCCGGGGTTTGTGGCCAAGCCCTATATCGCGGTGGTGAAGCCCGCCGCGCCCGTGACATTTAACGCTATGGCTGGCATGGGCGCTCCGGTGCCGGCGCAGATCGTCATCAATCTGGGCATCGCCGAGCCGGGCGGCCAGGTCGAGGCCCTGCAGGCGCTCATGAACATCTTTATGGACGCCGATACCGCAGCCGACGTGCTCGGCCAGACCACGCCCCAGGGCATGGTCGACGCCATTCGCCGTCACTTCTAAGGTGGGGCTGAGTCGGCATTTGGGGACTGTCCCTAACTGCCGGCTGCCAGAGCTGTCCCCTTTGCACCAAAATGATGCAGATTAACCTGTCCCCAATGCACCAAGCGTGCCGCGGGGGCTGCGTTGTGACACAATGGCGTTTGTTCGATTCGTTATGCGAAAGGCCAACTATGGCAAATAAGAAAAAGAACTCCGAGGCCGCGCCGACGCCCGAGCAGCAGGCCTGCGCTGCCTCCAGCTCTCGCAAGAAGCAGCGCAAGACCCGCGTGTCCAAGACCGTCAAGATCGTCCTGGTGGTTATTGGCGTGCTGGCAATGCTGCTTTCTGTCTCGGCCATGGCGTGCTCCGGCCTTATGTCGCAGGCCGAGGACACCTCGGGCTACAAGCTGACCGGCGGTGTTGCTGCCACTATCAACGGCACCAACCTCACCGAGGACACCGTGACCAAGCAGATCATGAGCATGCGCACGTCCTACGGCTACACCAAGGACAAGGACTGGGCGCAGTATCTGGTCGACAACGACCTCACGCCCAAGAAGTACCGCAAGCAACTCATCGACTCCTACACGCAGCAGATTCTGCTTCAACAGGCACAGAAGGAGAACGGCGTGACGGTGTCGGACGAGGAGGTTGAGAAGGCTTGGAAGGACGCGTGCAAGAGCGCGGGCGGTGCCAAGGCCTTTAAGAAGACCCTCAAGACCTACGGCTATACCGAGGATACCTACAAGGATTCGCTCAAGGAGAGTCTGGCGCAGCAGAAACTCAAGGATGCCGTCGCGCCCACGAGCAAGCCCAAGGACAGCGAGATCGTCGATTACATCAACGAAAACCTGTCCAGCTACAACGACGCCCGCCGCTCGTCGAACATCCTGATCAAGGTTGATTCCGACGCTTCCGACGAGGACAAGGCTGCCGCCAAGGCCAAGGCGCAGGAGTGCCTGGACAAGATCAACTCCGGTGAGCTGAGCTTTGAGGACGCCGTTGAGCAGTACTCCGAGGACACCGGTTCCAAGGAGAAGAAGGGCGATGTGGGCTGGGATAAGCTCACCACCTTTGTCGACAGCTACCAGACGGCGCTCGAGGGGCTCAACAAGGGCGACGTGAGCGAAGTCATCGAGTCGACCTATGGCTACCACATCATCAAATGCACTGACTACTTCCATGTCGATAATCAGGTTGATGACATCAACCAGGTGCCCAAGGACATCAAGAAGTACGTTTCCAACGTGGTGAAGACGCAGGCGGCCAGTACTGCATACAGCGAGTGGCTGGAGCAGTACAAGAAAGACGCCGACATTACCGTCAACCCCATGCCCAAGGATGTGCCCTACAACGTGAGCCTGAAGGGCGTCACCAAGAGCTCGACCGACGATTCGTCGACGACTGAGTAATCATGGGGCGGTGCTCGCGCGAGTGCCGCCCACGCTATTAGAGAGGATTTGCAGATGACCAACGAAGAGCTGCAGAAGGAAATGATCGCGGCCATGAAGGCTAAGGACAAGGTTCGCCTGTCCATCATTCGCCAGGTCAAGGCCGAGGTGAAGAATATCGAGGTTAACGAGCGCCGCGATGTGACCGAGGAAGACGTCAACAGCATGATCAAGCGTCTGATTAAGCAGACGAGCGAGACGCTGGAGATGTCCATCAAGGCCGGCACCGACCAAGAGCGTACCGACAACCTGACCGAGCAGGTCAAGATTCTGGAGAGCCTTCTGCCCGCGCAGGTTTCGGGCGAGGAGCTCGAGGCCCTGATCGAGCAGGTCATCGCCGAGCTGGGCGCCACGTCCAAGAAGCAGATGGGCCAGGTCATGGGCGCTCTGGGTAAGGCCACTGGCGGCAACTTCGATAAGCCGGCAGCAGCAAAGATCGTTGGAGCCAAACTCGCGTAGGGACCGAGCGGCATATAGTTGATGTTGAGGGGGCGTGACCATTGCGGTCGCGCCCCTTTTTTGATGGCAGCTGAAGGGCACTCATTGGGGACAGACTTAAATGAGTGCCCACTCCCCGGGTACTCATTTAAGTCTGTCCCCAATGAGTGCCCAATGAGTGGGCGGAAGGTTGCGGGTTCTTTACGGGGATGTAGTGTGGGCTGCGGAAACGTGGTTCTTTCCGTACAATAGTTCAACTCGTGTAAACGCAGGGAAGGGACATTCATGGCAGACATGATCGAGATCAAGCATCTCAACAAGTACTTTGGCGACCTGCATGTGCTCAAAGATATCAACCTCACCGTCAAGCGCGGCGAGAAGCTCGTAATGATCGGGCCTTCCGGCTCGGGCAAGTCGACGCTCATCCGTTGCGTCGACTATCTTGAGGAGCCCACGTCGGGCGAGGTCATCATCGACGGTACGCCGCTCACCAAAAAGAATCACCTGGAGATGGCCCGCAAGTATAGCTCCATGGTGTTTCAGCAGTTCAACCTGTATCCCAACATGACGGTGCTGGGCAACCTGACGCTCGCGCCCATCAAGCTACAAAAGAAGAGCAAGGAGGAGGCGACCGAGATCGCCATCGCCGCGCTCAAGCGCGTCGGCATGGCGCATAAGGCCGGCGAGTATCCGCAGAACCTCTCGGGTGGTCAGCAGCAGCGCATCGCCATCGCCCGCGCCCTGTGCACCAAGCAGCCCATCATCCTGTTTGACGAGCCGACCTCGGCGCTCGACCCCGAGATGGTCCAGGAAGTCCTGGACGTTATGATTGAGCTCGCGCAGGAGGACATCACCATGATCTGCGTGACGCACGAGATGGGCTTTGCGCGCCAGGTGGCCGACCGCGTCATCTTTATGGAGGACGGCCGCATTCTGGAGGAGGGCACGCCCGAGCACTTCTTCGATAACCCCGAGAACCCGCGCTGCCGCGAGTTCCTGTCTAAGATTCTGCACTAGGCGCGGTGATGGACATGACGGATATGACGAGGGCGGCCGTGTCGCGCCGTCACTTTTTGCAGCTGGCGGGCGCCGGTATGCTTGCGCTGACGGGGACCGCGCTTACCGGTTGCGGCAACTCCACCAGCGGCGAGGGCTCCGACAAGGGGTCCAAGCTTGCAGCCATCAAGTCGCGTGGCCATCTGAATGCCGGCGTTAAGAAGGACGTTCCCGGCTATGGCTATTACGACACCGCCAAGGGCCGCTTTGAGGGCATGGAAGTCGATTTGTGCTACCAGATCGCCGCTGCCGTCTTTGGCGTGGGCTACAAGGATGCCCGCGCCCAGGAGCTTGTCGAGTTTACCGATGTAACGCCCAAGACGCGCGGCCCGCTGATCGATAACGGCCAGCTCGATGTGGTTGCGGCGACCTACACCATCACCGACGAGCGCAAGAAGAGCTGGGATTTCTCGACGCCGTACCGTACCGACTACGTGGGACTCATGGTCAAGAAGCGTTCGGGCTTTACCTCGATTGAGGACTTGGACGGCAAGGTCATTGGCGTGAGCCAGGGTGCCACCACGCAGGGCCTGATCGAGCAGATGATCAAGGACAACGGTTTTAGCTGTAAGCCCGAGTTTAGGGCCTTTAGCGGCTATCCCATCATCAAGAGTTCCCTCGACGCCGGCAATATCGACGTCTTTGCCATGGACCGCTCCACGCTGGCCGGTTACATGAACGAGACCGTTGAGCTGCTGCAGCCCGAGGTCAAGTTTGGCGAGCAGGGCTACGGCGTGGCGACCAAGAAGGGCTGCGACCTTTCGGCCGTGGTCGATCAGGTGATTTGCGATCGCCTGGCCGACGGCTGGCTCGACCAAGAGGTCAAGACCTGGGGTCTTGTATAGGCGCATCGTCCAAGGAAGGAATTAAATGCTCGAAGGATTATTTGACGCCGACCGTTGGTCGACGACATTTCAAAACATGGGGCCCTTCTGGGAGGGCTTTGGCGTGACGCTACAGGTGGTCGTTGCCGGTCTGCTGCTGTCGCTGGTGCTGGGCACACTGCTGGGCGTGTTCTCTACCACTCGCTCGCGCGTGCTACGCGCCATAAGCCGCGTGTACGTGGAGTTTTACCAGAACACCCCGTTGCCCGTACAGGTGCTTTTTATGTACATGGCCGGTCCGCAGTTTTTGCAGGCCATAACCGGTGCCGATCAGCCGGTGCGCATCGCGCCGTTCGTGCTGGGCTTCTTGGGTGTGGGCCTGTATCACGCGGCCTACATTTCGGAGGTCATCCGCACTGGTATCGAGGCGGTTCCGCGCGGTCAGATGGAGGCGGCCCAGAGCCAGGGCTTCACCCGCGCGCAGGCCTACTGGTACATCGTGCTGCCCCAGACGTTCAAGATCATTCTGCCGCCGCTGTGTAACCAGGCGCTCAACCTGGTCAAGAACACGTCGGTGCTGGCGCTTGTGGCCGGCGGCGACCTTATGTACCGTTCCGACAACTTTGTGAGTCTGTACGGTTACCTGCAGGGATACATCGTCTGCTGCCTTATGTACTTCATCATCTGCTTTCCGCTCGCCATGCTGGTGCAGTGGCTCGAGCGCCGCTCCAAGGAGCGTCCGCGCGGCGTGAGCCTGGCCGAGCTGGGGCTCGACAACGTAGAGGAGGCCTAGCGCATGGAAATCTTCAACGCGACCAACCTGCTCTACATTTGGGGCGGCTTTGTTAAGACAATCGAGATCTCGGCGCTGTCGATTTTTTTCTCGCTCATCTTTGGCACGGTGCTGGCGCTCGTTAAAAGCTATGCGCCCCGCCCGTTCCGTATTTTGGTGAGCGCCTATATCGAGCTGTTCCGCTGCACGCCGAACCTGCTGTGGATCCTGTTTATCTACTTTACGGTGCAGGGTTTGGACATTGTGATTTCGACCATCGCCTTCACGCTGTTTACCAGCGCTGTTATGGCCGAGATTGTGCGCGGCGGCCTCAACTCGATTCCGCGCGGTCAGTTTGAGGCAGCGCAGAGCCAGGGCTTCGGCTTCTTTGCCACCATGCGCTACATCATTCTGCCGCAGACATTTAAGACGATCATTCCGGCGCTGTTTAGCCAGTGCACGACCGTCATCAAGGACAGCTCGTATCTTTCGGGCATTAACGTGGCCGAGCTCATGTACGCGGCAAACGTCGTGATGGCCCACGCGATCGATCTGTCGCAGGTGCTTATGCTCTACGGCCTGGTGTTTGCGATGTACTTTGTGCTCAACTTTGGTATCTCGCTGCTGGTCCGAGCGTATCAACGTCGTATCGTAGCCGCATAGTCCTGCTTCCCCAAGCACGGCACCTTGCCCCTCAATCGTCACTTGCGTACATTTAGTACGCGGCGCTCCTCTTTCGGGGCAATCTGCCGCACTTGGGAAACCAGGACGGTCGTAAGTGACAAAATGGGAATCAGGAATCGCCTATTTTTCATTTGTTAGAAAGGAATCGCGATGAGCGATCTGGAGAATAAGAAGAATCCTGTGGTCATTACCATCGCGCGCGACTTTGGCGCCGAGGGCCACGAGATTGGTCGCATGCTTGCCGACGAGTTGGGGATTCCGCTGTACGATAACGAGCTGCTGGTGCGCGCGTCGCTGCGCGCGGGCGAGTCGCTCGACAAGATGGCTGCCTACGACGAGCGCCTGGCCGTGGAGAATATGGCGTTTCTGCCCGACCGCTACGATGCACGTTCGTACTCGGACAAGTTGTTCCAAAAGATGAGCCAGGTGATTTTGGATCTGGGCGAGACCGAGAGCTGCATTATCGAAGGCCGTCTGTCCGATTACCTGCTGCGTAACAATCCCAACCACATTGCCGTGTTGGTGACCGCACCCTTTGAGGACCGCGTCGAGATCGTGCGCAAGAAGCGTGGCCTTAACAAAAAGAAGGGTGCCAAGCTGGTCAAGCAGCAGCAGAAGGCGCGCGAGGCATTTTACAAGCGCTACAGTGCCGGAAAGTGGAAGATGACGAGTGGCAAGGATATCGTCGTCAACCGCGCCAAGCTGGGCCGCGAGGGCTGCAAGGACGTCATCGCCGCAGCCTACCGCTACAAGGTGGCCCAACTCGAAGCTTAACCGACCAAAACCACCACAAAGGGGACAGGTACCTTTGTGGTGGTTTTTGTTTTAGGCCGAGGGGAAGGCTTTGGCGGCAGTGCCTATCCTCGGCTTTTGCAAAATCTCGATCTGTAACACCAAGCCAGCGAAAATGGCTCTAACTGTTACAGATTTAGATGACCCGTTCGGCCGTCAGCCCAACGTCTTGATCTGTAACACCAGGCGGCATATTTGGTCTCTAACTGTTACAGATTGAGATGCAGCGTGGACGGCCGGCACAATATCTCAATCTGTAACAACTGCAAGGCTCAACGGGCTCCAGGTGTTACAGATTGAGACAAACATCGGAGTCGGTTCGCCGGCCAGGCTCCCGACCACCACAAAGGTTCACTGTCCCCTTTGTGGGGGTCTGGGCGGCCGGCATAGAAAAAGTCCCCGCCGGGCGTGTGCTCGACGGGGACTTTGCCGTTTGGTGGTTAGCGCTGTAGGTGATTACTCGCCCAGCAGGCTCTTGGTGATGGAGGCAGCGGCCTTCTTGCCGGCGCCCATCGCCAGAATGACCGTAGCGGCACCGGTGACGATGTCGCCGCCGGCCCAGATGCGGGGATCGGTGGTCTGGCCGGTCTCCTCGTCGGCGACGATGTAGCCCCACTTGTTGAGCTCCATCTTGCCGCCGATCTTCTTTGCGAAGGGGTTGGCGTTGGTACCGATAGCCGAGATTGCGACGTCGCAGGGAATCTCCTCGATGGCGCCCTCGATGGGCACCGGGCGACGACGGCCGGACTCGTCGGGCTCGCCGAGCTCCATCTTCTGGACCTTGACGGCGCACACGGAGCCGTCCTCGCCAGCGACAAACTCGAGCGGGGAAACGAGCGGCAGAACCTCGACGCCCTCGGCCTTGGCATGGTGCAGCTCGGCGCGACGGCAGGGCATCTCGTCCTCGGTACGACGATAGGCGATGATGGCGTGCTCGGCGCCCAGGCGCTTGGCGGTACGGACGGCGTCCATAGCCACGTTGCCGCCACCAAAGACGACGACGTTCTTGCCGTGCTTGGTGGGGGTGTCGTACTCGGGGAACTTGTTGGCCTTCATCAGGTTCACGCGGGTGAGGTACTCGTTTGCGAAGAAGACGTTGGGCAGGTTCTCGCCGGGGACGTTGAGGAACTTGGGCAGGCCAGCGCCGGTCGCCACGTAGATGGCGTCGAAGCCCTGCTCGAACAGCTCCTCGGCCGTGGCCATGTTGCCCACGACGGAGTTGTACTCAAACTTGACGCCCATGTCCTCCAGGCCGTCGATCTCGCGCTTGACGACTGCCTTGGGCAGACGGAACTCGGGGATGCCGTAGACCAGCACGCCGCCGCCGGTGAAGAAGGCCTCAAAGACGGTGACGTCAAAGCCGTTGCGGGCGAGCTCGCCGGCGCAGGTGATGCCGGACGGGCCAGAGCCGACGACGGCGACCTTCTTGCCGCTCTTGGGGGCCATCTTGGGCGTGGAGGCGAGCTCGGGGCGGTCACCCAGGAAGCGCTCGAGCTGGCCGATGGCCACGGGCTCGGACTTCTTACCACGGATGCACTTGCCCTCGCACTGGTTCTCCTGCGGGCAGACGCGACCGCAGATAGCGGGAAGCATGGAGTCCTCGCGGATGGTATCGAGAGCGCCGCCGAAGTCCTTCGCGCGGATCTGCTCGATAAAGCGGGGGATGTTGATGTTGACGGGGCAGCCCTCAACACAGAACGGCTTCTTGCAGTTGAGGCAGCGCTCGGCCTCGGCCAGCGCCATCTCCTCGGTGAAGCCCTTGTCGACGGGGCGGAAGTCGCAGGCGCGCTCGGCAGCCGGCTCCTCGTTATCGGGGGTGCGGGGCGACTTCATATCGGCAACGAAACGACCGTTAACTAGTGGCATGCGCAGCTCTTTTCCTCATAGGCCTTGAGGGACTCGCCCTCTTCGGAACGGTAAGCGGCCTGGCGGGCACGAAGGTCATCCCAGTCGACCAGGGTGGCATCGAAGTCGGGGCCGTCGACGCAAGCGAACTTGGTCACGCCGCCCACCTCGACGCGGCAGCAGCCGCACATACCGGTGCCGTCAACCATGATGGGGTTGAGGGACGCGGTGATGGGGGTGTCGTATTTCTGGGCGGTGAGGGTCGAGAACTTCATCATCGGAACGGGGCCGACGCAGAAGACCTGGCTCACGGCCTTGTCCTGCAGCAGGCGCTCCAGCGGAGCGGTGACAACGCCCTGCTCGCCGTAGGAGCCGTCGTCAGTGGTGATGTGGATGTGGTCCTCGTCGAGGAGCTCGCGGAACTGGTCCTCCATAAGCAGGAGGTCCTTGGTGCGGGCGCCCATGATGGCGTGCACCTCGTGGCCGGTCTCGACCAGGTGCTTGGCGACCGGGAAGGCAATTGCCAGGCCGACGCCGCCGCCAATGACGGCGCAGGGGCCCTCGGCCATCTCGGTGGGAACGCCCAGCGGGCCCACGACGTCGCGCAGCGACTCGCCGGCCTCGTAGGTGGAAAGCATTTCGGTGGTCTTGCCGATCACCATGAAGATGAACTCGACCCAGCCCTCGTCACCGTTCCAGCCGGCCAGGGTAAACGGGACGCGCTCGCCCGTCTCGTTGGCGCGAACCATGAGGAACTGTCCAGCGTGCGCATGCTTGGCGATTGCAGGCGCCTCGATGCGGAACTTGAACACCTTCTCCGAGAACTGCGTCTTCTCCAGGATCTTATACATAGAACCCCTCTCTTGTTAGGGCCGCCGAACCGTGCCTCCACGGAAATGGACGGTAGCCCGAATAAAACCGTACGCGCACAGGCGTTGTGCAGACATACGGTGCAAATTATACCCTCATGGACATGTCACTTACGTGTGTCTTCGGCTGTTGGGAGCAGGGTTTATCCACTTTGGCCTACCAAAGGGGGAGAGGTTTATTTTGGTCGGTTTTATCAGGTAAAACGGCAAATGGGGCCGGCCTCGGGTTGTGATGAGGCCGGCCCCCTTTGGGGTGCTATGCATGTATGTCGGCGCGCGGTTGATTGCGATGCCGCAACTGGGGCGTTTCCGCAGGTAAAACCTGCCAAAATAAACCTGTTCCTAAATGATAGGTTTTAGTGCTTGCCGTTGGCGGAGGCGGCGCCGTTGACATGGTCGCGGGCATAGACCACGCCGTGCACGATCGCCAGGCCGGCGGCGTCGGCCGCGCGGGCGCAGGTGTCCTGGAAATCCTCGGCCTCGCGGGCGCGCAGCTGCTTAAGAACGTAGTCGGCGACGGCCATCTTGCCGGGAGGGTTGCCGATGCCGGTGCGGATGCGGCTGAAGTCGCGGCTGCCCATCTTGTCGATGATGGAACGCAGACCGTTGTGACCGGCATGGCCTCCGCCCACCTTGACGCGTACGTCACCGGCGGGAATGTCGAGCTCGTCGTGGATGACGAGCAGCTCCTCGGTCTTGATCTTGTACTCGCGGCAGAGCTTGGAGATGGGCCCGCCCGAGGTGTTCATGTACGACTGCGGCTTGACCAGCACAATCTGGCGCTTACCGCCCTCTTCCTCGGGATCGTTGATGTTGATGAGCGCGACCTCGGCGCCTGCTTGGTTTTTCCAGTACGTGACGCCGGCCTGACGGGCCAGCTCGTCGATTGCTTTGAAACCAGCGTTGTGACGGGTCTCGGCATATTCCTCGCCGGGGTTGCCAAGTCCGGCAACCATGCGAATCTTAAGCGGCTGTGCAGCTGCCATGTTCATCCTTTCGTTGATTTGTCGCCTGCTATGGTGAGCGACCCTGTTGCCGCTGTCAAATGGAGGGCAATTGAGGTTGTTTGGGGGCGTTTGGACGGCCGTCGAAATCGAGGTGGACAGTTAGTTCAGATACGTATAAATTCTGAGGACTCGAATTGCTCAATTCAATGCCGATACGTTGTTTTGGAGCGTTAGTTAGTCCATATGACGCTGTTTTGAAGTCTACCCCGCTTTCAAATAGGGCGAATGGTATAGAGATAGCTGCAAAACAGCCTAATTCAATGTGTCTATTTATAGGTATTTGAACTAACTGTCCAGCCCTGTTCGACGGCGCACGGGTGATTCGCCGTTTAGACCGGCGCAAGGCCGATTCCGGCCCGCAGAGCGTTGAGCCAAGCGGCCTGACGCTTGCGATAGCCCTTGATGCGATATCGGAATCGGACTCCTGCGAGTCGATGCATCGTTTGGGCGAAGGCTTCGAGTGCAACAAGGTCTTTCATTTGGTCGCGATTGATAACCAGGACGTGGATGCCCATTGCCTTGAGGCCATTATTTCGATTGCCATCGTGGATGCGAGCGTTTTGAAGCTCATGCCCAATTCCGTTGTATTCGTTGTCGACTCCGGCGGCCGGGCAATATAGGTCGCAGATGGCGTAAGGGATGCCGGAGGACATGTTAACCGCAAGAGTGTCGAAGTCGATTCGATAGTTGAGTAGCAGGCCTCCCATGGGCAGGCTGCAACATCCGAATCCGCCAAAGCGCATGGGCGCTCCGAGAACGGCTAACATTAGGGATTCGGCTGGGGATGCAGATCCGGGTCGGGCAAGCTTGACTGCCGTGCGAAACGAGGTGTATGAGCTACTTTTGGCGAAGCGCGCGACCGCCTCGAGATCTTCGATGGTCGTGGCGGGCTCGCATTTGTAGTGCGCCTGTTCGTAGCGGGTTTCGTTCTGCTGTTTGGCTGCCGACTGGCCGCCCAGGCAATCAAGATCGCCCGTCGCTGCGCAGCTATCGCCCTTGGGCCAGATGTCGTCATAGGCGATGGGGTAGGTTGCCTCGGGCGGAAGGGAGTAGGTTCCGAGCAGCTCCATAAGGAGCATCAAGGTTTTGGCGACCGATTCATTTTTAGAACAAAGCATGGCTGTCATGGCAGGAGACGTTGCGTAGATGTCGGCCTCGACGTGCATAATTGCACCTTCAGGAAGCGGAGCGGAGAGAATATGCTGAAGAAGTCGCTTGTCGGGGCGTCTGTTGTCTTCGTTTGAAACGAGAAGATCGAGTAGTTCGGAATCATCTTCATTCCAGGCGTCGAGTATCGAAAGTGCGCCAAAGTCTATCGCGTCATTATTGGGAATGCAGCTAGCCAAGGCCTGTGCTTGCTGTTCACTATCAACGGAGTCCCAGGGTAGGGCAGAGTACGCCCGTCGTGCGCGACGAATTGCGCGGAGGGCGGAGAAATGTGAAATCACGGTCGTCATAGCTATAACGTACTAAGTTGGCGGCAGAATGCGACCACCATGCCGTTCTTTTCGCTCAGCGGGGCGCTGCGCGCCACGAACGGCTGGGTGTTATGAAATCGGTGGAATCGGTTGAGGGGATTGCAGGAAATTGAGCTTTGCCGCGAAGGTTGACGATAGCTACTGGACAGTTAGTTCAGATACGTATAAAGCGGCGGGTGTTCGAGACGTTTCTAAGGGCCTTCGAGGGCGATTTGAGGGTAAAGATGCGGCGGTTGTGCTCGAAAAAGATGAGCTTTGGGCGGCATGGCATCCGCCGGGGGAGCTCAGAAGGTTTCGAACGGCCCTTTGGAGCTTTAAAAAATACGTATCTGAGCTAATTGTCCAAGGAAGGTTGGCGAGGGATAGAAAAAGGGTCGGAAGCGAGCTTCCGACCCTTTAAAAGCATCAAAGATGATGCGATGCGCGGCAGGCTACAGCGCGAAGTCGCCGCCGACGAGCGTGGAGACGGGCTCCTCGTGGTAAACGGCGGAGATGGCCTGAGCGAACTCCTCGGCGACCGAGATAGTCTTGATCTTGCCGCCGACCTCGACGGGAATGGCATCGGTGACGACGCACTCGACGATGGGGGCGTCGTTCAGACGCTCGATGGCCGGACCGGAGAAGATGCCGTGGGTGGCGCAGACGTAGATGTCGCCAGCGCCCATAGCCTTGAGCTCCTTGACGTTGGCGCACAGGGTGCCAGCGGTGTCGATCATGTCGTCGTTGATGATGCAGGTCTTGCCCTTGATGTCACCGATGATGCCCATGACCTCGGCGGCGTTGTGGCGCGGACGGCCCTTGTGGGCGATGGCCAGGTCGCAGCCGAGCATGTCGGACAGCTTCTTGGCGGCCTTGGCACGACCCACGTCGGGGGAGACGACAACCAGGTTATCGGTGTCGAAGTGCATGTCGTTGTAGTACTGGCCAAACAGCGGCAGTGCGGACAGGTGGTTGACCGGGATATCGAAGAAGCCCTGGATCTGGCCCTGGTGCAGGTCGAGGGTGATGATGCGGTTGACGCCGGCGCGCTCGAGCAGGTTGGCGACGAGGCGGGCGGTGATGGGCTCGCGCGGGCCGGCCTTGCGGTCCTGGCGGGCATAGCCGTAGTGGGTGATAACGGCAGTGATGGAGCGGGCGGATGCGCGCTTGGCAGCGTCGGTGGCGATGAGCAGCTCCATGAGCATGTCGTTGACGTTGCCGCCGGCCACGGACTGAATCAGGAAGACGTCGGCGCCGCGGACGGTCTCGTCGTAGCGGGCGTAAATCTCACCGTTGGCGAACTGCTTTAGCGTAAGGCCCGAAAGCTCGACCCCAAGGTACTCAGCGATCTTCTGAGCGAGGGGACGGTTGGAGGAACCGGAATACACGCGGATGGACTTGCGCATATTCTCCGACTTCTCGGGATCATTAATCGGCATTACCCTTCTCCTTTATATCGAATGCCATATAGATGCCTTGTTGCATTGTAACCGCGCGACGGGGTTAATCGGGTCTTGATAACGTCTTTACCGTCAACGGACACGAACCGACCACTCATCCGGTTGCGCAGGTCACGATAGAAAAAGGAGCCGCCCCCATGGGAACAGCTCCTTAGATGCTTGGTAAAACGTTATACCTCGTCGTCCTCGTGCAGACGGCGGCGATAATCGGCGGCCCAGCCCTCAATGTTTACCTGACGGGCACGACCCAGGCCAAGTGCGTCGGCCGGGACCGGCTCGGTGATGACGGAGCCGGCGGCCACGAGCGCGCCGTCGCCAATCTGGGCGGGCGCGACCATCATGGTGTCGGAGCCGATGAAGGCATCCTTGCCGATGACGGTCTTGTGCTTGTGTACGCCGTCGTAGTTGCAGGTGATGGAGCCCGCGCCCACGTTGACGCCGGAGCCCATGGTGGTATCGCCGATGTAGGACAGGTGCGGCACCTTGGAGCCCTCGCCGATCGTGGACTTCTTGATCTCCACGTGCGTGCCGGCTTTGGAGCCGTCGAGCATGTGAGTGCCCGGGCGCAGGTAGGCGCGCGGGCCGCAGTCGACGCCGTTCTCGATGACGGCCTCGATGGCGATGGTCTCGTCGATGACGCAGCCGCTGCCGACGGTGGTGTCGGTGAGGCGGCTGTTGGGGCCAAGCTGGCACTCCTCGCCCACGGTGACGTGGCCGATCAGGTGCGTCTGCGGCCACACGACGGTGTCGCGGCCGATAACGGCGTCGGGGCCGATCCAGGCCTGTGTGGGGTCGATGAACGTAACGCCCTCGGCCATCCAGTGCTCGTTGATGCGGTCGCGAGCAATGGCGGTGAGCTGCGCGAGCTGGATGCGGCTGTTGACGCCCAGGCCGTCGCGGTAGTCGTCGCAGTGGAAGATGGAGACTGCCTGACCATGGCCTTTGAGGATCTCGAGCATGTCGGGCAGGTAGTACTCGGATTGCGCGTTGTCGTTGCCGATCTCGTTAATGTGGGCGGCGAGCTGCGCGCCGTCGAAGGCGTAGCAGCCGGCGTTGCACTCGAGCAGCGTGGCGGCCTGCTCGGGCGTGCAGTCCTTCTGCTCGATGATGCGCTCGATCTGACCATCGGCACCCAGCTTGATGCGGCCGTAGCCAAAAGGATCGGGCGGGGTCATGGTCATGACGGTGCAGGCGAGCTCGCCGGTGGCGACGGTCTGCGCGAACTTGGCGACGGTGTCGGCGGTGATGAGCGGCAAGTCGCCGTTGAGCACGACGACCGGGCCTTGCGTGATGCCGCAGGCCTCGAGCGCGACCTTCACGGCGTGACCGGTGCCCAGGCGCTCGGTCTGCTCGACGCACTCGACCTTGGTGGCGCTGCTGGCGTAGGCGCCGTCGATAAGGGCGCGCATCTCGTCGGCGTGGCTGCCGATGACGACCACGACGCGGCTGCAGCCGGCCTTGATGGTGGCGTCGACGATCCACTGAACCATGGGCTTGCCCAGGATCTTGTGCGAAACCTTGCAGTGGTTCGACTTCATGCGGGTGCCCTCGCCGGCAGCGAGGATAATTGCGGTTGCGTCCATGTGATCTCCTGTTACGTTATAGAGACGTGTGTTTGGAAACGATACACGGCGCAATATGATACCGCAGGCATATGTTGAGCGCGTAACGATTGGTTTGCGGCGGTTGAGGCTTGCGCCGCCGGCGTGGCGTTTGCGCTGATTGCGCGCAGCGTTGGCGGTGCTGCGAAGCTGTCGTTTGAGCGAGGGGACGGGGGCGCCCGTGGACAACATACGAGAGGAGTTTGGCGGCGAGCCCGTCGCGGCGTTCTCGATGTCGCATCCGGCGGTGCCGGCGCTCTATATGGTGCTGACGTTGGGGCTCACCATGTTCTCGATGCAACCGGTGCTAATCGCGCTGTCGCTCGCAGGCGGGCTGGCGTATGGATTTGCGACGCGTGGGGCTGCCCGCACGCTGGGCGCACTCCGCTGGCAGTTACCGGTGATTTTGATTATCGCGCTGGTCAATCCGCTGTTTAGCGCCTCGGGCTCGACGGAGCTGTTCCGTATTGGCATGCGCGCGGTGTATCTGGAAAGCATGGTATACGGCCTGTGCATGGGCGGGCTGTTTGTGGCGAGCGTGCTGTGGTTTGAGGCCGCGGCGTCGATGCTCGAATACGACAAGGTACTCGCGCTGCTGGGCAATGCCGCACCGGTGATTGCGCTTATGATCTCGATGTGCATGCGGCTTATCCCGCAGTTTTTGCGCCGCGGCCGCACGGTGCTGGCGGTGCAAGATGCGATTGACGTGCCGGGGCGCGCGCCGGCCGACCCCGTGCGCTCGCGCCTGCGGGCATCGAGTGTGTTGATGGGCTGGGGCATGGAAGATTCGCTGGAGCGCGCGGACGCGGTGCGCTCGCGCGGGTGGGGTGCCGCGACGCGTCGTACGACGTATGCGCGGTATCGACTGGGGCGCGGCGATGTTGCTGCGCTGGTTGGGCTTGCGCTGTTTGGCATGGCCACGACGGCAGTGGCGTGGACTGCGACGATGCGGTATTCGTTTTATCCGCAGCTCTCGGTGCCGGCGCCGTGGCCGGGCTATGTTGTGTACGCTGCCTGGATGGTGCTGCCTTGTGCGTTGCGCGCGATTGATGAGAAGAGGTTTGGCTGATGGCTCGGTTTGATAGGAGCTCGGCGGCGGGTGTGGCATATGG
Source organism: Collinsella sp. (assembly GCA_014871645.1). Classification (GTDB taxonomy): domain Bacteria; phylum Actinomycetota; class Coriobacteriia; order Coriobacteriales; family Coriobacteriaceae; genus Collinsella. The sequence continues at coordinate 30,451 of WGSN01000006.1, forward strand.
CTCGGCCGCGCCGGCGATTGAGGTGCGAGGCCTTAGTTTTGCCTATCCCGGGGCCGAGGCACCGGTGCTCGAGGGACTTGATTGGCGTGTTTCCCAAGGTGCGTTTGCGCTGCTGGTGGGTGGTACTGGGTCGGGCAAATCGACGCTACTCTCGCTGCTCAAGCCCGAGATCGCTCCGGCGGGCGAGCGCACTGGTGATGCGCGCGTGCTGGGTGAGAACGTTGCCGATATGGACGTCCGGGCGTCTGCGGAGCGCGTGGGCTATGTGTTTCAGGACCCCGAGAACCAGATCGTGTGCGAAACCGTGTGGCACGAGATGGCGTTTGGCCTGGAAAACTTAGGTATGTCGCGCGACGAGATACGCCGTCGCGTGGCCGAGACCAGCTATTTCTTTGGGTTGGAGGATTGGCTCCACCGCGATACCGATACGCTTTCGGGCGGACGCAAGCAGCTGCTGTCGCTGGCAGCCGTGCTGGCGTTGCGCCCGCGCGTACTACTGCTCGACGAGCCCACGTCCCAACTGGATCCCGTTGCCGAGAAGAGTTTTCTGCATGCGCTGTTTCGCGTGAATCGCGAGTTGGGCTGCACGGTTGTTGTGGCTACGCATCAACCGCGTCCAATGCTCGAGTATGCGACGTGTGCGTACCGGATTGAGGACGGTCGCGTGCGCGAGGTGGCGGATATGGCTTCTTTGGGACGCCGAGAATCGTTGTTTTCCGACGACATGTTGGGGTGGGGTGCCGTCCGATGTGCAAAAAACGGAGTATTCAGCAGGCGTGAGGACAATTTGGGCTCTCTGGAGCCGCCCGGGGACGTATCGAGCGCGAAAAAAAGTTCGGAATTGGACAAATCGTCCGAATTTGTGGCGCAAACGTCGCTCGAGAACGGCTCGGAAGCCTTCCCGCGCACGGATGGGAGCAGAATACTCCAAAAAATGCACGGCGGGTCGGCTACCACCCTGGCAGGGAGCTGGTTTCGCTACGATCGCGCGGGCGGTTGGGTGCTGCGCGGGCTCGACGTGGCGTTTTCGGCCGGTGCGGTGCATGCGGTCGTGGGCGGCAACGGATGCGGTAAGTCGACGATGCTCTCGGTGCTGGCGAAGACCGCCAAGCTGCAGCGCGGCCGCATGGTGCGCGGAGCGGCCTCGGCGGCGCTGCTGCCTCAGAACCCCAAAGCATTGCTGGTTGCCGAGACGGTTCACGATGAGCTGATGGAATGGGCCTCGACCTGCGGATATGACGAGAACTTGGCGCGGGAGCGTGCGGTGCAACTGGGACTGGACGGCTTAGAGACGCGCCACCCCTACGACCTCTCGGGCGGACAGCGCCAGCTGCTTGCACTGGCAAAGCTGCTACTGATCGGCCCCGAGCTGCTGCTGCTTGATGAGCCCACCAAGGGTTTGGACCTGGCCAGCCGCCGCATCATCGCTCGCGCCCTGCGTGACCATGCGAAAGCTGGCGGTACCGTCATCATGGCCACGCACGACTTAGACTTTGCCGAGCAGGCGTCCGATGACGTCGCCATGATGTTCGACGGCGAGATTGCCTGCGTGGAGCCCCCGGCCGACTTCTTTGCCGACAACGTGTTCTATAGGGCGTGATGGGATGACGGACTGTCGTTTCTCGCGTTTACTCACAAAACTGGAGATCCCGCTGTTGTTGGCGGTGCCGGCGGTGATGGCAGCGGCGTTGCTGGCGGGCGTTGAGCAGGCGGCGCTTGCCATGCTTGTCGTGGTGGCGCTGGTGCTTGCACTGTTCTTTGCGGGTTACGAGGCATCTCGTCCGGGTTTGCGCCAGATTATGCCCACGCTGGTGCTGGCGGCGCTGGCGGCGGCGGGGCGCATCCTGTTTGGGCCCATTCCCGACTTTAAACCGGTGAGCGCCATCGCCATTATCGCGGGGGCGGTGCTTGGTCGCCGCAATGGTTTTATGGTTGGCGCGCTGGCGGCGCTGACCAGCAATTTCTTTTTTGGACAGGGCATGTGGACGCCATGGCAGATGTATGCCTGGGGGCTCGTGGGATACGTTGGCGGTGCGCTGGCGTATGCGGGTGCGTTCGACCGCGCCGATGGCACCGTGCGCATGCCGGCGCTACTGACCTACGGCTTTGCTTCGGGTTTGCTGTACGGCGTGGTGATCAACGCGTATGACATCATTGGATTTGTACAGCCGCTTACTTGGGCGGGTGCCGTGGCGCGTCTTGCCACGGCAGTGCCGTTCGATATTACGCACGGCCTTGCGACCTGCGTGTTTTTGGCCGCCTTGTACAGGTCTTGGTGCCGTCGCATTAACCGTGTCGTCGTGAAATACGGACTGTAGGGCTAGTTGCGCCGAGGCGGGAATCAATACTGCCAAAGTGCCATTTTAAAACTATGCCGGTTTACGGGGCTAGATTGGCACAGGCAGACCATACCAGTTTTTTCGAAATAGAGCAAGCCGTTCACCTGCGGTTTTATTATCTCGGAATTGCGTATGGTTGGGGGTTCGCGATTCAGCCCCGTAAACCGGCATAGTTTTGGAATGGTCGGCTGATACGACGGGCATCGTGGCCCTCAGAGAGCCAAATTGATCCATTTTCTTCCGTCTCCAGATGTCCCCAGGAAATCAGTTGACGACGCTTGCCACGAAACTGGCCCATCTACTACGTTTAGCTTGATACCCCCGACCATGACCGCGTTTTATGAAAAACCGCAGGCTTTCTACCTGCGGTTTTCTTTTTGCGTTGTTCGCTGTGGTTGAGGGTAGTGGCTTGAACGTAGTAGATGGGCTGGTTTCGTGGCGGACGGGGTCACGCAGGCGCCCTTGCGCGGGCAAAAGTGATCCGTATTCCTTCGTCCCCGGGGGATCATTTGGGGGTTAGAGCTCTAGCGTGAGGGTGACGGGGCAGTGGTCGCTGCCGAAGATATCGCCACGGATACCGGTGTCGCGAACGTTGGCGGCGATTGCGTCGCTTACCAGGAAGTAGTCGATGCGCCAGCCGGCGTTGTTCTTGCGGGCATTAAAGCGATAGCTCCACCAGCTGTAGACGCCCTCAACGTCCGGATTAGCCGTGCGCCAGGTATCGGTAAAGCCGGCGTTGAGCAGCTCGGTAAACTTACCGCGCTCTTCGTCCGAAAAGCCTGCGTTGCCGCGGTTGGACTTGGGGTTCTTAAGGTCGATCTCTTCGTGCGCCACGTTAAAGTCGCCGCAGGTTACGACGGGCTTGCCGGTTTCGTGCTCAAGCGCGCTCAAAAAGCCGCGATAGGCATCATCCCAGGCCATGCGCACATCGATGCGCGCGAGCTCATTTTGGGCGTTGGGCGTATAGACGTCGACAAACCAAAACTTGTCGAACTCGAGTGCGCAGACGCGGCCCTCGGTTACGGCTTGGGCGACGAGTACGGCCGCCTCGCCCTCGCCGGCGTAGGGTAGCAGCGCGTCGGCGTGCAGCACGCGCAGCGGTTCCTGGCGGCTAAAGACCGCAGTGCCCGAATAGCCTTTACGCTCGGCGTAGCTCCAGGTTTGGTGATAGCCGGGCAGGTCAATATCAACCTGGCCTTCTTGCAGCTTGGTCTCTTGCAGCGCCAGGACATCGACATCGAGTTCTTGCGCGATCTGAATAAAGCTCGGGTCCTTTTTGAGCACGGCGCGCAGGCCGTTAACGTTCCACGAGGCAAAGGTGTAAGTCTGAGGCATGGTGTCCTTTCGACGGGGTTGGCAGGCTTAAGATTAACGCAATAAGGGCGGGGTGGGCTCCGTGCATGCTGACTTAAAGGCTGCATGCTGGGACGTCGCTCAACGCTGCCCGATTAACAAGGACGGAGGACTCATATGACTCAGGCAATATCGGACCCCAGGCAGGCCTCCGCCGCCCTGGCGGATCTGTTTGACACCCACAAGCGCGTGGTCTTCTTTGGCGGCGCTGGTGTTTCCACGGCAAGTGGCATCCCCGATTTCCGCAGCGTGGACGGCCTGTATCACCAGCAGTTTGCCTATCCGCCCGAGACCATGCTGTCGCATAGCTTTTACGAGGCGCATCCTGCGGAGTTCTTCGACTTTTACCGCACCAAGATGATCGCGCTTAACGCTAAGCCCAACCGCTGCCACACCAAGCTGGCCGAGATGGAGCGCGCCGGCAAGCTCGACGCCGTGGTGACGCAAAACATCGACGGCCTGCATCAGATGGCCGGCTCACAGCGCGTGTTTGAGTTGCACGGATCGGTCCATCGCAACATTTGCCAGTCGTGCGGCGCGGTCTATAGCGCCGAGTGGATTTGCTCGCGCGAGCACGAGGATGCCGCGGGCGTGCCTGCGTGCCCCGCGTGCGGCGGCCGCATCAAGCCCGATGTAGTGCTCTACGAAGAGCCGCTCGACGAGCATGTGTTGACCGGTGCCGTTGCCGCCATCGCCGCGGCCGATGCCCTCATTGTGGGTGGGACCTCGCTCGTGGTGTATCCGGCGGCGGGCCTTACGCGTTACTTTACCGGCGATACGCTGGCCATATGCAACCTTGCTCCCACCGATCAGGATGCAAATGCCGACCTGCTGATTTCTTGCGACATCGCGGCCGCGTTTGCGTTCTAGCCCGCGCGCGCGGATACAATAGAAAGACTGAGTGCAAAGCGACCCCGCCGCCAGCTCCCCAAGCTCGGCGGCGTGGGCATTTTAGGAGGATGTTCATGGCGAACGACAGCAAGACATGGCGGTGCGGAAAGTATGAGCTCAGCTTTGACCGTCCGCGCATCATGGGCGTCCTCAACGTGACGCCCGATTCGTTTAGCGACGGCGGGGAGCACTTCGACCCCGATGCCGCCATCGAGTACGGCCTGGCGATGCTCGATGCCGGCGCCGACATCATCGACGTGGGCGGTGAGTCCACGCGCCCTGGTTTTACCCCGGTCAACCCCGACGAGGAAGCTCGCCGCGTGCTGCCCGTGGTGCGCGCGCTGGCCAAGGAGGGCGCCATCGTCTCGATCGACACGCGTCATGTGGCGGTTGCCAAGGCGGCCGTGCGCTGCGGCGCCTCGATCGTCAACGACGTGACGGGCTTCACCGATCCCAAGATGGTCGAGTTTGTTAAGACGAGTACCTGCGGCGTCATCGTGATGCATGCCGGCGAGGTCGCCGCGCCCACCCGCACGCACGCAACGGTGCAGCTCGATACCTCGGCAGCGGCGTTTGTTGCCGAGAAGGCGCGCGAGGCGGCTGCCGAGGCCGCGCGTGAGGCCGAGAAGCCGGCTCGCCGCCGTCGCGGCAAGCTGCTGGGCGATCCTAAGCCGGAGACCAAGCTTCCGGGCGGCGTGGTGCAGCCCTCGTTGCCGTTTGGCGAACCGGAGCCCACGTCCGAGCCTTCAAGCGAGCAGGAGACGCCGGCCGCCGAGCAGGCTGCTGCCGCCGAGACCGTCGCGCCCGCGCCCGAGGCCGCGCCCGAGGCCACCGAGGCCGCATCGGAGTCCAATGACCGTCTGGCCGCCATGATGCGCCGCAGCGCCCGCCGCGAGGAAGCCTACGTGCCCACCTCGCAGCTCCGCCGCTTCACCCTGCCCGATTCGGCGCCCATCATGCGCCGCGTCATGGGCTTTCTGTCTGACCAGGCCCGCACACTCATCCATGCCGGCGTGTCGCGCGACCGCATCTGCATCGATCCTGGCCCGGGCTTTGGTAAGTCGGCTAACGAGGACATCGTCATCCAGCGCGAGACTGCCAAGATGGCGTCACTGGGCTATCCGCTCATGTGCGCCGTGTCGCGCAAGCGTTTTGTGGGCGCTATCTCGGGCGTGACCGAGGCCGCCGAGCGCGATGCCGCTACGTTTGGCGTGTGCTTGGGCGCCATCCAGGCCGGTGCCAACATCGTGCGCGTGCACGACGCCGCGGGTTTTGCGCAGTTCCTGAACGGTTACTGGGCGGTTGCCAAGCCGCAGCCGCGCCGCGCGTTTGTGGCTGTGGGCTCCAACCTGGGGCATCGCTGCGACAACATCCGCGCTGCACGCGAGATGATCGCCGAGATTCCACTCACCTGCGTGTCCAACTCCTCCAAGATCTACGAGAGCGAGCCTGCCTACGAGACGCGCCAGGACGCGTTTGCCAACGCCGTCATCGAGATCAAGACCGAGCTGGCGCCGTTGGTGCTGCTCGACGAGCTTATGAAGATCGAGGCTGAGCTGGGGCGCGACCGCTCAAAAAAGGCCAAGGCCAACGGCCCGCGCACCATCGACCTGGACCTGCTGTGGATGGATGGCGAGACCCACGGCGGCAAAAAGCTGCGCCTGCCGCATCCTCTCATTGGCGAGCGCGACTTTGTGCTGGTGCCGCTCGAGGACCTGATGCACGACCCGGCGCGGTTCTTCCGCTACAACGGTGTCGAGGTCAAGGAGCCCGAGGACCGCGTGGGTCATATCGTGGGCGAATTGGGGCGTATGTAGATGATCGAGATGAATGCTGTTGCCGCCGGCGCCGAGCTCGACTCGGCACGTGACGCGGGCCGCGAGGGTGCGTCCGCGGGCTGGTGCGCATGGAGCGCGGGCGATGCCTCGCTGACGTTTTCGCTGGTCGTGCGTCCGGATGTGAACATGCATGCCTTCCACGGCCTGCCGTTTGTGGCCGCGATGGGCATGATGGACGCGCTCGTGGGCACGGCTTCGACGCCGGGGTTGGGCCTTGCCGGTAAGGTGGGTATCCAGTGGCCGAGCGATATCGTGTGTGGTGCGCCCGCGTTTGAGACGTCGTTCGCGCGCGTCGCCGTCAACGGTGGTGCCGGTGCTGCGGGCATGTTCGGTGCCGTGACGGTGGATATTGAGCGTTCGGCGTTGAGCGAGCTCGGTGTAGATATGGCCGACGAAGCGCTGGTCGAAGAGTTGGCCGCCGCCGTGCTGACCCGTGTGGATGCCTGGGCGGCTGTTGCCAACACGCCGCAGGGCGCCGCAGGGCCGCTGGCTCCCGTGCTGGGCGAGTACTTCGACATGGTGCCGCTGCTGGGCCGCCAAGTTGCGGCGGTGTCGCCCAACGGTTTGCCGCTTGCGGTCGGTGTGTTTGCGGGCCTGGATATCTGGGGTCGTGCGACTATCAAGACCGATGCCGGCGAGCAGGAGTTTCCGCCTGAGGCCGTACGGATTCGCGGACTGTAACGCGAGGCGCCCGCGCTCAAAGACAACGATGACAACGAAGCCCTCCTCGGCAGTGCCGGGGAGGGTTTCGCCTATCTGGGGAATGGGTTGCCAGCGCCCTGTTCCTCAAAACTGAAAATTTTTCGATTTTGAGGAATAGGATTAAGGCAGCTCGGTCTTTCGCGAGGTATATTCGCTATAGAGCCTATTCCTCAAAACTGAAAATTTTTCAATTTTGAGGAATAGCGATAAAAGACCGCGAGGAGGCCCCAATGAAACTCATCAATAGAACGTCATATATGGACACGTTGACGAGCCTTATTGGCGTGCCGGACATCAAGGTCATCACGGGCATCCGTCGTAGCGGTAAATCAAAATTGCTCGAGGCCCTTCGCGATTACGTGGAGGCAAATCTGTCCAATTCGAATGTCATCCATATCAACTACAACCTCGATGAGTTCGAGAACCTGCTCGAGTATCACGCGCTGCTCGCCTATGTAAAAGAGCATCGAGTGTCCGGCAAACAAAACTTTCTGCTTATCGATGAAGTTCAGATGTGCGACGGTTTTGAGCGTGCGATCAACAGCCTCCACGCATCCGAGCAGTACGACATATTCATTACCGGATCGAATGCCTTTTTGCTGTCGAGCGATCTGTCGACGCTCTTTACGGGGCGTACGTTCGAGATCGAGGTTTTCCCATTCTCGTTTGAGGAGTATCGTCTCTATGGCGACGAGGGCGAGGTCGACCGCGACTTCGATGAGTACACGAGAACCGGCGGTATGTCCGGCTCTTACCCTTATCCACTGCAGGAGCAGCGCTATCAATATCTCTCCAACGTCTTTAAGACGCTCATTGTGAGAGATATCGTGCAGCGGCATAACGTGAGAAACGAATCGGCGCTGCTGCGCATTGCCGATTACATGATGGACAACGTTTCCAACATTACGTCGGCACGCAACATTACTGATGCATTAAATGCGGATGGGCTAAAGATTACGAACAAGACGGTCGGCACGTACATGGGGTACCTGTGCGATGCGTTTGCCTTCTATAAAGTTCGTCGCTACGACATTCGCGGCAAAAAATACCTTAAGAGCGGCGAGAAGTACTATCTGGCGGACCATGCGTTTAAATATGCACTTCTTGGTACACGTGATATGGATTGGGGACGCGTATACGAGAACATGGTGGCAATCGACCTGCTGCGTCGCGGATACGAGGTATACGTCGGCGTGCTCTATAAAAAGGAAATAGACTTTGTAGCAATCAAGCGGAGCGAGAAACTCTATATTCAAGTGAGCGACGATATCGGCTCGGATAAGACATTTGAACGCGAGATTTCGCCACTGCTGAGCATTGGCGATGCGTATCCCAAGATGATTCTCGCCCGCACGCATCACGAGGCCACGGATCGCGACGGAGTGCAGATCGTGGACCTGGCGAGGTGGCTGTGCGACGAGGCCTAGCAGAAAGCCTATTCCTCAAAACTGAAAATTTTTCGATTTTGAGGAATAGGCTTGGCGAACGTTTGCGGGGGCTGTGGCATCGGGCGTGCTCGACTTAAGCCCCTGCTCTATCCCAGCTCCTGCATGCGGCGGTAGATTTCGCAGATACCCTTGATGGTGAGCTGTCCGTCGACCACGTCGAAGGCATCGGTCGAATCGGCGACGATGCTGGCGAGACCGCCCGTGGCGATAACGGTGGCATCCTCGCGGCCCAGCTCGCGCTTCATGCGCGCGACCAGGCCCTCAGCCATGGCGGCGGCGCCCGTTACGGCGCCGACCTTGATGCACTCCTCGGTATCGCGGCCGATGGCGTGCTCGGGCGCCTCGAGCGGCACGCTGGCGAGCTTGGCGGCACGGGCGGCAAGCGCGTCCATGGAGATGCGGATGCCCGGCGCGATCGCTCCGCCAATGTAATAACCGTCCTCATCGATGACGTCGATATTGGTCGCGGTGCCAAAGTCCACCACGATTGCCGGCGCGCCGTAGAAAGTTTCGGCCGCAACGGCGTTAGCGACGCGATCGGCGCCTACGGCCTGGGGACGCGCCGCGCGCAGCTTGGTCACCGCGGCCGTCTGCGGCCCGATGACGATGGCGTCCGCGGCAATGCGGTCGGCCACGGCGTGCCACTCGCGCGAGAGCTGCGGCACCACGCCCGCAAAGGCGATCGCGTCGACCGCGTCGAGCGAAAGGCCGTACATCTTAAAGAAACCCATCAGGCGCACATGGATCTCGTCGGCGGTATAAGAGCGGTCGGTGGGCATGCGCCACGACTGCACCAGCTCGTCTCCGTCAAACAGGCCCATGGCCGTCTGCGTATTTCCCATATCGATAGCGAGCAGCATGTCTACTCCCGGTGTTGGCATAAAAGGACGCGCACCATTGTATACGTGCCGTCGACGGCGCTCGGCTGCGATTCGTTTACGGTGATAGGGGCTGAGGGGTTTTAAATATGAAGGAATTATGCTCTACGAGATTTTCCTTGCCGTTTACCGAACTCCCGCGTAATATTCTTTCTTGCGCACATGAGGCGCCCAGACATTGCGGGGTGGAGCAGTCTGGTAGCTCGCCGGGCTCATAACCCGGAGGTCGTAGGTTCAAATCCTGCCCCCGCGACCAAGAACTTGCAGCTCGTCGGCCTAGCCGGCGAGCTTTTTTGTTATTTCGGGACCGTGTTTTCGGTCCAATTCTCGGCCTCTCAAACAAAATCTCGATCTGTAACATCTAGACCCGATTTGGGCGGCTAGGTGTTACAGATCGAGATATACCGGTGGGTTGGGTCGTGTTTGTCTAAATCTGTAACACGAGGGACGGATTTTGCCGAGTTGTTGTTATAGATTGAGATTTTATAGCGGGCGGGTCCCGTTTGTCTCGATCTGTAACAGGTAGGGGTCAAAAATGGGTCTAGATGTTACAGATCTAGATTGTTGAGGATGAGGTGAGAGGAATGTCTCGATCTGTAACAGTAAGACCCAGTTTTGCCGCGTAACTGTTACAGATCGAGACAAACTGACGGGCCGTCCCGTCCCATCCACCTGCTGCCACCTGATATTCGCCGATTTCCGTTGTGCCGCTGTGCCCCCATGCCATATCCTCTAGACAACTACGCGGCAACATCGCCGCCGCGCCTACAAGAGAGGAATGTTCATGACCACACCTGCATCCAAGCTGCTCCAGCCCATTACGGTTGGCCCCCTTGAGCTCAAGAACCGCATTATGTTCCCGCCGCTGACCACCGGCTACGAGGAGCGCGATGGCTCCATTGGCGAGCGCAGCCTGGCTTTTTACGAGCGCTTGGCCCGTGGCGGCGTGAGCTACATCGTCATCGGCGACGTTGCTCCCGTCATGACCGCAAGCCCCACGCCCAAGCTGGCGACCGACGCCCAAATCCCCACGTTTAAGGCCCTGGCCGATGCCGTCCACAAGCACGGCGCCAAGGTCGCGCTGCAGCTGTTCCACCCCGAGTACGACGTGCCCGGTGTCGGCCGCATGGTCATGGGTTCCATGGCCGCCGCCAAGGCCGCGCAGGAGGCCAAGGCCGCCGGCGACGAGGAGGCCTTTGCCGCCAAGATGGCCGAGTCCAACGAGATCCGCAATCAGGCCTACGCCAAGCTGCACCACGACATGCAGCACTTTGTGAACGAGGCCAGCGTGGATCAGCTCACCCAGATCAAGGAGGCCATCGCTGCCTCGGCCGCCCGCGCGCAGCAGGCCGGCATCGACGCCATCGAGGTCCACGGCGACCGTCTGGTGGGTTCGCTGTGCTCCGCGATCCTCAACCAGCGCACCGACGAGTACGGTGGCTCGTTCGAGAACCGCGTCCGCTATGCGCTCGAGGTCGTCGCTGCCATTAAGGAAGCCGCGCCGCAGCTGATGGTGGAGTACAAGCTCCCCGTGATCATGGAGAACCCCGACGGCACGCCGCGCGGCAAGGGCGGCCTGCAGCCCGACGAGGCCTGCGAGTTCGCCAAGCTGCTCGAGGGCGCGGGCATCGATATGATCCAGGTCGCGCAGGCCAACCACACCGGCAACATGGGCGACACCATTCCGCCCATGGGTGCCATGCCCTACAACTGGACGCTGCCCGTGGCCGAGCGCGTCAAGGCCCTGGTCTCCGTGCCGGTGGCAACCGTCGGCCGCGTGGTCTCGGTCGAGGCCGGCGAGAAGATTCTGGAAGACGGCGCCGCCGACATCATCGCCTACGGCCGCTCGCTCATGTGCGACCCCGACATTGCGCTGAAGGCCGCCACGGGCGAGCCCATCCGCGAGTGCCTCAACTGCAACAAGGGTTGCGTCGACGCGATCCAAAACCGCAAGTACATCTCGTGCGTGCTCAACGCCGAGAACGGTGACGAGGCGACCATCGCCATCAAGCCGGGCGAGGGCGACAAGAAGATCGCCGTGGTGGGCGGCGGTATTGCCGGCCTGGAGGCCGCACGCGTGGCGGCCAAGCGCGGCTACGACGTGACCGTCTACGAGGCGAGCGATCACTTGGGCGGCCAGATTGTGCTGGCGGCCGCGCCCCCGCGCAAGGACGAGATCATGCGCTCGGTTGAGTACTACGAGAAGATTCTGCCCGGCCTGGGCGTGAAGGTTGAGCTCAGCCATGCCGCTACCGCTGAGGACCTCAACGCCGCCGACGCCGCGATTGTGGCTGTGGGCGCACACGACGTGGTCATTCCCGTTCCGGGCGCCGATTCGGACAAGGTCGTCTCGAGCTGGGACGTGCTGGCCGGCAAGGTGGAGCTTACGGGCCGCGTCGCCGTCATTGGCGGTGGCCTGGTGGGCACCGAGACTGCCGAGTACCTGCTGCAGCACGGCTGCGAGGTGGCGATCGTGGAGATGCTCGACAAGATTGCCGCGGGCGAGTCCGAGACCATTCTGCCGCTGATTATGAGCGACTTTGCCGAGCACGGCGTGGAGCAGCACGTGAAGACCCGCCTGACCGCCATTACCGACGAGGGCGTGGAGGCTGTTCGCACCACCGAGGACGGCGCCGAGGAGCCGGTGAAGATCGCCTGCGATTACGTGGTGATGGCCGTGGGCTCCAAGGCCAACGCGTTTGACCTGGATGGCGTGACGGTGCCCGTGACCTGCGTGGGCGACTGCTCGGGTGAGCGCACCGCCGACATTGCGAGCGCCATTCGCACGGCGTATCACGCGGCCAACGAGCTGTAGTTGAACATCGCGGCCAGGCGGGGCGGTAGCACGGATCCGTCTCGCCCGGCTGTGTCCCGTCGGGTGTCAACCGGTGCGGGGCCTGCAAGCGCAGCAGGTCCCCGCCCTTTTTGTTTTGCTCCGATGAATGGCAATGCGCGGTAATCATGAGGAGTGAGGACGTCTACTGCCTTGCAGATCACTCAAAAATATTGGGGGAGGGGTTAATAACTATATCCTCTATACCAAAGGACATAAAGAGATGCCAATTTTGTTGACAAGCGAATGACGATTAGCTGCGAGTCAGCTACCAGCGTAAATAATCGATAAAGAAATGTCGTAATTTGGTGCCAAATGCCCAGATAACGCCGCGTCTATTTTAATTAACTGCTTTGAGCAAACAGTAAAATGCTACTATCTAACTTGCACGTAAGAAAGCAGATTAACGGCTAAGGCTAAGAAGTGGCAGGTATGTCGGAAGCAACTAGGACTCGCACGCATGCGCCCGAGGTTAGGCAGCGCGCCGTCGAGATCCTCCAAGAGGGGGTCGGTCATCGCGCTCTCGCCGCGGAGCTTGGCATTCCCCAGGCCACGGCTCGTCAGTGGGCCCGCGCGTATGCCGTGGGCGGTGCCGACGCCGTTCTCAACGCCGGTTCGCATCATCATACCTATTCGTACGACGTCAAGCTCGCTGTGGTTAAGGACCGTCTGGAAAACGGCTTGACGGTTCGCGAGGCCATGATCAAGCACAAGATTCCCAGCGAGTCTTCGGTCAAGGCTTGGTGCCGTCAGTACCGCGAGAGCGGTGAGGCCGCACTGGTCGATAAGCCGCGCGGTCGCAAGCCGCGCGTTAAAAAGGCAGAATAGCAAACGGGATGGTGCGCCCACAGGGGCGCATTTTTCTTGCCGCCTCTCTGCTCCAAAGCGGACGTGCCCTTGCCCCGTACGCCTAAAACTCCCCAGTTGACCGAAAACCCGCCGCCGCTACTCATCAATTGAGCTATAACGTTAAACAATTGCAGCGTTTTTGCATGGGGGAGTGATGGTATGACGCTACTGTATTTCCTTACCCTGTTTCCGCTGGTACCGGCGCTGGGCATGCTGCTCGCGCGCGGTGACCGCGCCCGCGATGCGGTGGGACTCATAGGCTCCGGCATTATCATGGCGGTGACAGTTGTAGTCGCCGTCATGTTTTTTGGCACGGGTCCGCAGAGCTTTGAGGTTGCCCCCGGCACCTCGCATGTGCTCTCGATCATCAGCTCCGCCATCGATGTCATCCTGTGCGCCGTCATCCTGTACAACGCGTACAAATATAGGAACGCGCTCACCACGGTGCTCGGCATAGTCCAGCTGGTGGGCTCGCTTGCCTTTGCAGCTATGACGCTGCCCGCGGTCGAGGTCGTCACGGCGACGCCGCTCTACCTGGACTATATGAGCGTGATCATGGTGCTCGCCGTCGGCATCGTCGGCAGCCTAATCTGCGTGTATGCCTTGGGTTATATGAAGGACTTCCAGGCCCATGACGAGCACGAGGCCGCGCTGCGCGGGCAGACCGCGCCCGACCGTCGCCCGCAGTTCCTGGCGCTCATGTTCCTGTTCCTCTCGGCCATGTTCGTTATCGTGACGAGCGACAACCTTGAGTGGCTGTTCTGCGGCTGGGAAATCACCACCGTGTGCTCGTTCCTTATGATTGGCTACACGCGCACGCCCGAGGCCATTAAAAACGCCTTTACCCAGATCATCCTCAACATGCTGGGCGGCATCGCGTTTTTGGCCGGACTCATGTACCTGCACGTGAACGGCATGCCGCTGACCATCTCGGGCATGATTGAGCTTTCCGGCGCCGGAACCGCGCAGTCCGCGCTGCTGGTGATGCCGGTCATCCTGTTGTCGCTCGCCGCGCTCACCAAGGCCGCACAGATGCCGTTCCACACTTGGCTGTTGGGTGCCATGGTTGCCCCCACGCCCACGAGCGCCCTGCTGCACTCGTCAACCATGGTCAAAGCCGGCGTGTTCCTGATGGTCAAGCTGAGCCCGCTCTATGCCATCTATCCCGTGACCGGCTTTATGGTCACGAGCGTGGGCGCCATCACGTTTTTGCTCGCTGCCCTTATGGCCATCTCGCAGAGCAATGCCAAGCGCGTGCTCGCGTACTCCACCATTTCCAACTTGGGCCTCATCAGTGCCTGCTTGGGTGTCGGCGCGCCCGAGGCCGTATGGGCGGCCATCTTCCTGATCCTGTTCCATACGGTGGCAAAGTCGCTGCTGTTCCTGTGCGTGGGCACGGCCGAGCATCATATCGGCAGCCGCAATATCGAGGACATGGACGGCATGTTCAGCCGCATGCCGCACCTGACGCGCCTGATGATGCTGGGCATCATGGGCATGTTCGTGGCGCCATTTGGCATGCTCGTGTCCAAGTGGGGCGCCCTGGTGGCGTTCGCGCAGACTGGCAACGTGCTCATGATCATGGTGCTGGCCTTTGGCTCGGCCGCGACGTTTTTCTTCTGGGGCAAGTGGCTTGCCAAGCTTTCGGGCGTCGACCCCACGGCTCAAAACGTTGAGGTCAATGTCCATAAGACCGAATGGATGGCCCTCAACACCATCGCCGCGCTGCTGATTCTGTGCTGCGTGGCGTTCCCGGTTATCTCGAGCGGTCTGGTGTCGCCTTACTTGGCCATGGTGTTTGGCCGCGTGCCGTACGTTATCGGCAAGGACGCCATGTATCTGATGGTGGTTATCGTGGCTTTTATCGCCGTGGTGCTGCTGACGTCGTTCCGCGTGAGCAACAAACCGCACGTCAACGTGTACCTTTCGGGCGTGGGAACCGATAAATATCGCCATTTCCGCGGCTCGATGGGACGCGAGGTGAAGGCCGAAAAGCGCAATTGGTACTCGGAGGACGCCCTTGGCGAGAAGCGTATTGGCCTCGCGGGTAGCGTCGTCTGCTGCAGCATCATCTTGTTTGCGCTGCTGTGTTGCGCGTGGATTGGGCCCGAGCGACTTGCCATGAGCGCGCCCTCGGTGCTGCGCGGCAAATATTTTGAAGGTTCGGGCGTCGTGGGCATTTTTATTGGCACCGTGGCATTTGCCTTGCTGGCGCCGTTTGTGGGTGGCCTGATCGACGGCGTTGACCGTAAGCTTTCGGCTCGCATGCAGGGCCGCGTGGGCCCGCGCTTGCTGCAGCCCTTCTACGACGTTGCCAAGTTGCTGCGCAAGGCCCCCGCCAGCGTAAACACCATGGACGATACCTACATGGCGTGCGCGCTCATCTTCACCGTCGTGGGCGGCGGCATCTTTGTGTCGGGCTCCAACACGCTGCTGTGCGCTTTTATGGTGACGCTCGCCGCAATCTTTGTGGTGCTGGCGTCCGCCTCGACGCAAAGTCCGTTTGCCCAGGTCGGCGCCGACCGCGAGCTGCTGCAGGTTATGAGCTACGAGCCCGCCGTTCTGCTGATGAGCGTGGGCCTGTACCTTGCCACCGATAGCTTCGATTCCATCGCCGTGACGGGGCAGTCGGCCCCCATCATCGTGTACAGCGCGCCAATTTTTCTCGCGCTGCTCGCGGTACTTACCATCAAGCTGCGCAAGTCGCCGTTTGACCTTTCGTACTCGCATCACGCGCATCAGGAGATCGTTCAGGGCGTCGCCACCGAGATGAGCGGCGGCACGCTGGCCAAGATGACCCTTATGCACTGGTGCGAGACCGTGCTGTTTTTGATGTGGGTGGGCATGTTCTTTGTCTGGGACAACCCGGTGAGCTGGGTGGTCGCCCTGGTCGTGATGGCTGCGACGTATTTTGTCGAGGTGCTGATCGACAACACCTTCGCACGCAGCACCTGGCGCAGCTGCTTTAAGCTCGGATGGGGCGTGGCGCTGGTGTTTGGCCTGCTCAACCTTATGCCCATCCTCGTCGACGTGTTTATTTAGGAGGCGGCATTCATGGATCATAAAATGTCGCGCTCGCCGTGGGTTATTCATTACGACGGCTCGAGCTGCAACGGATGCGATATCGAGGTGCTGGCCTCGCTCACGCCGCTGTTCGATGCGGAGCGCTTTGGCGTGGTCAATACCGGCAACCCCAAGCATGCGGATATCTTTTTGGTGACGGGTTCGGTCAACGCGCAGAACCTGCCCGTCGTGCGCCAGATCTACAACCAGATGCTCGAGCCCAAGTGCGTGGTGGCGTGCGGAATTTGCGCGTGTTCGGGCGGCGTATTCCGCGATGCCTATAACGTGATCGGCGGCGTGGACCGCGCGATTCCCGTGGATGTGTACGCGCCCGGGTGCGCCATTCGCCCCGAGACCGTGATCGATGCCATCGTGGAGGCGTGCGGCATCCTGGACCAGAAGGAGGCCGTGATGCGTGCCGGCGGCGACCCGCTCACCGTGGGCGGCGCCGCAACCTGGGACGGTGGCGTTGAGCTGGGCGAGGACGGGTTTGTGGCTGCGGGGGCCGGGGCTGATGGTGCCGGTGACGCGCCTGCCGGGAAGCCCACCGCGCCCGCCGCTGGCGACGCACCTGCTGGGACGCCCGCCGCTGCAAAGGAGGCCGAGTAATGCAAAAGGCTATCTATACCATCGTTGGGATCGACGAGCTGTTACCGAATGTGCAGGCGCTCAAGGGTGCCGGCGCGCGCTTTGTGCAGATGCATGCCGAGCGCTGTGTGGACGACGGATCGTATCGCCTGGTCTATACGTTTATCAACGTCCGCGCTGCGCAAGAGCAGATCGCGCGGGACGGCAGCTATGCGATCGACAACCTGGTGGTTGAGGGCATCGGCCAGTACCAGGAGATTCCGTCCATCAGCTCGTACTATCCGGCGGTATTCCCGTTTGAAAACGAAGCGCACGACCTATTTGGTCTTGCCATCACCGACATGCAGATCGACTTTAAGGGCTTTTTCTACCAGGTTTCGACTGCCGAGCCCATGAGCGTTATTACGCCCGAGGTGAAGGCTGCGCGCGAGAAGGCCATGAAGGTCCGTGCCGCTGCCGAGGCCAAGGCGCGCAAGGCCGCAGCCGAGAAGGCCGCTGCCGCTGCTGCTGCAGGGGAGGGCGCCGCAGGTGCCGGCGATGCTGCGAGCGCTGCTGCCGCTCAGCCCGCTGCGGCTGCCGGCTCCGATGCTCAGCACGATGAGGCTGCTGCGAAGGCGGCGCTCAAAGCCGCCGAGCTGGAAGCAAAGCTCGCCGCCATGGATCCCGAGAAAGCGGCCAAGGTCCGCGCGGCGCTTGCCGCCAAGGCCGCCCGCGACAAGCAGAACAAGGAGGCGTAAGGTCCATGGCACATCGCTCCGTTATTCCGTTTGGCCCGCAGCACCCGGTGCTGCCCGAGCCGCTTCATCTGGACCTGGTGATCGAGGACGACCGCGTCATCGAGGCAATTCCGCAGATTGGCTTTGTGCACCGCGGACTCGAGAAGCTCACCGAAAAGCGCGATATGCATCAGTTTGGGTACATCGCCGAGCGCATCTGCGGCATCTGCGCCGTGGGCCATAGCTACGGCTATGCCAGCGCCTGCGAGCGCATGCTCGACATCGAGGTGCCCGGCCGCGTGCAGTATATCCGCACCATTTTGCACGAGCTTTCGCGCATTCACTCGCATCTGCTGTGGCTGGGCCTGCTCGCCGATGCCTTTGGCTTCGAGGCGCTGTTCTATCGTTCGTGGACGCTGCGCGAGCAGATTCTCAAGATTTTTGAGAGCACCTGCGGCGGCCGCGTGATCCTTTCGATTAACGAGATCGGCGGCCTTAAGCACGATATCGAGGACTCCGAGCTGGCCGGCATTGTCCAGACGCTCGATGCCATGCGCCCCGACTACGAGGCCCTGGTGCATACGTTTTTGGACGACAATAGCTGCGGCGAGCGCCTGCATGGCGTGGGCGTGATCAGCAAGAAGGACGCGCTTGATCTGTCGATGGTCGGTCCGTTTGGACGCGCCTCGGGCGTGGACTACGACGTGCGCATGTTCGGCGACGGTGCCTATGCGGACTTGGTTGCGTTTGAGCCCATCGTTGCTACCGATGGCGACTGCTATGCCCGCTGCCAGGTGCGTTGTGCCGAGGTCACGCAGGCCATGGACATCATCAAAGAGCTTGTGGGCAAGATTCCGCACGACGGCATCGGCGGGCGTACTAAGCTTACGCCGGCCGACGGCGCGCGCGGCGAGGTTGTGATTGAGCAGCCGCGCGGCGAGGCGTATTACTATGTGCGCGGCAACGGCACCAAGAACCTGGACCGCTTCCGCGTGCGCACGCCGACGTCGCAGAACCTGGCGGGTTTGACGCATGCGCTGCAGGGCGTGCTCCTTGCCAACGTGCCCATGATTATCCTGACCATCGACCCCTGCATTAGCTGTACGGAAAGGTAGGCGCGGCATGAGCTTACTGACATTTGCCAAGACGGCCTTGGGTTCTATGGTCAAGCAACCGGTCACGGTGTGCTATCCGCGGGAGGAGCTGACGGCGCCCAAGCGCTTGCGCGGGCACATCGTCAACGACATGGACGTGTGCATCTGCTGCGGCATGTGCGCGCGTCGCTGCCCGGCGGGCGCGCTCGCGGTCGATCGCAAGGGCGGAACGTGGTCGATTGACCCGTATGCTTGCGTGGTGTGCGGCGAGTGCGTCGAGAGCTGCCCCAAACATTGTCTGACTATGGACACCGCCCGTACTCCAGTTGCGGCGGATAAGACTCCCACGGTAGAAACCAAGCCGGAATAGCTCTGGAATGGGGCTGGTATAGCGCTGGAATGGGGGCCGGCGAGGCAAAAATGCCCCGCCGGCCCCGCGCTTAAACGCGCGGTTGGGCTGCCACGAACAAAACTATGCCGGATTACGGGGCTGGATAGCGAACCTCCGACCATACAGAAAATCGCAAAAACAAACCCGCAGGTAGATAGTCTGCCGTTTTCAAAAAATGAGGGTATGGATGAGGGTCCCGACATTTGCCCCGTAATCCGGCATACTTTTGAAATGCCACCATACCGGTGACAGCCCTTGATCTCCCATGGACGGAGGAAAACGGATCATTTTTGCCTGATGGCTCCGAGTCGCACCTGTTTTCCTGCGAAAACGCCGTGTCTCAACTTTGGTGAGACATTTGTCTCACGCCCAAAACAGAATCTGGAACATGTGTCACCTGCCCAAATTGTGTCTCATTTCGTAACTTTAGGCTGTTGCAAGGTCTGAGACCGCGAGAAGGGAGACGCGATGAGTAAGTACACGAGGGGTCTCTTGGCGGTGATACTGGCCGTAGTGCTGGTATTGCCAGCCGCAGCATTCGCCATGCTGCCCGAGGCCAACGCTAGGTCCAGCACGGGAATGGACGGACCGGCGGTGAGCGGAACGGTCGTCGACCCCGACACCAGCGGACGCTGGGAAAAATGGGCGGCCGGCCACAGCGGCAATAAGGTGACGACTCAAAACGTCGGTCGAATCTGGACCGACAAGACGGTCATGGCAACCGAGGGAAACGAAGAGTCGGACTTCCTGACTACGCTTTCGGCGATGTCCTCGACGTCTAATTCAACCGTGACAGTCACCACGCCGCTTGACATCGTGATGGTGCTGGACGCCTCTGGCTCGATGGATGATCATATGAGCGGCGGAGATTCACCTAAGCGTATCGATGCGCTGAAGAGTGCTGCGAACAGCTTTATCGATACCATCGCAAAACAAAATGAGAGCATCGAGGGCGTCAATAGGCAGCATAGGGTTGCCATTGTTAAGTTTGCGGGCAAGAAGTCCAACGATATCGGCAACAATATGTATCGCGACGGAGGGTACTCCTACAATTACACCCAGGTTATGAAAGAATTGACCTACTGTTCCGGCAGCAATGCGGATGATCTCAAGAAGAATACAATTAATCAAATTCAGCCTGCCGGCGCCACGCGCGCCGACTATGGCCTAGAGCTGGCCGAGAAAATCACTACCACTTATGGCCGCAAAGACGCCAAGAAGATTATTGTGTTCTTTACCGACGGTACGCCAACAAAGCAAAATAAATTCGATGCGGGTGTCGCCAACGCTGCCGTGACAGCTGCTAAGAATATGAAGGACGGCAAGGCCACCGTTTATACCATCGGCATCTTTGATGGCGCGAACCCCAGTGCTGGTATCCAGGATTCGGGAAAAAGCCAAAAAGAGAACAAGTTCATGCAGGCCGTTTCGAGCAACTACCCCAATGCCACGGCATGGGACGCTCATGGTGCACGCGCGGAAAACTCCGACTACTACAAGTCGGCGACCGATGCCGAAGAGCTCAAGAAGGTCTTCGACGACATCTCACAGGCCATCACATCGGAGGCGCCTTATCCGACCGAAATTGATAAGGGCTACGACGCGACCAAGTCCGGTTACATCACGTTTACCGATGAGCTGGGCGACTTTATGCAGGTCGACAGCTTCACCGAGGTCGTCATCAACGGCACGCCGTTTACCAAGGCGAGCAAGACGGTCAACAAAGAAACCAAGACCGATACGTACGAGTTCGATGGTAAAGCAAAAGACCTGCTCATTACCGTGCAGCGTGCTGGTGATGACAATCCCCAGAAGGGCGATGTCGTAACGGTCAGCATTCCTGCGTCGTTGATTCCGCTGAGCCACTTTAAGACCGTAGACGGCAAGCTTTCGGTCGACAGCGCTCAGCCTATCCGCGTGAAGTACACCTCGAGCGTGAAGAGCACTGCGCTCGACAACCTGTTTACGCCCGAGAAGGTAACGGGGCTCAAGGATTACATCGAGAACAATACGACCGTTGCCAACGGCGCCAAGACCGTGAATTTCTACGCGAACAAGTGGGCTGCCGGCGATCTGGGCAATACGGTTGCGACCTTTGAGCCGGCCGACACCAACCGCTACTACTACTTCCAGAAACAGACCCCTATTTACACGGACAAGGACTGCACGCAGCCTGCAAAGAATTCGCTGGCAGATACCGGCACCTATTACTACAAGGATGAGTTTGAGGAGCAGGGCGAAAACGGCGAGGCCAAGCCCGCCTCTGCCGTCATCGAGTTTATCGGCGGCGACGCTGCGAAGTTTGACGGTGCTATTGTTGCTGACGAGGACGGCAACCTTTCGTTTAGCGTGGGAACCGCGCGCCTAGCCTTTATCGACGAGCTCCACACCACCAAGGAGAGTGTGGGCGGCAACAACACTGGTACCGCGACCGACGTTCTCAACCCCAAGTGGAACAACGTGTCCGCCAAGGCGACCGCGACGCATGTCAATTCCTACCTGGGCAACAACGGCAAGATCAGCTTTAACGTGACGCCGGCAACGGTGGATACCAAGACGAGCTTTGGCCTGATCAAGGTGCTCGAGGGTCGCGAGTGGACGGATACGGACAAGTTTAAGTTTGAGCTCTCCGCGACGTCCGAGAATGACGCCCCGATGCCCGCACCCGCGACTGCGACTGTGACCAAGGCGAACCTGGATGACAAGGGCAAGGCGGCCATTAACTTTGGCGAGATCACCTGCAACAAGCCGGGCGAGTACACCTATGAGGTCCGCGAGGTCAAGGGCGGCGCCGGTGGCATCACCTACAGCAAGAACGTTGCCACGTTCAAGGTGACCGTGGCGGTTAAGGCCACGGGTGGGCTTAAGGCTGACGTTGAAAAGATCTCGGGCGAGACCGAGTTCAAGAACACCTATAGCGCCAAGACGGAAACCTCGCTGACTCTTGAGGCAACCAAGAAGCTCACGGGGCGCCCGATGGCCGATGACGAATTTAAGTTTGCGCTGAGCTATGCGGAGCACGACGAGGTTCTGCTGGATGCAACCAACAAGGGCGGCAAGGTCGAGTTCGGTCCGCTGACGTATACGACCGAGTCGCTTGCCAAGCTGGTCGAGGAAGAGAAGGCGTCGTTTGACGATAGCTCAGACAAGCCCACGTGGACCATTCGCTACACTGCTGCCGAGCAGACCGGCAAGCTGCCTGCGGGCGTGAGCGCTGCCGTGTCGGCAATTGACGCATATGTAACCGTTGTCGACAACGGCGATGGTACCCTGACGGCGACGGCTGACTACGGCGACGCCGGCAACGAGTTCGTGAACGCCTACACTGCCGCGCCTGCCGAGGCATCGCTTGTTGGCAAGAAGAATCTGCAGGTTCCTGATGGCCTGACCCCGGCTGACATTACCGGCAAGTTCACCTTTACCGTGACCGGTGAAGAGGGCGCACCCATGCCCGCGAACGCGAGCGTGACCAATGATGCCAAGGGCAAGGTCGACTTTGGCAAGATTACCTTTACGCTCGACGACCTTAACAAGGCCCTGGGCGAGAAGCCCGAGAAGCGCGAGCATACCTTTACCTACACCGTGACCGAGTCCGGCGAGGTCGCTGGCGTGACCAACGACGCCAAGCTGTCGCGCGAGGTTTCCTTCACCGTGACCGATGACAGCAAGGGCAAACTGAGCGTGTCCCGCAACCCGGATGGCAACGCAGCCTTTACGTTCACCAATACCTATAACGTGACGCCTGTCGAGACGAGCGTCACCGACCAGATCACCGCGACCAAGGTCCTGACCGGCCGCGACATGGCTGAGGGCGAGTTCTCCTTCGAGCTCGTCGAGGGCGAGGGCAAGGACGCCAAGGTCGTCGCCACCGGCAAGAACGCCGCCGATGGCAAGATCACGATGAGCACCATCGAGTACACCAAGGCCGGAACGCAAACCTATACGCTGCGCGAGGTCAAGGGTGACGCCGGCGGCATCACTTACGACGGCAAGACCTACACCATCGAGACCACCATCACCGACAAGGGCGACGGCACGCTCGAGGCGAAGCATGTCCTGGATGACGCTGACGAGGCGAAGTTCAGCAACGGCTACAAGCCGAACCCCAGTGACTCCAGCGTCACCGGCCAGGTCACCGCGACCAAGGTCCTGACCGGCCGCGAGATCGGCCTCGTTGCCGGCGAGTTCCGCTTTGAGCTCGTTGAGGGCAACAACGTAGTCTCCACCGGCACCAACAATGCCGACGGCAAGATCGTAATGGATCCCGTCACCTACACCGCGGCTGGCGAGCACACCTACACGCTGCGCGAGACCAAGGCCGGCGCCACCGAGAACGGCATTACGTACAGCACCGCCGAGTACACTATCGTGACCATCGTCAAGGACAACGGCGACGGCACCCTCAGCGTCGAGCACGAGCTGCAGAATGTCGACAAGGCGACCTTCGAGAACGCCTACACCGTAACCCCCAAGAGCTTCAGTGTTACTGATCGGATCACGGCGACCAAGGTCCTGACCGGGCGCGATCTCAAGGAAGGCGAGTTCTCCTTCGAGCTCGTCGAGGGCAAGGGCAAGGACGCCAAGGTCGTTGCCACCGGCAAGAACGCCGCCGACGGCACGATTACGATGAGCCCCGTGAAGTACGACAAGCCCGGCAAGCACACCTACACGCTGCGCGAGGCCAACGGCGGAACCACCAGCAAGGGCATCACGTACAGCGACGCCAAGTACACTATCGAGACCACCATCACCGACAACGGCGACGGCACCCTCAAGGCCGAGCATGTCCTGAAGGGCACCGAGCCCGCCGAGTTCAAGAACACCTACAATGTGACCCCGCTCGATGCAGAGCTCGACTTTGGCCTGAGCAAGGCCATTGACGGCCGAGAGTGGACTGAGGGGGACAAGTTCAGCTTTACCATCACCGCTCCTGAGGGCGCCCCGCTGCCCGATCCCGCAACCGTAACTGTGAGCAAGAAGGACGCGAAGGATGGCATCGCCGCCATCAAGTTCGGCAAGATCCACTACACGGCTGCCGGAACCTACACGTACGAGATCCGCGAGAACGCGGGTAACGCGGCCGGCATGGCGTATGACGGGCATGTCGCGACCGCCGAAGTGACCGTGACTGAGGACGGCGAGGGCAAGCTGACCGCCAATGTCACCAAGAAGGAAAACGGACGCTTCACCAACACATACCGCACTGAGCTTAACTACACCGCGGCCGGCGGCCTCAAGCTCAGCAAGAGCCTCTCCGGACGTCCTATGACTGAGGGTCAGTTCACGTTTACCGTGACGCCTGCCGACGAGGCCTCGGCCAACGCGCTTGGCCTGCTGGCCGGAGCCAACAACTTCAAGTCCCCTGCGACGGCAGAGGCAACGGTCGGCCTGATCGACATCCTGGCTGGCCATGAGGTCAAGTTTACGCAGGCTGACGCCGGCAAGACCTTCACGTACACCGTAGCCGAGAAGAACGACGGCCAGCCCGGTTACACCTACGACGACGCCGTGCGCACGGTGACGATCGCCATCGCCGACGACACCGCCGGCACGCTCACTGCTACGACGACCGTCTCCGGCGGTCCCGAGGGCACGCATGAGACGGTCCACAAGAGTGGCGAGAACAAGGTCGAGAAGGCCCTGGTGCCGTTCCACAACAGTTACAGCGCTACGACCAACACGCCTGGCGGCACCGCCGCTCAGGTCGTTGCCACCAAGACTCTGACCGGCCGCCCGATGGCCGACGGCGAGTTCTGGTTCGGCATCGCCTATCAGGGTGAGCTTGTGGCATACGAAAACCTCAAGCCCAATATCGGCGGGCACGTGAGCTTTGATACGCTGCACTACGACACTAAGATGCTTGCTAATCTTGAGGCTGCTGGGCTTGCCCATCGTACCGATAAGGACGGTAAGCTTGCCTGGACCATTAACTACACGGCCTACGAAGATTTATTCGGGCTGCCGAATGGCGTTTCCGCTACAACGTGGAGCTTTGGCTTTAAGGTTATCGTCGTCGACAACGGTGGCGGTACCCTGACGGCGACGGTCGACTACGGCGGCGTCGAGCCCTTGTTCGAGAACGTCTACGGCGCCGACGCCGTGGATGCCGCGCTCACCGGTACTAAGAAGCTCCAGGTTGCCGAGGGCCTGACCCCGGCCGACATCACGGGTAAGTTCACCTTTACCGTGACCGCCGACGAGGCAGGTGCCCCGATGCCCGAGCGCACGACCGTAACCAACGACGCAGCCGGTAACGTGGACTTTGGCAAGATCCACTTTACGCTCGAGGACCTCAACCGCGCTCTGGGCGTGACGGACGATGCGACCGATAAGGCCGAGGCGGACGAAGCTGACGAGGCCGAGGCCGACGAGGCAGAGGCTGAAGAGGCCGACCCCGCCGCTGACGCCAATGTCGACGAGTCCGAGCCTGCGGCCCCCACCGCTCCGCGCTCGCACACCTTTGCCTATACGGTGACCGAGACCGGCAGCGCCCCTGGCGTGACCAACGATGCCAACGCCACGCGCAAGGTTTCCTATACCGTGACTGACGACGGCGCCGGACATCTGAGCGTCGTGCGCAACGGCGACGACGGTGTGGCCTTCACATTCATCAACACCTACAGCGTAACGCCCACCGACTCTGTCGTGACCGATCAGGTCAAGACGGTCAAGCGTCTGACCGGACGCGACCTTGCAGCCGGCGAGTTCACGTTTGATCTGCTCGAGGACGGCGTGGTTGTCGCTAGCGGCACCAACGACGCCAACGGCACTGTGACACTGAGCCCGATCCGCTACGAGGCGCCCGGCACGCACACGTACACGCTGCGCGAGGCTTGCCCCAATGCGCTCGGCCTGTACAAGGGCGTCACCTATGACGGTACGACCTACACCGTCGTGGCCACCGTCTCTGACAACGGCGATGGCACACTGGCCGTGACGCACAAGCTCGAGGGAACCACCGAGTCGGCTGGTTTTACCAACAAGTATCACGCCATGCCCACCCAAGTCTCCATCGGCGCCATCAAGGTGCTCGAGGGACGCGAGCTCAAGAAGGACGAGTTCAGCTTTAAGCTCGTTGGCGAGGGCATCGAGTCCACCGTCACCAACGATGCCGACGGTAAGATCAGCTTCGACAAGTTTGAGTACGACGAGCCCGGTACGCACGTCTACACCATCAGCGAGGTCAAGGGCGACGAGGCCGGTATGACCTACGACAAGTCCGTCTTTACCGCGACCGTCAACGTGGTCGACGACGGCGAGGGCAACCTCAAGGCGAACGTTGCCTTTACCAAGGGCGACAGGAGCGTCGAGGGTATCGTGTTCAACAACACGTACAAGAAGCCCGAGACGCCCGTGCCGACGCCCGATCCCGGCACGCCCAAGACCGTGACGAACATCGTTAAGACGGTCAAGGGTTTCCTGCCCGCCACAGGCGACCAGCAGGCTGCCGCTCTGCTTATGGCATTTGTCATCGCCACGGCCGGCGTCGGAGCCCTGGTCTGGGGTATCCGTAAGCGCTAGGCACGCTGGCAGCGCCCGGGGCCAAAAGGCCCCGGGCGGCCGGCAGGGCTAAATTCCGACCTACTCCTACCCCCAGCCGCCACGGAGGCATCTCCCTCCTCCGTGGCGGCGCTTTTATGCGCCGGGGGCGCGCCACGAAACCGGCCCATCTACTACGTTTAGCCCCTTACCCCCAACCATACCAAAAAACGCGAAAACAAAACCGCAGGTAGAACGCCTGTGGTTTTGTTCAAAACGAAGGTATGGTCATGGGTATCGCGTCAAACGTAGTAGATGGGCCGATTTCGTGGCGAGCGGTTCCGGCTGATCCCTTGGGGACGGAGGAAAACGGATCATTTTGGTCCCGCGAGGCTGGCGGAGGCACTCGTCCAGGGCCGCCCGAACAAAACTATGCCGGTTTACGGGGCTGAGTTACGAGTCTCCAACCATGCCGATATTCGTGAAAATAAAACCGCAGGTAGACGAGCCGTCATTTTGCAGAAAACGCGGGTATGGATGGGGGTCCTGAGTTTGGCCCCGTAAACCGGCATAGTTTTGAAATGGCCTTAAATCGGTAGCAGCCATTTTGCTATGCCGGAACGGTCGGTCTTCGGGCAACTACCCTCGCAGGTAGGCGATAGCGATCTGCGTGCGGTTGCGCAGGCCCATCTTTGCCAGGATTGAGCTGATGTGGTTGCGCACGGTGCCTTCGCCCATGTAGGCGGTGGCGGCGATCTCTTTGTTGTCGAGGCCGCGGGCGATGAGTTCGGCGACTTCGAACTCGCGGTCGGTCAGGCTGGCGAAGGCTGCGGGCCGGCGGGGCGTGCCCGCCTCGACGTCCGTTCCGTCAAAATCGATGTCCTCGATCGCCTTGCCCTCGAGCACGCGCTTGCCAGCCATGACCTGCGCCAACGCTGGTGGAATGGCGGCGACATCGGTTTTAATCAGGTAGCCGCGGGCGCCCAGTTTAAGCGCCGACACAATGTACTCGTCATCCGAGAATGTCGTCAAAAACACCACGCGTGCCGTGGGTTCGTGCTCAAGGATCTCGCGTGCCGCCGATAGGCCGTCGCGTTCCGGCATCTGAATGTCGAGCAGCGCGATATCGGGTGCGTGTTCGGCATAGAGCGAAACCGCGTCGTTGCCGTTGGCGCCGGTACCCACTACCTCGATCTGCGGCTGGGCGCCCAGGATAATCTTGAGCGAATCGACCACTAGGCGGTCGTCGTCGACAACGATGAGCCTCATCGGCCCTCATCTCCTTGCTGTTTGGGAACGGTGGCAAACACACGCCAGCCGCCGACGCCGGCGCGCGGGCCGGCGGTGAAGGTGCCGCCAAGCGCCTCGACGCGCTCGCGCATGGAGCTCAACCCCATGCCCTCTGCGGCGCCGCGACCGTTTGCTTGGACACCGCCCGCGCCATCGTCGGTAACAATGAGCTGGTAAAACGACGGGTGCTCCATGCACCGTACGGTGACAGCATGGGCACAAGCGTGGCGCATGGTGTTGGAGAGCGCCTCGCGCAGGACTGCCGCAAAGCAGTTGGCGACGTTTGCGGGCGCATGTTCGGCCAAAACTTCAAGCCCAATCTGCGGGCCGCCGTCCGATCGCGCGCCTTCGACAATGCGTTCGAGCTGCACGGAAAGGTCGACGGCGTTGTCGTTGAGCGCGTGGACGCTGGTGCGCACGAGCTGGAGCGCCTCGTCAACCGTGCGTTTGACGTCGGCGAAATCGGCGGCGACGCCAGGCTCGTCGGCATGGACCACGCGCAAGGCTTCGGCTTGCAGTGAAGCGCGCGTGAGCTGGTGCCCGACGTTATCGTGGATCTCGCGCGCGATGCGAGCGCGTTCGGCGAGCGTCGCGAGTTCGACTTCGTAGTCCTGGCGGTCGGCGAGGTCGCGGTTGCGTGCCTCGAGTGCCAGGGCGCGTTCTTGCAGCTTGTCGCGGGTGCGACGCATGCGTTCCTGTTCGCGCCCCAGCTGCGCGGTGCGCAGCGACAGCAACGTGGCGGCGACCGAAAGGATGGCGGTTAGCAGCAGCGTTCGGGTGGTGAGCACGCCGCCACGAAGGTCCGCGACAAGCGCGCAGACAAACACGGCGCCAATCGCCAGTGCGGGCCAGATTCGTTCATGGCGCACGCGTCGCGCGATGTCATAGAAGGCAAGGGGTGCAAACGGCACAAACGGCGGCACGAAGACGGCCGCGATGATGTAAGCGTAGCTCGCGGCCTCGCTTGCGCGTCGCGTGCGTTCCTCCTGTGCGACCTCGGCCAGCGAGGTGGCAATAACGCCAAGGCAAAACGCCGCGACCAGGCGAGCGTCCACAGCAAGACCCATGGCGGCCGCAATACAGCACGCCAGCACGATCGATTTGTCGAAAAGCCTGTTCATACGGGTATTGTACGCGAAGCCGCGCGTGGTGGAGGGACCGCCTGCGCAACCGTGACATTCCTCCCACGCGGCAAAGCGGGGACGTCGGCAGGCCGCACGGCCAAGCTCCGCACTCGTGACAAAGCTCACTGGTGCGCGCCGCTCGCTCCTGCGATGATGCAATCGTACCGGGCCGCAATCAACAGAAGGGCCGCCTCATGACAGACATCGTCCACGTCGAAAACCTCGTCAAGCGCTACGACGACCTTATCGCGCTCGACCACTTTAGCCTGAGCATCGCCCCCGGCGAGATCTTTGGCCTGCTGGGCCCCAACGGCTCGGGCAAGACCACGTCCATCAACTGCATTCTGCAGCTGCTCGCCTACGACAAAGGCACCATCGAGCTCTTTGGCGAGCCCATGACGCCCGCTCGCTACGACCTCAAGCGCCGCATCGGCGTGGTCCCGCAGCAGGTGGCGGTGTTCGACGAGCTCACGGTGCGCGAGAACATCGACTATTTCTGCAGCCTTTACGTCAGCGACCGCAAGCGCCGCCGTGCGCTGGTAGACGAGGCGATCGACTTTGTCGGGCTGGGCGACTTTGCCAAGTTCCGCCCTGGCAAGCTCTCGGGCGGCCTGGCGCGTCGCCTCAACATCGCCTGCGGCATCGCGCACAAGCCTGAGCTCATCTTCTTTGACGAGCCCACGGTGGCGGTCGACCCACAGAGCCGCAACGCCATCCTGGAGGGCATCTGCCGCTTGCGCGACGAGGGCGCCACAGTGGTGTATACCAGCCATTACATGGAGGAAGTCGAGCAAATCTGCAGCCGCATCATGATCATGGACGGCGGGCGCGTGCTGGCGCAGGGCACCAACGACGAGCTCAAGCGCATGATTCAGATGGGCGAGCGCGTGACGGTCGAGGTCGGCGCCGTCGAGTCGGCCACGGTCGAGCGGCTGCGCGCCCTCGAGCACGTGCTTTCAGTCGAGCTGTCCGGCGGCGAGCTCGTCTGCACCTGCGAAGCGAGCCCGCATAACCTGGTCGACATCCTCGACACACTGCGCGCCGCCGACGTGGCGCTCGGCCGCGTGTGGAGCGAGCCGCCGACCCTCAACGACGTGTTCCTCGAGATCACCGGCCGCGAGCTGCGCGACTAGGGGGCAGCCATGTTCAACACCATCATCACCACGGTCAAGACGCTGCTGCGTCGGCCGAGCACGTGGGTCTGGGGCGCTCTCTTTCCCATCGCGCTTTCCACGATGTTCATGTTTATGTTTGCGAACCTCAGCTCCGGCGGCACGGTCGACCCGGTGCCGGTTGCCGTCGTGGCGGACGAGGCCTGGGACGCCTCGACCTTTAAGGACGTGGCGACGTCGCTCGACGAGGAGGGCGGCGACCAACTGCTCGAGATCCACGAGTGCGACGACGCAGCCGATGCGAACCGTGCGCTCAAGGCCGGCGAAGTCGCGGGCATCTACACGGTCGATGCCGCGGGCACGCCCAAGCTCACGCTGCTTTCGAGCTACGACGGCTCGCGTGCCTCGTCGGTGCTCACCGACCGCAGCATCCTTGAGACGGTGGCAAGCTCGTATACGCAAAATGCCGAGCTCATGTCCCAGATTGCCCAAGACAACCCGGCGGCGCTCGCCGACCCGGAGGCGGTTGCGCGCGCCCTGTCGCTCGAGGGCGACACCCGCCGCGTAAGCCTGACACGCACCACGCCCGATGGCACGGTCATCTACTATTACGCGCTTTTTGGCCTGGTCGCGATGATGTCTGCCGAGTTTGCCGCCTTGAGCGTCGTCGATTTGCAACCCAATCTGTCTGGCCTTGGTGCACGTCGCTGCGTGGGTGGCCTTTCTAAGACGGCGTCGCTGGCCGGTATCTTTGTGGGCTCGTGGCTGGTTTCCTTTGTCTCGATGACGATCGCGATTGGCTACGTGCGTCTAGTCGTTGGCGTCGACTTTGGCGGGCGCGAGGGGCTGTGTCTGGTGGGCGGCGCCGTGTCCGCGCTTGCCGCCACGGGTCTGGGGCTCTTTGTGGGCGCGCTTCCCGTTAAAGGCGGCAAGGCATCCAAGTCTGGCATCCTCACGGGCTTCGCCACCACGTGCGCCCTGTTCGCCGGGCTTTACGGCGAGCCGGCGATGGCGCTTGCCGACGACGTCGCCCGCGCCTGCCCGGCCGAGTGCTGGCTCAACCCCGTCAAGCTCATCTGCGACATGTTCAACCGCCTGTATTTCTTTGAGGACTTGGGCCCCTTCGCCGTTCGCGCCGGCGCGCTGGTCCTTATGGCGCTGCTGTTCGTTGCCGCCGCCACGCTGATCTTTGGAAGGAGCCACTATGAGCACCTTTAAGACTGCGCTTCGCATGGCGCTCGCGCATCCGTTCTACCTGCTCATCTATACGGTGTTCATCTCGCTCATGGGCGTATTCATCGCGGCTTCGGTGAGCTGGAACTCGTCGCAGCTTACCGAGTACGAGCCCTACGACACCAACGTGATCGTGGTCGACCGCGACAATAGCGACCTTTCGCGGGCGCTTACCGAGCACCTGGGCTCACGCTTTGAGCTGGTCACGGGTGTCGGCGACGACACCTACGACCTTGCGGACGCGCTTTCCAAGAGCAACAGCGCCAAGGGCAGCGCCGACTGCGTGTTCTTTATCCCGGAGGGGTTTGAGGGCGACCTCGTTGCAGCCGCTCGCGCGGGGCAGGCCCTGCCCAAGCTCGATGTGACCTACGGTGCCGGCACCATGGCGGCGGCGCTTTCGTCTGCCGAGGCCTCGCGCTGGATTTCGCTCGCGGGCACTGCGGCCGCACTTGAGCCTACTGCCTCCAACGGCGACGTCGCCAAGGCCGCCGAGCATGCTGCCGCGAAGCGTGCCGAGGTCCAGATCGAGCAGGTCAAGGTTGACTCGACAGCCGCCGCCACGCTCGAGTCGTACTTCAACTTTGGCGCGTACGCGATTATCTCGTCGGTCATCGTGTCGGTGGGGCTGGTGTTCTCGGGCATGAACGAGCCCGAGCGCGTGCGTCGTATGGATGCCGGCCCAATCTCCAAGCACCAGCGTTCGCTTGCCGTGTTTGCGGCCGCCGCCGTGCTCACCGTCTGCATCTGGTTTGTGTCGAGCATGATGGGCGTTGTGGGCTTTGCCGGCGCGGTTGCCGAGGTCGGCGTGGGGCGCGTGTGCCTGGCGCTGGCGGCGACGTTTGCCCTGGCATGCACGCCACTGGCCGTTGGCTTTGCCCTTTCGAGTCTGGGCGCGCGCGAGGAGCTGCTCAACGGTGTGGGCAACCTGCTTGGCATGCTCATGACGTTTTTGGGCGGCGCCTGGATGCCGCTGTCGCTCATGGGTTCGGCCGTGCAGACCGTGGCGCACTTTGTACCGACGTTTTGGGTGAACGACGCGATCGGCAAGGCGCTCGCGTCGGACCTGACGTCTGCCGCGCTGGGCGACATTGTCTGCGACCTGGGCGTCACCGTGCTCTTCGCCGTGGCCATCGCCGCCGCAGGCCTCGCCCTCGCACGCGCTAAATCCCGCGCCTAGCCACCTAGTCATTTAAGAGCGTCCCCAACGACTAGTCTTGAAACAAATCCCCGCTCTCGCCCAAAAATAGTTCGCCAAGGTTTACTATTACGTTCATAAAGTAGTACAAGGCTAACAATGGGGGATAGCATGGCAACGCAGGAAGCCTACGTCCAGGTTAAGAATCTCAAAAAGCACTACGGCGATGGAGATGCATGCCTGACGGTGCTCGACGGCATCGACACGTCCATCAACCGCGGGGAGATCTGCGTCATGCTGGGGCCTTCGGGTTCGGGCAAATCGACGTTTCTTAACCTGATCGGCGGCCTGGAGGATGCCGATGCCGGCTCTATTCTGGTGGACGGCTGCGACCTCACGGTGCTTAAGCCTACCGACCTGGGCGAGTATCGCCGCCGTGAGCTGGGTTTTGTCTTCCAGTTCTACAACCTGGTGCCCGATCTCACCATCAAGGAGAACATCGAGGTCACGGCGCACCTGTCCAAAAACCCGCTCAATGTCGACGACCTGCTGCGTTCGCTGGGCCTCTACGAGCACCGCAACAAGTTCCCGCGCCAGGTCTCGGGCGGCCAGCAGCAGCGCTGTGCCATCGGCCGTGCGCTCGTCAAAAACCCGGGCCTGCTGCTGTGCGACGAGCCCACCGGCGCGCTTGACTACAAGACGTCCAAGGAAATCCTGCAGCTCATGGAGGATGTCAACCGCACCTACGGCTGCACCATCATCATTGTCACCCACAATGCCGCCATCGCGCACATGGCCAATCGCGTGCTGCGCCTGCGCGACGGGCACATCGTCGAGGATGAGCTCAACGAGTCGCCCGTTGCGGCCGCCGAGCTCGATTGGTAGGCGGCGCCATGGCACCTCTCGCAAAACGTCTCCCGCGCGAGCTGCGCCGCAATATCGGCAAGTACCTGGGCATCTTTCTTCTTATGTGCGGAAGCATCGCCCTCACCTCGGGCTTTTTGCTCGCAGCGCATTCCATCGGCTGCCTTATCGACGACATGCGCGATGCGTACACGATTGAGGACGGCCGCGTGACCACCTCCTTCGAGGCTACCGACGATCAACTCAAGGCCGCCGAGGATGCAGCCGGCGACGTCGGCGGCGTCACGCTCTACAAGAATTTCTCCATCGATGCCATCATCAAAAAGACCGCCAGCGACGATGGAACCAAGCGCACGCTGCGCACCTATGCGCACCGCACCAAGGTCGATATCGCGTCCTACTGCGAAGGCAGGCAGCCTAAGGCGGACGATGAGGTGGCAATCGACCGTGTCTTCGCCACCAATAACAACCTGTCCGTGGGCGATAAAGTCGAGCTCGAGGGTCGCACCTACACCATCTGCGGCATCATGACCCAGCCCGATAGCCAGGCGCTGTTCCTCAACAATTCGGACTTTACGGTGAACACCATCACGTACGGTGTGGCCGAGGTCACCGACGCCGGCTTTGCCGCGCTTAAGGACGCCGGCGGCGCGCCTGCCTACACCTACTCCTTTACCTTTACCGATCGCGATCTCTCCACCGCGGATCGCGTCGATGCGGAGCAGGATATGGTGGAGGCGCTCACCGATGCCGATGCACGCGTGGATGACCTCATCGACGCCGATTCCAACCAGGGCATTGGCTACGCGCGCGACGACGTAGACGGCGACTCTATGATGTGGATGACGCTGCTCGACATCATCATCGTGATCATGGCGTTCGTCTTTGTGGTCCTTACCGACGCTACCATCGAGGAGGAGAGCGCCATTATCGGCACACTGCTCGCCAGCGGCTATCGCCGTCGCGAGATCGTACTGCACTACCTCGCGCTTCCCGCCATCGTGGGCATGCTCGCGGCGCTGTTGGGCACCGCGCTCGGCGTTGCGTTCTTTACCGAGCCCATGCGCGGCCTCTATTACGGCTCGTACAGCCTGCCGCCCTTCCAGGTGTACTGGAGCTGGGAGATCTTTGTGAAGTGCGCCGTGGTTCCCGCCGCCGCGCTCATCCTCATTACGCTGGTGGGCCTGCTCCGCAAAATGGGCAAGACGCCGTTGCAGTTCCTCCGTCACGAGGCGGGCGGCAAGTCGGGCACCAAGCGCGGCCTGCAGCTGCCGGAGCGCATGGGCTTTGTCTCGCGCTTCCGCCTGCGCATCTTCCTGCGTAATCTGGGCAACTTCGCCACGCTTTTCGTGGGCATTGCGTTTGCCTCGCTGCTACTGCTCTTTGGCCTGGCGATTCTGCCCACGATGACGCACTACGCGGACAACCTCGAGACAAGCCTGGTCGCCGAGCACCAGTACACGCTCAAGGCCCCGCTGGAACTCGAGGGCACCGCCGAGGAGCGCGAGCAGTGGTCGGCACTCGAGCGTTTGCAGTCGGTTGACGGCGCACTGCTTTCTGCCGCTCAGGATGCCGATGACGAGCTTGAGGACGCGGCCGATGCAGCGCAGGCGGCAGCCGATGCCGCGACCGCATCTCCGTCTGCCGAGAGCCTGGCCGCGGCGCAGGACGCGCTCGCCAAGGTCCAGGACAAGAAGGATGCGCTTTATGCGCGCCTCGATGACCTTGCCGATGCCCTCGGCTGCGACCGCGACGAGGCTATCGACCTGATCGACAAGGCCTCTAAGATCGACACTGACAACGATGATATCCACCCGGTCAATACGACCGACAACGGCGCGGGCGCAATCGCGCAGGCCGAGAAATATGCCGTTTACCAGCTGCAATACAACCGCGGCGATGGAAATGGGCAGGAGACGATTTCCGTCTACGGCATCTCGTCCGATTCGCGCTATTGGAAAGACCTCAACGTTGGTGATGGGCGCGTCGTCTTTGGCGGTGGCCTGCTCGACAAGTTTGGCTGGAGCAAGGGTCAGAAGGTTAAGCTTCGCGACAAGTACGAGGGCGAGAATTATTCCTTTGAGTACGTGGGCAAGGACTGTGCCTGGGGCTCCAAGTCGGACATGAATATCTATATGAGTATCGACGACTTTAACGAACTGTTCGGCAACGACGCCGCCTACTTTAACGGCTATGTGAGCGACGAGAAGCTCGACCTCGATGCTCGTTACTTTGCCGGCGATACCACGCCCGACGACATGCGGGCCGTGGGCGACCAGTTCATCGGCATGATGAGCAAAATGATCGGAATGATGATCGGGCTCGCGGTGTTTATCTTCCTGCTGTTTATGTACCTGCTGACCAAGGCGGTGATCGACCACAGCGCCCGTTCGATCAGCTATATGAAAGTCTTTGGCTATCGCGATAGCGAGATCTCGCATCTGTACATCCGCTCGATCACGCTGTGCGTGGCGGCGTCGCTCGTGCTGAGTCTGCCGGTCATTATTGGCTCGCTCACGGCCATCTTCCGCTCGATGCTGCTCGCCTACAACGGCAATATCGAAATCTATGCGCCCGCTTGGTCCATGGTTGCATGCGTCGGCATTGGCTTTGCGACCTACCTGGTCGTGGCGTTGCTGCACACGCGCTCCGTCAAGCGCGTGAGCCTCTCCGAGGCGCTGAAGGTCCAGGAATAGAGAACCGCCCGCACGCGGGGGGCACGAACCGAAGCAAGAGTAGTCATCGGGGACGTTCTTAAATGACTAGTCGCTGGGGACGCTCTTTCGCCATCCAGCAGGAAAGGAACGTCCCTAGCTGCCAGGTGGCGAGGCACTCATTTAAGTCTGTCCCCAATGAGTGGTTTCAGTCATTTAAGTCCGTCCCCAATGAGTACCCAATGACTGGGCGCCGTGCTTGACATTAACCCCGCTTCAGCGGGTACCATCCTCTTATGTCTGTAACGCCATATAGACCGAGGGGATAGATTTATGACCGCAACTGCACCCGCAGCACCCGCAAAGGTGTACTTCACCAACCTGCGCACGCATGCTCGCGAGAGTCAGCTCGACAAGCTCAAGCGCCTCATCCGTCACGCCGGTATCGAGCAGATTGACTTTGAGAACAAGTTCGTCGCCATCAAGATTCACTTTGGCGAGTTGGGCAACCTGAGCTTTTTGCGCCCCAACTACGCCCGCGCCGTCGCGGATGTCGTGAAGGAGCTGGGCGGCAAGCCCTTCCTCACCGACTGCAATACGCTCTACGTCGGTAGCCGCAAAAACGCGCTCGAGCACATCGATACCGCCTATCAGAACGGCTTTACCCCGTATGCCACGGGCTGCCAGATCATCATCGCCGACGGCCTCAAGGGTACCGACGAGGAGCTCGTCCCGGTCGAGGGCGGCGAGTACGTGCACGAGGCCAAGATCGGTCAGGCACTCATGGATGCCGATATCGTGATCAGCCTCACCCACTTTAAGGGCCATGAGCAGGCCGGCTTTGGCGGCGCCATGAAGAACCTGGGTATGGGAGGCGGCAGCCGCGCCGGCAAGATGGAGCAGCATGCCGCCGGCAAGCCGAACGTCGCGACCGAGCACTGCGTTGGCTGCCATGCCTGCGAAAGGATCTGCGCGCACAACGCTATCTCGTTCGACGACACCCGCGAGCGCGAGCTTGCCAACGGCAACACCCGCACGGTGCACGTCGCCGCTATCGACCACAATCGCTGCGTGGGCTGCGGACGCTGCATTGCGGCATGCAACCAGGACTGCATCAAGCCCGGCTATGAGGCCGCGGCCGACGTGCTCAACTGCAAGATCGCCGAGTACACCAAGGCCGTCGTCGACGGCCGCCCGAGCTTTCACATCTCGCTTGCCATGGATATCAGCCCCAACTGCGACTGCCATCCCGAAAACGACACGCCTATCGTCAACGATATCGGCATGTTCGCGAGCTTCGACCCGGTCGCCATCGACCAGGCCTGCGCCGATGCCGTCATGGCATCCGAGCCGCTGCCCAACACCGAGCTCACCGATAGCGCGGCCAAGATGGAGCACAACCACGAGCATCTGGAGGGCGAGCAGGCCAAGGATCCCTTCTGCATCACGCATCCCGACACCGACTGGCGCGTGTGCATCGCGCACGCCGAGAAGATCGGCCTGGGCACGAGCAAGTACGAGCTTATCGAGGTCAAGTAGCACCTAGCTATTAGACAAAACAAGCGCCTTTGTAGCACAACTGTTAGCAAAAGCCGCCCGTGAGCACAGTGCCCACGGGCGGCTTTTCGGAAGTGCTAGGGGGTCAGATAGGCCAGTAAACCGTACTATTTGCCTAAAAATACTCGTCGAGGAAGTCGTCGACCGTGTTCCAGTAGAGTTCGGGGTCGACCTGCGCGCTCTTGGCGTGGGTGGCGCCATGGACGGTGAGCTTTTGCTTGACCTTGCTGGCGCACGCGTCGTAGTTTTGGTCGAGCTTGCTGTACGGCACAAAGGTGTCTTGGTCACCGTGGATAAACAGCATGGGAACCGTCGCGCGCTTGAGCTGTTCCACGCTGCTCGCCTTATGAAAGTCGTAGCCCGCGCGCACGTTGCACACCAAGTTTGCTACATCGAGCAAGGGAAAGCTGGGCAGGCCGAACACGTCCTTGAGCTGCAGAGAAAACTCGTCCCAAACACTCGTATAACCGCAGTCCTCGATAATGCATTTCACGTTTGCGGGCAGAGGTTCCCCCGCGACGTTCATGGCGGTCGCCGCGCCCATGGATTCGCCAAAGACCAGGATGCGCGCCTTGGGGTCAGCCTGAACGATTCGCTCGATCCATGCGACGATGTCGAGGCGCTCGGGCCAGCCCATGCCGATATAGTCGCCGCCGGAGCGCTCGTGGGCGCGGGCGGCGGGTGCGAGTACGTTCATGCCACGGTCGTGGAAGCGTTTGGCGTATCGGGCCATACCGATGGGCTCGTTGGTATATCCATGCAGGCAGACGGCGTAGTCGTGCGTGCTCTCCGACGCAGCAAAATACCAGGCGGCAAGCTCGGTCCCGTCGTCCGCGGTGAGGTTGCTGCTCTTGCGGTTCTCTTTAAACCATGCCCGCGCCTCGGTATCCTCGGCATCCGGCTGCTCACCTTCTTTGTCGTTCTTGCTATCCTGCATCATCTTCATGGTGTATGGCGCGCGGGGATTCAGCGCGAAGTCAAACAGAAAGTTGCCGGCAAATCCGAGCAGCGCAACGACAACCACCAGTGCAACGATGCCGGCTATCTTGAGCTTTCGATGGGAACGTGCGTTTTGAGCCATGCGGTATTCTCCTATAAGATGTTAATACATCAACATTTAATGCAAGCGCATTATGGACGTTCGCCGTTGATGCGTCAACAGGCAAAGAATGGGTAAACAAAGGGTCACGTATGGTGCAAATTTCGCACGTACCTAGACGCTTTGATATAGTGTTGAGAACTCTTTACGTTGGAGGATGTAACCGGCATGTCCGATTCGAGCGACAGTTCTAAGCCGCGACCCAAGACCGCGGCCGTTCCACACTACACGGTGGGCGAGGAGATCATGAACTCCGTCACCCATGGTGTCGGCTGCCTGCTGGGTATCGCGGGCCTGGTGCTCCTGATCGTATTCGCTGCCCTGCGCGGCGGAGGCCCGGCCCACATGGCCGCGGCGATTGTCTATGGTGTCAGCATTATCCTCGAATACCTAGCCTCCACGCTCTACCACGCGATTCAGCCCGCGCGCGCCAAGCGCGTGTTCCGCATTATTGATCACAGTTGCATCTACCTGCTCATTGCGGGCAGCTATACGCCGTTTTGCCTCATCACACTGGCAAACGACGGCGGCGCCGTGCTGTTCTTTGCCGTATGGGCCATCGCCATTATCGGCATCGCCCTCGAGTGCTTCCTACGCGAGCGTCAACCGCACTGGGTAAGCGGCCTGGTCTACCTGCTGATGGGCTGGCTCGTCGTTTTTAAGCTGCCCGAACTTGTGGCGCTGCTCAACCCCGTGGCACTTGCCCTGCTCGCCGTCGGCGGCGTGTGCTACACCGCGGGCGTGCCGTTCTATATCGCCAAAAACGTGCGCTATCTTCACAGCGTGTTTCACCTGTGGGTGCTCGCCGGCAGCATCTTCCAGTTCATGGCGGTGATTCTCTTCGTAATCTAGCGACCACGCCTGCGCGCCCGCGTCCTTGTTTGGGCGCCGGTGCAATTGCCGTATCCGCCGTCAACGTTTTAATCCGACGTCCCGAATCTTGGAGGTTCGAGAAACTCCCGATGGACATAACCATCTCCCTTATCACCACCCTCGTTTTGACCCTCATCAACGGCTACTTCTCTATGTCCGAGATGGCGCTCACCACGGCCAAGCGCGCCGTGCTGGAGCATGAGGCCGAGGAAGGCGACAAGCGCGCCGAGCGTGCCATTAAGCTGGCTGCCGACTCCGACCAGCTGCTCGCCACCATCCAGGTCGCCATCACACTCGTGGGCTTCGCCTCGTCCGCCGTCGCCTCGACGAGTCTGTCCGACCCACTCGCCACGTGGCTCATGAGCTTTGGCATCGCGCCGCTCTCCGCCATCGCGCGCGGCCTGGCGCCGGTCATCATCACCGTCGCGGTCGCCTTCGTGTCCATCGTGATTGGCGAGCTTGTGCCCAAGCGCATTGGTCTGGCCAATGCCGAGGGCGTATCCAAGCAGGTCGTGGGACCGTTGTCGTTTTTCCAAAAGATCGCCCGTCCGCTCGTGTGGCTGACCGGCGCCTGCTCCGATGGCCTGGCCCGCATCCTGCGCATCAAGAGCGCCGACGACCGCCAAAACGTCTCGGAAGAAGAGATCAAGTACATGGTCTCGGAGCAGGACGACCTGCTCGACGAGGAAAAGCGCATGATCCACGAGATCTTCGACCTGGGCGACACCGTTGCCCGCGAGGTCATGGTGCCGCGCGTGGACACCACCATGTGCGAGGACGACGAGACGGTCGCCGACGTGCTGTCCACCATGCGCCAGACCGGCTTCAGCCGCATCCCCGTCTATCACGAGGATCCCGACAACGTCGCCGGCATCGCGCACATCAAGGACCTGATCCAACCCGCGCTCGACGGCAAGGGTGACCAGCCCATCGCCGGCTTTTTGCGCGACGCCACCTTTGTGCCCGACACCAAGGATATCCTGCCGCTGCTGTCCGAGATGCAGACCTCGCACGACCAGATCGTGGTGGTTGTGGACGAGTACGGCGGCACGGCCGGCATCATCACCATCGAGGACATCGTCGAGGAGATCGTCGGCGAGATCGAGGACGAGTTCGACCCCGACAACAAGTATCTCACGCGCCTTTCGCGCCGCGAGTGGCTCGTTGATGGGCGTTTTTCGTGCGATGACGCGATTGAGCTTGGTTGGCCGCTCGAGGAAAGCGATGATTATGAGACCATCGCCGGCTGGATCTTGGAGCTTTGTGACTCGGTGCCCGACATCGGAGAGGTGTTTGAGGTTGCAGGGTACAAGTTCAAGGTGCAGTCGATGCGTGGCCAGCGCATCTCGCTCATTCGCGTGATCGCTCCGGCCGAAACCGATAAGAAGGATTCCGAGTCTTCGGTAGACGAGCCGACGACGTCGGGTGCGGGTTCTGCGAATCCGCACGACGGCGACGAGTAGGACAAGGAAGAGTAGGGGAGAGTTATGGCAGGCCTGTTCAACATCCTTAAGGTCACCGTCAGCGAGGACAAGATCTGCGCGCACGTGCTGGTGAACCCCGGCATGCCGCTCATGACCTCGGAGGATATCGAGGCCACGGCGCGCGTGTACTACCTGGTGCCGGCGATTGCCAAGCACCTGTGCCTGGGTGATTCCGGTCGCGAGTTCCAGGACTGCATGGGCCAGACCGAGCTTTGCCACCTGCTGGAGCACGTGACGGTCGAGCTCATGAACGAGACCGGTCTTGCCGGTAGCATCTCGTGCGGCCGCACGCGCGTAAGCGAGCACGACGAGCGCGTCTTTGAGGTCGAGCTTTCGTGCCCCGACGACGCGCTGGCCATCGGCGCGCTGTCTTCGGCCACCTTTATGATGGACTGGGCCTATCTGCACGCCGACCAGCCTGCCCCTGACGTGGAAGGCACGGTCGCGGGCCTGCGCAACCTGGTACTGGGCATGCGCGCCGAGGCCGAGGGCAAGGATCCTCACGAGGCCGTCGCCGCTGCGAACGGCGAAGATGCTGCCGAGGACGAGGGTGCTGACGAGGGCGATGTGCCGGTCGACGCCGAGCCCGTTGCCGATGCGACCGCCGAGCCCGTTCCCACCGAGCCCCAGGGCGTCCCCAACTTTGACGACGAGCCCCAGGTGGCGATTGATACCGAGGGCGCGGTTGCCGAGAACCACGAGGCCTCCGCTGCCGTCTTTGGCGGTGCGGCGACGGTTCCGGCAGGACCTGCGCATGAGGGCGGTCTGCCGCTCGTGGACGGCGCCGGCGAGGACCCGGGTGCCACGGTGGCCATGCCGGCTATGCCTCAGGAGTAGGTCTACGCGTTTATCACCATCACGTACCTGCGCCTTTGCCGTACGCAGATGAGCAGAGCGGCAAGTGATGCGCTGCGGGTATAATGGACAGCATTCAAACGGTGGGCACCGACGTGCCCGCAGGAGAGGAATGATCATGGGTAAGACTTTCAGCTTTGTCTCCGGCGCACTTTTTGGTGCCGCTGCCGGCGCTATTGTCGGCGTTGCTCTGGCCCCGCGCTCGGGCGCCGAGACCCGCGCCATGGCTGCCGATATCGCCAACGACGCCTGGGACAATATGCGCGACACCTACGAGCACAGCGCCGAGGAGGCCCGTGCTGCGGTGAATGACTTTGGCCCGATGGTCGACGCCAAGACCGACGACCTGCGCGCCAAGGTCGACCTGGCCCGCGAGCGCATGGACCAGCTGCGCGAGCAGCTCAACGACGCCATTTCGGGCGGCAACGTGACGCCTGCCGCCGACGTCGTGGTCGAGAACGCCGTCGAGGCTGATACCGAGGCTGCGGAGCCCTCGACCGAGGCATAATGCGCGCCGGGGATTTTGTCGGCGCCAAGATCTATCGCAAGCCTACCGAGGACAAGCGCATCAAAAAGGACGGCACGCCGCGCAGCCCTAAAAAGCTCGGAAAGATTCACTTTCCGGTCTTTACCCCGGGCGGTACGCGCGTGGTCGGCTTTATGGTCCGCCAGTCCGATATCGCGGGCATGATCGAGCGTCCCGACCGATTCGTAGCGCTCGACGCCATTGGTGTCTACGAGGGCGCCATTGCGGTCGATGACGTCAAGGACACGTACGATGCCGCCGCTGCCAAGCGCCTCAACATCAACCTGGACGATTGCATCATCTGGGTCGGTATGGATGTGCGCACGGAATCGGGCGACGTCGTGGGCTATTGCTCGGACGTTGAGTTCAAGCCACGCTCGGGCATCGTGCAGGCATTCTATGTGACCGCCGGTGCTGCTTCGAGTGTTTTGGTTGGTGACACGCAGGTGCCGCCGACGATGCTGCGCGGCTATGCGGACGGCGCGATGATTGTTTCGGACGAGGTCAAGTCGCTCGGGTATTCGGGCGGTGCGGCTGCCAAGGCCGCCGAGGCCAGCGTCGTGGTGGGCGACAAGGTCAAAAAGGGCGCCAAGGTGCTCGACGACAAGGGGTCGGTTGCCGTGGACAAGGGCAGTCGCGCACTGGGCAAGCAGCTCGGCAAGACGCGCGGCATGTTCAAGGCCTTTAAGGACGAATACCAAAAGGCGAGCGGAGGCTCGTCAAAAGCTACAAAATAGCGACGTACCAAATGATGGGAGGCAAGCCGGAGACCTGTTGCTCCGGCTTGCTGTGTTTATGGGGGAGGGCACATGCGCCAAAACGGATCCAACTTAAACGGGCGTTCGGGTGCGCGTCCGACGGCGCGCCGCGACCTGGGGCAGCTGCCCAGCGGTCAGCGCAAGCGTCACCGTAAGCCCGGCGCGATGTATCTCAACCATAGCCGCGGCTTTAGCGATCGCAGCGCGCGCATCGGCAACAGCCGCACACCCCGTCGTTCGTCTCGCCTGCCCTACGCGCTTATCGCCGTGGGTTGTGCACTCGTGCTGTTTATCGCTGCCGTCGTGGGCTACGTCAACCGCAGCGTGGACGTGGAGCTCAACGGCCAGAAGACCGCGGTGCGCGTGGGCTCTACGCTGCAGAATCTCATCGACGAACAGGATTTGACTGGCACCTACGACGCAGGCGACCTGCTGGCCGTCGATGACAGCGTGCTCAAGCGCCATGGGGGCGAAAAGCTGTCGGTGAAGGTCGACGGCAAGCGCGTGAAACAGGGCAAATGGGATAGCC
This sequence comes from Collinsella sp., assembly GCA_014871645.1. Classification (GTDB taxonomy): domain Bacteria; phylum Actinomycetota; class Coriobacteriia; order Coriobacteriales; family Coriobacteriaceae; genus Collinsella. Next base: position 74,006 of record WGSN01000006.1, read on the forward strand.
GCGAACTTGAGGGCGGCGAGAAGGTGACGGTCAAGGATGGCCGTAACACCTACGAGAAGCACGAGGTTCAGGCTACGGTTATCGAGCCCAAGCTCAAGGTCGAGGGTACGGGCGCTATCGAGTATGTGCAGACGTGGGGTGTCCAGGGCCGCTCCGAGGTGTGGGTTGGCGAGCAGTCGGGCAAGACGCAAGACCGCGGCGAGGTTGTGCCCGTCACCGATTGCGTTGTTGCGTGCGCCAGCGTGGCGCCCAAGGGCAACAAAAAGTACGTGGCGCTGACGTTTGACGAGGGTCCGAGCGGCGCCACCAAACAGATCTTGCAGGTGCTCAAGGAAAAGGGCGTCACCGCGACGTTCTTCCTTTCGGGCGATGCGGCCGAGGCCTCGCCTGCCACGGCCAAGGCGATTGTCGATGCCGGGTGCGAGATCGGATCCAACAGCTACAGCGACGATTCGCTCAAGGGTCAGGACCGTGAGGCGGTACGCGAGCAGATCACGAAAGGCACCGATGCGATTAAGTCGGCGACCGGCGTGAAGACGATGCTGCTGCGTGCTCCCTACGCTGCCTTTGACGAGCAAAACTGGATTGATGCGATGGACCTGGTCTCCGCCGTGGTCTCGTGGAATATTGACTCGGGCGACTGGCTGCTCAACGGTGCCGACGAGCAGGTCTCGACGGTGCTCGATTCGGTGACGCCGGGCAATATCGTGCTGCTCACCGATAGAGACGAATGCGCCGAGCAGACGCTCGAGGCGCTGCCGCAGATTATCGATGGTCTTGTCGCCGACGGCTACAAAATCGTGACATTGAGCGATCTGGTCAAGACGGATACATCGCTGAGCAAAAAGCTCACCTCGCTGACGAAGGCCGCCATGCCCAAAAACGCCGTGTTCCCCCAGCTCGCCGAAGATGACGACACCACAGACTAGTCATGTAAGAACGTCCCCAATGACTATGTCACGGTTGCGTCAGCGTTTGGTATGCCTGCGATGTTTGGAGCATAAATTTGGCGCCACGGCGCGATGCTGATGCTATAGTTACTGCGGATAACAAGGGTCAAGAGAAAGGTTGCAGGTGAAATCCAAACCTCGACCATACAGTCGATGACCCCATGCAGGTGCTTCTTGCGCATGTACGGGGTGTGAGCGCCGAGCGGCGTGCCGCCCGCGCATGCGTATACATATCTAAAAGTCCACGGACGGCGTGCCGGCATGGCCGCAGTTCGAAGGGATAATGATGGGGAGCACCAGTGAATTATCTGAGTGAGATGCTCAAACTGCCGGTCTTGGACGTCGATGGCGAAAAGCTCGGCGTTGTGAATGATTTTGGCATTGCTACCGGCGAAGTTTTTCCGCACGTGACGTCGCTCGCGTTCCGCGGACCCGGCAAGACGCCGTTTATGATCAGCTGGCGCAAATGGGTCGACCGTATCGACGAGACGGGCGTACACCTTAAGTCGCCGGCCACCGAAATCCGTTTTTCGTACCTGCAGCCGACCGAACTTTTGCTCGCGCGCGACGTGCTCAACAAGCAGATTGTCGACACGCAGGGCATGAAGGTCGTGCGCGTCAACGACATCAAGTTTTCCATGTCGGGCGAAAATCAGCTGCGTCTGCTGGGTGCCGAAGTTGGCGCCCGTGGTCTGCTGCGCGCGATCAGCCCCGCCCTCGAGCATGTCGTCGAGAGCTTTATGAAGCACCTGGGCAAACCGCTCGGCGAGGACATCATCGCCTGGTCCTACATGGACCTGCTCGACCGTTCGACTAAGAACATCCAGCTTTCGGTGTCGCACAAGACGCTCGGCGAGCTGCATCCTGCTGACATCGCCGACATTATCGAGCAGCTCGACCCGCGCCTGCGTGCGCAGGTGTTCGCGCAGCTCGACACCGCCCAGGCCGCCGAGGCCATCTCGGAGTTCGATGACGACGAACTTATGACCGAGATGCTCGAGGGCCTGTCCGACACCGATGCATCGTCGATGCTGGCCATGATGGACCCGGACGACGCCGCTGACCTGATCGACGAACTCGATTACGAGAAGGCCGAGAAGCTTCTGCGCCTGATGGGCGTTCAGGAGGAGAAGGCGATTCGTAACCTGTTGGGCTATGAGGACAACACTGCCGGTCGCATCATGACCTCGGAGTTTGTCTCCCTGCCCGCCACGGCGACGGTCGGTGACGCCATCGAGGCGATCCGCAAGCTCGACGAGGACTTCGAGAGCGTCTACTACGTCTATACCGAGGACCCGAGCGGTATGCTCACCGGCGTCCTTTCGCTGCGCACGCTCATCGTGGCCGACCGCGACGCCACGCTGGGCCAGCTGGCCTATCGCGACCTGGTTTATGTGTCGCCCGACGATGACCAGGAAGACGTAACGGACGAGATGACCAAGTACGACCTGGTCGCCATCCCCGTTTGCGACGAGAACCGTCATATTTTGGGTATCGTGACCTTTGACGACGCCATGGACGTTATCGCCGAGGAACACCAGGAGGACCTGCAGATCGCAGGTGTCGGCTCGGGCGACAGCGCGTCCGACGACTCGACGAATGTGCTCAGCTGGTTTGTGCATCGCCAGTACTGGGTTGTCGTGTGGGGCATTGCCTCGTGCATCATGGCAACAGCGCTGGGGACGGCGCTGGGCTCCGCGCATCTGGTGGTGTTCCCCATGTGCGCCATGCCGCTCGTGCTGCTGGCTGCCTCGCGTATGGTGTCGTTCGTCAAGAACTACTTCCTGGAGTACGACGGCCATGACGATGAGCCCAAGCCGTATCTGGGATTTTTCTTCCAGAGTACGGGCATGGGCTTGATTCTGTCGCTCGTGACCTACCTGTGCGCCCAGCTGGTGCGCACCGCCGCATTCCCCGACGCGCCCATGTTTGAGGAGCAGCTCTTTACCGGCTGCTTTAACATCGCGGCCATCGTCTGTCTGGTCGGCAACATGAGCGCCGTGATTTACCTGATGGTGCTGTTCTGGCGTGACGAGCACGACCTCAATACGTCGGGTACCGCCATGAACGTCATTGCCGTCATGATCTCATGCGTGGCGTACTGCATCGCCGCGGTGCTGCTTGCCATGTCGGTCATGGGTTAGGTGGTCGCGTGCAAAACACGAAGCAAAAGGCGAGCACCAAGCAAAAGCTGACCATCGCGGCCATCTTTGGCGCCATGGGCCCTGGCCTTCTGGCGGCGCTTTCGGGCAATGACGCCGGCGGCATCGCCACGTATTCCAGTGCCGGTGCCAGCTATGGCTACAAGATGCTGTGGATGCTTCCCGTCATGACCGTGCTGCTCATCGTGACGCAGGAGACTGCGGCGCGCTGCGGCTGCGTGACGGGCAAGGGCTTGGCGTCGCTCATCCGCGAGCGCTTTGGCGTGCGCAGGAGCGTGCTGGCCATGGCGGCGCTGCTGATCGCCAACACGGCCGTGACCATTTCGGAGTTTGCGGGTATCGCGAGCGGTCTTGCCCTCTTTGGCGTGCCGGCGAGCATCTCGGTGCCGCTGGTGGCGCTGCTGGTTTGGATGCTTACCATGTCGGGCAGCTTCCAGCGCATCGAGAAGATTCTGCTGCTGGTGAGCTGCGTGTTTGTGACCTACATTGTCGCTGCATTTATGGCTGGCCCCAGCTGGGGCGAGGTGGCGGTCGACCTGGTTGTGCCCAACATCCAAAATGACCCCAGCTACGTGTCGCTTGTGGTCGCAACGATCGGTACCACCATTGCACCGTGGATGATCTTCTTGGCGCAGAACAACGTGGTCGATAAGAATGCGGGCGAGGACGATATCGTGCTGCAGCGTATCGACACCGTGAGCGGCTCGATCGCCGCCGATGTCATCGCCGGCTTTATTATCATCACGACCGGTACGGTGTTGTTCCCTGCGGGCATTCAGATTAGCGACGCTGCCGATGCCGCTCGCGCGCTGGAGCCCATCGCGGGCCAGTGGTCCACGGTGCTGTTTGCCTCGGGCCTGGTCGCGGCGAGCTTCTTGGCCGCCTGCGTGCTGCCGGGTGTTACGTCGAGTGCTATCTGCGAGGCATTTGGCTGGGAGCGCGGTGCCGATCGCAGCTGGGACGAGGCCCCGGTCTACCGCGGCATCATTACGGCCATCATTGGCATCTCTGCCGTGCTGGTGCTCATGCCCGGTGTCGACCTGTTCCAGATTATGATGACCTCGCAGGTCATCAACGGCGTGCTGCTGCCCGTAGTCCTGGTATTTCAGGTGGTTATCGCGGCGGATCGCCACATTATGGGCGCCAACCGCAACGGCCGCGTATGGAACGTGCTCACTTGGGCGACTATCGGCGTGATTACGGTGCTGACGGTCGTCATGTTTGTGCTGCAAGCGATGGGCTACAGCGCTTAACGCCCACTTTTGCTTCCGAACAGGCCGCAGCGATGGGCTGCGGCTTGTTTTTTGTCTGCTATAGGGTGTTAGTTATATGGCAGTGGTCAAAAAATGCCAAATATGAGTACTGTTGCTAAGTGAATAGCATTTACATCCAAAAAGATAATGAACAGAACCTATAGTATGTTCATTAAAATTGGCTCCAATATGCCTTAAACCAGTCAGGTTGGCTGCTTTAGGGGGCTGTAGGGGTCGCCCGAACGTCATTTTGGGTGGTTTTGCTTGCTACTAAAATGGTAACAGTACTCATATTTGCCCTTTTTTGCCCACAGACCTTTGAGGTCGCGGCGAAAAAGGCTTATTTTGATTGTTTGGGGCAGGCGCGAGGCACGGAAACGATGTCTGGAGGGGCGGAGCGGCTTGGAATTCATCCGTAGAGGTCTTCATTGGCTGCGCCAGGAGTGCTTCCAGGTGCTGGTACAAAGGGAGCATCCCCAACTGCCGCAGGGGGGCGTCGGCCACGGTCGACGCCCCCTCCTGCGGGTGTAAGCAGATTTGGTTGCGCGTTACTTGTCGGTGCCCAGCTTGTGCGGCTTGTAGGCGAGGGCATTGACGAGTGCGTCGCCGGCGGACTTGACGGCTGCCGGTTGCGGATCGTTGACGTGATCCTCGGGGTGTACGGGCAGGTCCTTCTTGACAGCATCGTGGATCAAGTTGAGGTACTCAGTCACGCCAGTGGTCGATAGATGCGTGCCATCGCCATCGAACAGGTCGTTGCGGTTGGCACTGTATCCGTACCAGTCGATAACGCGCACGTTCTTGTAGCGCGTAGCGGCGTTGGCGATGGCCTGGTTGGTAGAGCCAACCCACGGCTGCGGGCTGCGCGTGTTCACAAACACCACCATACGCTTATCTCCCGCATCGGCCATGATGGCGTCGATCTGGTCGTCGGTTACCAAGCCGTTGGTGCCCAGGGCAAAGACCACGATCTTGCCGGCAAGGTTCTGCTGGATATAGCCCTCAAATGTCGCGCGCCCCGCATCAAACTGGCGGCCCTTTTCGGCATCGATATGGCTGTGCGGGAACACGCCGTCAAAGGTGTCTACGGCACGCAGCGACACGGAGTCGCCGATCATAAGCAGATCGTAGGAGCCATCGGGGAAGCCGTCGTTGTCCTTGTCGGTGTCGTCGGCCGCCTGCTGGTCGGTGGGCGCGGTGTTCTTGGCTTCCTTGTTCAGAACTTCGGCGCCGTCGCCGCTCAGCGCAGATGTCTCGGGCACAAAGATCAGGCCGCCCAGTGCAACGACCAACACGACAGCGCAGGCTGCGCAGGCAGGGACGTGCGCGCGTACCCAGTTAGCGGGCGTGGTGGTGCCGTCGCGGAACTCGGACACGGTGCGCTCAAAGGCGCCCTTCCTAAACGGAGTCTCGATAAAGCGATAGCAGCACTCTGCCACGGCGACCACCAACAACACCTGCAAAATGTACTGCCACCACGGCGTATCGTTGATGTTGGCGACCGGGTTCATGAGCAACAGCAGCGGATAGTGCCACAGGTAGATGCTGTACGAGCGCTTGCCAACCCACACGAGCGGCTCGGCGGACAGCGCGCGGGCAACCATTCCCTGGGGCTGCACGCAGGCCGCGATGACCATGAGCGTGAGGATCGAGCACAGCAGCGTGCCTCCGCGATACTGGAACGCGGTGTAGCCGTTGGTGAGCGCGACCATGGCGGCAAGGCCAACCAGACCCACGACGCCCAATACATCGATGGATGCGGGCGAGGACCAAAAGCGCACGAGGGCGCTCGGCTGTGCCGGGGCGGTCTCGGCTGATTCGTCGGCCTTCTCGCCAGGCTTGCCCTCGGCGTTCTTGCCGTGCTTGACGGCGCCAGCCAGGCGATTGAGCCCCAAACGATGAGCGAGACGCACCGGCGCCAGGTCGCGATCGGGGATAAAGGCCATCCAGGCACCCAGCAGCAGCGAGAACACGCGGGTGTCGGTGCCGTAGTACACGCGGCTGGGGTCGGCGGCAGGGTTGTAAAGCACCATCATGGCTAGGGCAGATACCGCGGCAAGGCCCAGAACCACGCGGCGCGTGTTGGGCTTGCTCACATGCATGGATACCATGGCAAACAGCAGTGGCGGCCAAATCAGGTAGAACTGTTCCTCGATGGCAAGCGACCAAAAGTGCGTGAGCGGCGAGGGGTCGCCCAGAGCATTGAAGTACGAGACGTTTTGGGCAATCTGCCACCAGTTGTTGAAGAACAGCAGCGACGGCAGGATGTCGGGGCGCATCTTGGTGAGCATCACGTGGTTAAAGATGGTGCACAGCGCGCAGGTCACCACCACGACGGTCACCACGGCGGGGACCAGGCGACGGATGCGGCGGATCCAGAAGCTTTTGAGGTCGATGCGGCCGGTCTTAGCGACTTCGTTGAGTAGCAGGCGCGTGATCAGATAGCCCGAAAGCACAAAGAAGATCGTGACGCCGAGCAGACCGCCCTGCGCCCACGTGAGGTTGAGGTGATAGAGCACCACCGCGACGACGGCAAGCGTGCGCAGGCCGTCAAGGGCAGGGATGTAGCGGGACTTAGGGCGAGCAGGCGTCTGCTCCTCGGCGGGAGTGTTGGCGCGGCCCGCGTTGTTGGCAGAAGCACGATGGGGGCTCACGGTGCGTCGCGGTTCGTTGGCACGGCGTTCGCCCTTCACGCGTTCGTGCGGCGCCGGCTCGTTGCCCGTGCGGCGTCGACCGCGCGAGCCCGATTGCGAGAGTTGTTCCATAAAACATCATCCAATGACGAGAATAATCAGCACGCCTTCATTGTAGCTGCCTGCTCCTGTGAATGCTTGCTGCTGGCGCAAGCTCAAGCGCGCGTCCACATCAAAGTGAACTAAAGTTATAGGGGGTGCGAGAGTGCACGATCGACGGCTGGCGGTGGGCATAAGGCCCGCAGATGAGGAGGTTTCCATGGCAGATCGCGGCATCGTTGCGGTGTTCGGCAGCATGAACATGGACCTTTCGGTGGCGTGCGAGCGCATACCGCGTGCGGGCGAGACCGTCGGCGGCAGCGGGTTTATCACCAACGCCGGCGGCAAGGGCGCCAATCAGGCCGTAGCTGCCGCGCGTATGGGCGCTTGCACGCACATGATCGGCGCGGTCGGTCGCGACGCGTTCGGCGCGTCGCTCGTGGCGGGGCTCCAAGACGCCGGCGTGGACTGTGACTTTGTAGTGCATCGCGATGATGTGGAGACGGGAACGGCGACCATCATTCGCTGCGAGGGAGACAACCGCATCGTGCTGTCGCCGGGCGCCAACCATGCGCTTGCGGGCGAGGACGTTGCCTGCGCGCTGAGGCGTCTGGTGGCTCATGAGCTCGACGGCGACGCCAGCGAGATTGCCCCGGCTGCCGGAAGCGTCTTTATCGCCCAGGGCGAATGTGACCTTGCAGCGACGGCCGAGGCGCTTGTTTGCGCTCACGAGCTGGGGTTCTATACGGTTTTTAATCCAGCGCCCGCCTGCGAGCTGCCTGCGGAGGTCTGGCCTGCGGTCGACTTGGTCTGCCCCAACGAGACCGAGTGCCAGGTGCTGACGGGCATTCTGCCCACGGATGACGCGAGTTGCGTCACCGCGCTCAATGCGCTGCTCGACAAGGGTGCCGGAGCTGCGGTCATCACGTTGGGCGGTGCCGGCTCGGTTACGCTCGGCGATGGCGGTGAGCTGCTGCGCATGCCGGCACTTTCGAGTACGGTAGTCGATACCACGGCCGCCGGCGATACGTTTATCGGCGCGTTGGCGGCGGCTCGCCTAGAGGGCTTGCCGCTCTTTGAGTGCATGGCCGCGGGCGCTCGCGCCTCGGCGGTGACGGTGTCGCGCCTGGGCGCTCAGCAATCGATTCCCACGCGCGCCGAAGTTGAGCGCGTGTTTGATTTAGACGATTTAGTACAAGACGGAGAAGCGGAGTAGAACAATGGCAATCAAGAAGCTGATCCTTGATCTGGATATGGGTGTTGACGATGCGATGGCGCTGGCCTATGCCATCGCGAGCCCCGAGGTGGAGCTCGTGGGCATCACCACGTGCTTTGGTAACGTGCGCGTCGAGCAATCGGCGCACAATTGCCTGGCGGTGCTCGATCTGCTGGGTCGCCCCGAGGTTCCGGTGTACCTGGGTGCCGACCGTCCTCTGCAGGCGACTGAGCCCTATACGCCGCCGGCGTCCACCGCGCTCATTCATGGCAAGAACGGCATCGGCGGCGCGAGCGTGCCCGCGTCGCCCTACGAGCCGGTGGGGGCGACCTCGGCCGACGGCAACGCTGCGGTCGATTATCTGATCGATGCCGCGCGCACCTATGGTCCCGATCTGGTCTACGTAGCGACTGGCCCGCTCTCCAACCTGGCGCTCGCCCTGGAGCGCGATGCGGCGGCGATGATGTCCATCGGCCGCGTGGTCGTGATGGGCGGCGCCCTTACCGTGCCCGGCAACGTGAGCGCGGGCGCTGAGGCCAACATGGCGAGCGACCCCGAGGCAGCCGACGCGGTGCTGCGTTCAGGTCGCAAGCTCACCATGGTGGGTCTGGACGTGACGCATCGCGTGGTGCTCACACGCCGCGACATTGCCGGCTGGACGGGCTCGGGCACTATGGCGGGCTGCGCATTTGCGAGCATGGTCGAGCACTACATTGGCTCGTACGAGATGAACGCACCCTACCTGGGTGGTTGTGCGCTGCACGATCCGCTGGCCGTTGCCGTGGCGATCGACCCCACGCTCGTAGGTGCGCTCGGCTGCAACCTGCGTGTTGATCTGCTGGGCGAGTACCGCGGTCGCACCATCTGCGATGAGCGCCGCCTGTCCGATCCGGACAAGAGCGCGCTTGTGGCACTGACCGTGGATGCTCCGCGCTTCCTGTCCGAGTTCAAGACACGTATGGCCCGCGTCTTGGGCTAAGTTGTCTTTTTGGGACGGGGCTTTTGACTGGTATGATTGGTGCGACCAATCGAACCAGCTAAAAGAGCCCCGTCCCAATTTGACTATCGAGAGGATCTGCCATGGAGCGCATCGCCAGCTTTTCCGTTGATCATCTGCTGCTTGAGCCCGGCGTGTATGTGAGCCGCATCGACCGCGATCCGGCGACCGGTGCCGCCGTCACCACGTTTGACCTGCGCCTGACCACGCCCAACAAGGAGCCGGTCATGAACACCGCCGAGTGCCACACCATTGAGCACCTGGGCGCGACGTTCCTTCGCAATCATGCCGAGTGGTCGAGCCGCATTGTCTACTTTGGCCCCATGGGCTGCCGCACGGGCTTTTACCTCGTCGTATTTGGTGAGGTGACGAGCGAGGAGATCCTGCCGCTCGTGCGTGAGCTGTTCGAGTTTGTCGCCGGTTTTGAGGGCGATGTTCCCGGTGCCGCTCCCGAGGAATGCGGCAACTACCTGGACCAGAACCTCCCCATGGCCAACTGGCTTGCGCGTCGCTACCTCGACCGCGACTTGGCCGATATCGACGAGAAGCATCTGCACTATCAGCAGGCGTAAGGGTTTTATCGCCCAAAACGCGTGCATTGGGCGCCTTCGCTTATGCGGGGGCGCCTTTTTGTTGATTGGTCGGGACGAGCGTTCAAAATCGCTCATGTTTGTTCTAGAATGTTCGTATAGTCACATTTACGAACAGGAGTGAACATGCATATCTACTCTGTCAACGATCCCGAGTTCAAGTCCTATGGCAACGTTTGGGATGACGTTCCGTCCGAGCTTACGTCGCCCGTGCTCGAGGCACTTGCCTCCACGCCCATCCCCGAGGGCAGCAAGTACGTAGCAGGCGCGCCGGAGCTCGAGGACGTCAAGGATGCCGACAAGCTTGGCTTTCTCATGTTTGGTGGCCGTCCCTTCCAGCTCGGCTGGTGCAACGGCCACAATACACGACTCAACTGCCTGGAGTATCACCGCGCGAGCGAATTCAACCTGGGCGCTCGCGACTTTATCCTGCTCGTGGCGCATCGCTGGGAGATCGAGGACGGCAAGCTCGACACCGCGTGCGTCAAGGCGTTCCGCGTGCCGGCCGGCACGCTTGTTGAGGTTTTCAACACCACGCTCCACTACGCGCCGTGTATGGTCGACGACGGCGGCTTCCAGGTGATGGTGGCGCTGCCCGCCGGCACCAACGGCCCGCGCCCCGAGGCTGCGGCCGACATGCCTGCCGCCGGTGACGGCTACTGCTACTGGAAGGCCGACAAGTGGGTTCTCTGCCATGTTGACAGCCCCAAGGCAGCCGAGGGCGGCTACGTAGGCCTCATCGGCAAAAACCTCGACATCACCGTGGACTAGCGCATCGCACCAAACCACCACAAAGGTGCCTGTCCCCTTTGCGGTGGTTTGGGGCGGGCGGATATCGGGAAGTGCCAGACGGGGGGAGGCTGCCGGGCGCCTTGCCGTCTGCGGATTTTGGGACATGCGGCCCGCTTTTTCGACTCATCTGTCGGTACACTAAAGGGACTATGGGTACCCGCGAGCGACATATCGGCCACGCGGCCGCCCGGACCGCGCCGGTTGCGGATCCCAGGGGTGGCAGGCTCTTCGCCATGCCGCGATTCCTTGTTGGCATAACACATCAGGTGTACCGTCACCGCGTCTTTGCTATCGCCGGCGCCATCACCGCGCTGTTCCTCATGCTTTTGGCGGTCTTGCCGGCGCTGTTCGCCTTCGATCCCAAACTTTCTAACGTCGTGCCCGCCTATAGCGAGGTGTCCGAAGAGGTCGTGGATGCGCTCGTCCACTCGAGCTCTCTCCCGCTGCTTGTCGCCGCAATTGTATTTTCGATCTGGGGCGTATCGGTCTATCTGCGCTGTTTGGACTATGTGTTGCGTCGCCGCCTTGTGGCCATCGCCACCATCTGCGCCCTGTGGATGATCGAAGTCATTCTCAAGTACAAGTCGTTCACGCCGTTCTATGCCACCGTGCTGTGGTACCTGTACTACGTGCCCATGACGCTCATTCCGCTGCTCTACCAGCTCTGCGGCCTGCGCCTTGCGGGCCTGGAGCAACACCGCCTGGGTCGCCGCTACTGCGCTGCGCTGTGGATTGCGGCCATCCTGCTTATCGGATTTGTGCTCACCAACGATTTTCATCAGCAGGTCTTCCGCTTTGACCGTACAAGCGACACCTGGAGCAACGATTACACGTACGGCTGGGGTTATTTTGTCGTTCTCGTGTGGACGGTCTTCGACTTCGTGGCCTTTTTTATCCTGGTTGGTCGGTCCTCGTCCTTTCGCATCCAGCGTTTCTCGGGCACGGCGGCGCTCGTACTGCTGGGTGGCGCATTCTTTGCCGTCTCGTATGCGTTGCGCGTGCCCTGGGCATGGAGGCTCAACTTTTCGCTCGTCTATTGCGTCCTGTGCGTGGTGGCGATGGAAATCTGTCTCGATTGCGGTGTCATTCCGTCGTATCACGACATCGCCGGCATCTTCGACACCTTGCCGCTCGACCTCAAAGTCCTAACGCGCGACCTGCAGGAGGTCTATGCCACGCCAGTGTCAAAGCCAATGCCGGTAGGCGTGCGCGAGGAGTTGCGGACCCAGGAGCACGGCCGCGCCCATGCCTTTGCCGTGGCGTCCGATCCCAATGTGATGTACCGTGCCTTTCCGCTGCTGGGTGGATCGGCGCTGCTTGCCCAAGACGTGTCGGAGCTCAACGAGCTTAACCGTGAACTGGCACATCGTCGAATGGAGCTGCAGCGTCAAAACGAGCTGCTCGCCGCCGACTACGACCTTAAGACGCATTTGGCAGATCAAGAGGCCGAGACCTTGCTGGTCCAAGACGTGGACCAGGCGCTTGCCCGCGCGCTCGAAGAGATGTACGACCTGCTGGGCTCGCTGCCGCCGTTGACCGACGAAGCGTCTTCGCACGAGCGTTACCGCATGCTGCAGCGCGCCAAGATGCTCGTCGCCTATTGCAAGCGCAAGGGGTCGCTCACGTTGGCACAGCACGGGGAGAGCGGTTTTGATCGCGACCGCATTCAGCTCATCGCCAACGAGCTCGCAAGTGACCTGCGCACGATCGATGTCGATTGCGCCTCGATTATCGCCATACGGCGCCCGTTGCACGCCAGTACGGTAAGCGCCCTGTACGACTGCGTGTATGACTTTGCATTTTTTGCCTACACCACCGACCATCCGGCGCTTATGTATCACTTGGGCGACCATGACCGATGCAGTGTCGAGCTGCGCGCCACGCTTTTTTCCAACGATGATGAAGATCTTTCGCAGACGCTCGCTGCGCAAGAGCTCGAAAGCGCTCTGCAAGGGCGCAACGTGGCATACCGCCTTGAGGGCGAGCCCGGCCAGCTGCACATGATTGTCTTGATGCCGAGGGCGGGTGAGTGACGATGCAGATTTCGCTCGTTCTTCCCCAAATCGTTGCGCTCGATGTTGTCTTTGCCCTGGCTGCGTGCCTGCAGACGATCCACGTCCCGCTCATCGCATCGCGCCGCTCGCCCTATAACCGTAAGGTGATTTGCGCCTACGAGGCGAGCCTTGTGCTTCACCTGGTGGTTTCGGCGCTCATCTTATTCGCGTCGTCTGGCTCGTATCTGGTGGCGCCGCTTGACGTTTGCGCCAGGGCAATGGGCGGAGCGTTGTGGCTCAATGCCGCAATCTTTGCCTATGGCGTGGTACTTATGGTGCACTATCGTCGCCTCGTCATGCTGGCCGAACTGTTGCTTGTTGTCGCCGTTACACCACCGGTGGTTTTTGCCATGGGCTCGGCGTGGACCGTTGTCCTTATCACGGAGGGGGCGTTCTTCCTGTTCCGCTCCATCGCGGCGCTCTTGATGGACGTCCGTAACCGCCAGGAGGATATCACCATGTTCTCGACGATCGAGACCATCAACGTGATTCCCGTGGGCATCCTGTATCTAGACCCGAGGGGCCGTCCGCTGCTCATGAACCGCTGCATGCGCAAAAACCTCGTAGAGCTCCATATGCCCACCGATCTAGGTGACATGAGCGGCACATGGAACGACCTGCGCAAACTTAGCATGCAAATGCCCGAAAGCAGTAGGAACCGTGTGCGGATTAACTTGGACCGTTTTGGTGAGGCTCGCGCGGTGATCGAGATTTCTCCCGCCGAGATTCGCCTATTTGTACACGACGAGGTTATGGTTTCGGGCCGCCTCTTTGAGCGCATTATCGGACTGGACGTGACGGAATATGCACGCGCCTACGACCGCTTGGCGCAAGCAAACCACCTGCTTGAGCTTGCGGGCCAAGAGCTCCAGTCCCAGATCGAAGAGGTTAAAAAGGTTGCCGACAATGCGGCCTACCTACGTATGCGTGCCCGCGTGCACGACGTGATCGGGCAGCGCCTGTCCATTCTTCATCGCTATTTGGAGGAGGGACGTCTGGACGATGAGTCGCTCGAGCAGATTGACCCGTTGCTGCGCTCAATCGCCGCCGATTTGCGCAGTGGCGGTGCCAGCGAGCCTGCAGAGCAGCTGGGTGATATCGTCCATGCTTTTGGCCTGGTGAGTGTGCAGATCGATGTTGAGGGTGTGCTGCCCGAGGACGCGCGCGTCGCCGCCGCATTTTTGCAGATTATCCGCGAGGCCTCGACCAATGCCACCAAGCATGCGCAGGCACATCGGGTCCACGTGCGTCTGTGGCAGGAGGGGGCGGATGCTGGAGCCGTCGCGCGCATGACGATTTCTAACGACGGGTCCCCGGCCCCCGTATCGTATCGCGAGGGAACGGGTATCCCAGGTATGAGGCATGTCGCACAAGATCTGGGTGGCAGCCTAGAGGTCCACGCCGCCCCGCCCTTTACGCTTGCGGTGTCCATTCCGCTTAACGCCAACGACACGTCCCAAAGGAGAAGCTCATGATCCGCGTCCTTATAGTCGAAGACCAGGCCATTCTGCGCGAGAGCCTGGCACGCTCCGTTGGTGACCAGCCCGATATGACCGTCGTCGCCGCGATTGCCGATGCCTCCGAGGCCTTGGGCGTCGCACTAAGGGAGCGCCCGGACATGATACTGATGGACGTGTGCACCGAACACGATTCAAACGGCATCGTGGCGGCGGCGCGCATCAAGGAGCAGCTGCCCGAGTGTCGCATCATTATCATGACGGGCATGCCCGAGATCACCTTTGTCGATCAGGCTCGCGAGGCGGGCGTCGATAGCTTTGTGTACAAGAACGTCGGTATCGACGAGCTGTTCGCTGTGATGCGCTCCACGCTGGCGGGCTATTGCACGTTTCCCAAGCCGCCCGAGAGCATTTTTTCGGGCACGGCGGCCCTCGACGATGTCGAGCTATCGATTTTGCGCCTTGCCTGCGAGGGCAAAAGTCGTCGCGAGATCGCGGCCGAGCTGTTTATGAGCGAGGGCACCATCAAGCGCCGCATTTCGGAGATCCTGAGCAAGACTGGCTACGACAACATCATGCGTCTTGCCGTGCATGCGGTGACCGAAGGCAGTATCGTCCCCAATATGGAGCGCCCGTAGTCGGTGCGCCACCCGTGCTCCAACGCCAAAGATAGGCCGCCCGCCGTTTCGCATCTAAAAACGGCGGGCGGCCTGCTTGTATGGGCAGTGCTGTCGGCATAAAGCGGCGGGGCCGCAGGATTATCTCCTGCGGCCCCGCCTGACATGTGCGCGGATGTGTCCGCCAATCCGCGGCTATCGGTGTCTGCCGTTACGCGATGGTTGCGCTGTAAGAGGCGACGTCCTCGTAGGAATCGGTCAGGTAGGCGTCGATGCCGATGGTCGTATTGACCAGGTCGTCAAGGCTGTCAAGCTCGCCGTTCGAGAACGTGAATTCCTCGGTGGCGTTGGTGCCGGGCATCAGGTGAGCCGAGAACCAGGGTTCCTTCATGGTGCCGTTGACGTTGGTCTTGCCGGAAGGAGCGTAGAAGGTCAGGTCCTTGTCGCTCTTGTTGGTGATGTTGACGACAAAGCCGATGTCGCCCCAGTCGTCCTTGAACTTCTCGGTGATGGTGATGGTGCACAGATCGTCATCGGCGACGGTGACGGCGGGGGAGATTTCGACGCTCTGGACATCGTCGTCTTCGACGGCCTCATCGATCTCATCTTCCTTCTCGGCCGCCTCGCGATCCTTCTTCACCGTACCGGACAGGTCCTTGTCGGACTTGGTGAAGATAAACTTGTCGCCGTCCACCTCCAGGACGAGCTTGTCGTCCTTGAGCTTCAGATCGTGCGATTCATCTTCGGCGGTGACGGTTGCGGTGGTGGCGTCCTTGGCCTCCCACTTAAGGTCGACAACCTCAAGGAACAGGTCGAGGGTGCCCGTGCCGTCCTCATCGAGGATCAGGATGCAGTTGACGCCCCACTCTTCGAGCATATCCATGTACTCATCGGTGAGCTCTTCGCCATCCAAGGTTCCACCCGAGTACTGCCAGCTGCCGACGAAGTTGGCCTTGGGGTCTTTGCCGCCGCCGCTGCAGCCCGTCAGGGCAAAGGCGAGCGCCAGGACGCATGTCAGAAATGCGAGTACGGACTTTTTGAACGTTGTCTTCATGGTGTCCTCCTTCTTGTGTGAAAGCCCATAGAAGCAAATGCGGGGGTGGCGGACCCCCCGCCAATTACCAGATAGAGGGGCTAGGGCCTGGGCGTTCCGCAGTTGCTGCAGAACTTGCCGCCGTTTTCGCTGCCGCAGTTGGGGCAGAACCACTTGGCCGGTGCCGGGGCGGGTGCGGGACTGCCACACTCGGGGCAGAACTTGCCGGTGTTGGTGGCGCCGCAAGTGCAGGTCCACGTGCCGGCCGTGGGGGCAGCGGCAGGAGCCGGTGCGGGGGCGGGTGTCGGAGCCGGCTGCGGGGCGGCCTGCTGCTGTGCCTGGCCGGCGGCGAACAGCTGGCTGGCGTTCATGCCGCCCATGCCGCCCGCCATGCCCATGCCCATAAAGCCGGCCATCGCGCCGTTGGGGTTGGCGGCTGCCGCGCGCATCGCATCGCTCTGGGCGCTGGCGATGTTGGCGGCTGCCATGGTGGGATCGCGCATGACCGCGGCCTTCTGCAGGTCCTTGATCATCTGCTCGTCTTCTTGCGAGGCGGCGATGGAGTTGACGCCAAAGCTCACGATTTCGACGCCGCGCAGGTCGCGCCAGTCGGCCGAGAGGACCTCGTTGAGCGCGCGGGCGAGCTCGGTGGTGTGACCGGGGATGGCGCTGTAGCGAATGCCCATCTCCGAGATCTTGGCAAAGGCGGGCTGCAGGGCGGTGAGCAGCTCTGACTTAAGCTGGCTGTCGATCTTATCGCGCGTGTAGCTATCGGTCACGTTGCCGCACACGTTGGTGTAGAACAGCAGCGGGTTGGTGATGCGGTACGAATACTCGCCGTTGCAGCGAACGGAGATGTCGACGTCCAGGCCAATGTTGTTATCGACTACGCGGAAGGGCACGGGAGAGGCGGTGCCGTACTTGTTGCCGATGATCTCCTTGGTGTTGATGAAGTAGACGCGCTGGTCTTTGCCCGCGTCGCCGCCAAAGGTAAAGCGGCTGCCGATATTGGCAAAGGTTTCCTTGATGGAGTCGCCCAGGTTGCCGCTAAAGACGCTCGGCTCGCTGCCGGTGTCAAAGACGAACTCGCCGGGCTCCAGCGCGACCTCGATGATCTTGCCGTTTTGCACCACGAGCATGCCCTGGCCGTCGTTGACGGCGATGACGGAGCCGTTGGAGATGACGTTGTCCTCGCCGCGCGTGTTGGAGCTGCGGCCGCCGGTGCGCTTGCTGCCCTTGCAGGCCAAGACGTCAGCGGGCATCGATTCGCAATAGATAAATTCCTTCCACTGGTCGGCCATGACGCCGCCGGCAGCACCCAATCCAGCTTTCAAGAGTCCCATGGTGATCTTCCTTTCTCGTCAAAGGCCGGGTGGTATTGGTCAGAATGGCTAATCGTCCTTGTTGTCCTTCATGGCAACGGTGGTCTCGGTGTGGCTGAAGGTGTCGTGCTTCTCGGTCAGGTCGAGCTCTCCGCAGTAGTAGTCGGCGTGGGTTGCCTCGTTGGCCGTCTTGAGCTGGCCTACCAGCAACACGTCCGCGATGATTACGATGATCAGTGGCGCGACGATGTTGATGAGGATGCCCTCAACATCAAAGGTGAGGTAGTCCGGATCGAAGGCGTTCTCTCCCATAAAGAGAATCTGGGAGAGGACAAACCCGATCACAAAGAACAGCACCGAGGCGATGGCGAGCTTGGGCTTGGAGCAGGGGAGCTCGCCGACCATGCGACCGGTCTGGCCGTTCATGGCAAACAGATAACTCTTGCCGTTCCACGAGGTGGAAAGCATCCACACGGGGAACAGGGCGTAGTCGCTGTCTTCCCAGGTGTAGTCGAGCTGCTTGCTTTCGACCGTGGCGTCGTCATATTCGTCGACGACGGTCTCGCGCAGGGCCGAGATCGTGCTCTCCTCCATGCGGCGCTCGGCACGTGCCTTGCAGGTCTCGCAATCTTCGTCGTAGCGGTTGGCGATGTAGCCGGGCATATACGCGACCGAAAACGGGCGCAGCGCGTCGTAGTCAAACGGCTCGATGGCGTCCATATGGCCGTCGGGCATCTTGGACGATCCGTCGACGGGCACGCGCTCAAACGAGATATTGCCCTTACGGTAGGCGTCGTAGTGGTCGGTGGTCGTGACGGTGCGGTCGGATTCCTCGGTTACAGTCTCGTTGGTCGCATCGAAGTGCACTTCGCCGTCCACGTGGGCACCGTAGAGCCAAAACGGCACGTAGACACCTTGGACTTCGTCGATGTGGTTGCCGGTGACAAAGCTCTTGGGCAGCAGGATCTTGCCCTTGTAGTGGTCTTTGAGCGCGGCCATGACATCGTCGCGCCCGAGCTTAAACGGAATCACCAGGTCGGGTGAGAAGTCGCCCGAGAGCTGGCCGGGTGCCACGGCGGAGTTGCCGCAGTATGGGCAGGTGGTAACGGCGACAGTGCCGTCCGAGACCAGCTCGGCGCCGCATGACGAGCAGATGTAGCCGGCGTTTTGAGCCAGCTCCTGCACGGCATCGTCGACAGCAGGCTTGGGGGCCGCGGCTGCGGCATCGGCTTTGGCATCTGCCTTGTCCTGGCGCTCGCGATAGAGGGCCTCGACTTCTTCGACTTCAAAACGCGAATCGCAGTAGTCGCAGACGAGCTTTTGCTCGGCACTGGCAAAGTGAAGGGGACCGCCACACGCGGGGCACTGATAGTTGACGCTCTCAAAGGCCATGATCGGTCCTTTCCGTGCCGGAGGCTATGCGCCGATGGCGCCGCCGCAGTATTCGCAGCGCCCACTGGCATCGGGAATGGTGGTGGCTCCGCAGAAGGGGCAGGTCACCGCGGTCTTGGGGGCCTTGGCGGCCACGACGCTGTCGCGCGTCTCCTGGCGCAGCTGCACCAGCGCATCGCGGACTTCGGTTGCCTGGCGCTTGGCCTCGCGATATTCGATGGAGCCGCGCTGATCGATGGTGGAGTCATTCACGCGCAGGTTGATCTCGGTAAAGTACGGCGTGTTGACGTGGATGGTCAGATTAAAGTCGTAATCCAGGTCGTAGCGCGGCGGGTTGTAGCTCTCGCGCTCGCCGTCCTTGGTCTCGCGATAGATCTCGGTGCGCTGCTCGTCGATATCCATATCGCAGCCGAGTACCTGCGAGAACTCGATGATGTCGGGATTGGCGTCGCGCCAGCGGCTCTGCGAAGTGATGATCAGCAGGCCCGCGTCCTCATCGAGCATAATATTGGTGCGCCCGGCAGAAAGCGTGCGCGTGGGGTTGAACGAAGACAGGCGCTCGGCGTTGGCCTCGCGGTAGGCGAGTTGCTCACGGATATCGTCCGCGGTGCTGGAGCGATAGCCGTGAAAGTAGGGGGAGAGCTTGCCGGCGCACTCTTTGCACAGGTAGCCTTCATTGATTTTTGTCTTACCTAGAAGTCCCAGCTCGGTACCGCAAATCGCGCACTCTTTCTTCTCGAATATCTTGTCAAAGAAGCCCATGGCTGCCTCCCATCAACTGGTAGCGTGTGTCACTTTTGATGATGGGGGAGTGCGCGATCCTTCGCGATACCCAGACGGCTCAAGGAGTCTCCACAACTGGGACACATGGCCCATTTTTCATCCGACACATGGGGACACTCCTTGCTGCGGGTAGTCATTGGCCACTCATTGGGGACGTACTTAAATGAGTGGTAGTTGGAGACACTCCTGGCCGAGCTAGAGATCGCGCGCGTCCCTTCTGGTCCATGCGGCTCAAAATCGCGGCGTGATGTGGACGGCTGGGGTCGAATTGGCAACATTTCGAGCCTGGCTTCGATATTGAGACTGGTTCTTTATTAAAATGGAATTCCAGACAATTGAGCGGCCGGTGGTTAACCATGAGGGGCATGGGAGACACAACCGTATATTTGCGTCGGGGCATTCGGGAGATTATATGCCTGGCGCTGTTCTTCTTCACGTTTTTGGCGTGCGAGTATCTCTTTGATGTGCGCATAGCCGAGTTCGTGCCATCGAGTGAGGTCTTCATCTACGAGAGCATCGTTGTCGGCGCGAGCGTGATTGGCTTTTTCGTGCGCCCATTTCTGTACTATCGCCTTCCCCAGACGATCGATGCGACGAGCGATATTACAGGCGTGCTGTTGGTATCGGCGTTGCTGCTGATGATTACGGCAGTGCGGTTTGAGGTAGTAATTGCCGGCGGTCTGGTGGCGTGCTGCGCCCTGGGCTATTGCGGATCGACCGCCCATGCCAATCTTGCGCGGCGTTTTGCGCAGACGCCCTGCCCGGCGCGCGCCGCCGCACTTTCCTATGCCATGGGCGTTCTGGTACAGGTGATCAACCACATGGTGATGCCTGTCGGTATTCCTCAGCAGGCTGTTCTGGTCGTCTGTGCGATCGCGCAGGTGGCGTTGCTCCACGGTGCCCGACGCGCCAAGCTGCGCGACGAGTCCGACCCCAACTTTGAACCCAGTGCTGCCGGGCTTTCGGTAGATGCTCTGGAATATGGCGCCAAGTGGCATGACGATCCCGAGGCAAAGGCGGCATTCCGTCGCGCCGTAGTTCGCCTGACCGTGGCGACGGCGTATCTTTCCAGCGTATTCGCCGCTCTCAACGCGGGCTTCACGACCTTGCATGCTGTCGGAGCCGTCGATTTGGGCGATTGGCCGCGCCTGCTGCTTGTCGTGAGCTCGTTGGTCGCTGGCGCACTATTTGACCTGCACGGCCGCTCGTATATGAATATCGGCATGACATGTGCCGCCATACTGTCCACGTTTTCGTTCTTTGTGCTCATCGTCGACGGCAATGGTGGCAACGAGCTCGCTGCCACGATCATTTTTTATCTGGGCTCGGGCTTTTTCGTGGTGTTCTTTACCACAAAATATGCCGCCGTCTCGCTCTATGCGCGCTGGTCATATTTTTGGCCGTGCATGGGTCGCGTCGTCAACAACGTGTGCTCGATGCTCGTGACGGCGCCGGCGGTGGCGATTATCTCGAGTCAAAACGTGCTGGCTGCGGTCGGTGCGGCGCTCGTGATGTTTGTGGGCATTGCGATTACGCTGCTGGGGCAGTTGGGGCAACGAGCCGATGATGCCGTGATGCAGGATGGCCTGCCGCTTGCCACCGACGATCTTGGTGGGGATCTTGCGCCCACATGCTTCGACCCCGAGCCCGTGGAGGCAGCGGAGCTCACGTCCGATGAACGCCTCGATGCTTTCGTCGCCACCTTTGGGCTTACAGAGCGCGAGCGCGATATTCTTGAGGTCTTGGTCGCTTCGGACCAGAGCGTTCAGGACATCGCCACAACGCTCTTCCTTTCGCGCTCCACGCTCTATCGCCACATTTCCTCAATCAACAAGAAGACCGATACCGCCTCGCGTGTGGCCCTTATCAACTTCTTCTGGTCCTGGACGCCCAAGGACTAGCTAATCCTCCAATAAGTTGCGGTGGAATAGTCCCTAAATTAAAGTCACGAGGCTTTAAACAGGAACTATTTCACCGCAATTGCTGAGGGGATAGATTGCGGCGGCGGCAGAGGCAACGGCAGTGGCAGGGGCGCTGGCAGCTGTGGTAGTGGCAACGGCAGCTGGCAGGGTGTTTTCCGTCTACTTGCTACAGCAGCTCGCCGTGGCGGGCAATGTAGCGGCGCTTTGCCAGCTGGGTGAGCGCGATATAGGCGGTAACGATGCCAATGAGCAGCCCAAAAAAGCTCGTGGGCAGCGGCATGAGGCCGAGCGCATCGGCGATGGGGCTTGCCGGCAGCCAGGTGACGAGCGCCAGGCCCAGCACGGTAAGAACGCACAATGCGGGCGCGGCGTGGTCGCGCGGGCTCGGCAGATGCGGGGAGCGCAACATGTGGACCACGAGTGTCTGCGACCACATGGACTCGACAAACCAGCCGCTCTGGAAGAGCGCAGCAAAGGTCGCCATACCCGCGACGTCGCCCGCGGCGGCAAGCTCGGGCCAGCTTGCGTCCACGGCGGCGGGGCACACGACAAAGAAGAGCGCGGCGAAGGTCACGATGTCAAACAGCGAGCTTACGGGGCCCAGCTCGAGCATAAAGCCCTTGATGGACGCGGCGTCCCAGGCACGCGGGCGGGCAGTCCAGGCGTCATCGACGGTGTCCCACGGCAGTGCGATGCACACGATCTCGTAGACCAGCGACAGCAGTACCAGCTGCAGGGCGCTCATGGGCAAAAACGGCAAGAACAGGCTCGCGACGGTCACGGACAGCACATTGCCAAAGTTGGAGCTCACCGTGGTCTTGAGGTACTTGAGCAGGTTGCCGTAAGTGCGGCGGCCTTCGATGATGCCGCGCTCGAGCACGCCCAGGTCCTTCTGAAGCAAGATGATATCGGCGGATTCCTTGGCAATATCGACGGCCGAATCGACCGAGATGCCGCAATCGCTCGCACGCATGGCGGCGGCGTCGTTGATGCCGTCGCCCATAAAGCCCACGGTGTGGCCGAGCATCTCGCGCATGACACGTACCAGGCGCGCCTTCTGCAGCGGCGAGAGCTTGGCGAAGAGGTGGGTTTTCTCGGCGCGCTCGGCAAGTTCGGCGTCATCGAGCGTATCGATCTCGGAGCCGAGCAAGACGTTGCTCGCATCGATACCAATCTGCTTGCAGACGGTGGCGGCGACGCGGTCGTTGTCGCCGGTTAGGACCTTGACCGCCACGCCCTTGGCCTCGAGGGTGGCGACGGCGCCCGCGGCACTTGCTTTGGGCGGATCGAGGAAGGCCAAAAAGCCCATCAGCACCATGTCGCACTCGTCGGCGATGCCAAACTCGCCCACGCAGCGCGGATTGGTCTTCTGCGCCACGGCAATTACGCGTAGGCCCTCGGCGTTAAGTCCGGCGATCTGCTTGCGAATCTGGGCGAGCTTCTCGTCGGTGAGCGGCAGAGCGATGCCATCGATCTCGACAAAGGAGCAGATCTCGAGCATTTCCTCGGCAGCGCCCTTGGTAACCATCTGGGTTTTGCCTTGGGCGTCGGCGACAACTACGCTCAGGCGACGGCGCGAGAAATCGAAGGGAACCTCGTCGATCTTGGTATAGCGGTCGCGCAGGCTCTGGCCCAGCATGGAATCGGGCACGACGGTCGAGGGCGTCACATCGGCACGGTCGATTACGGCCAGGTCGATAAGGTTTTTGAGGCCGGTTTGGAAGAAGCTATTCAAAAATGCATGGCGCAGCACGCGTGCGTCTTCGTTGCCGTCGGTGC
The DNA here is from genome assembly GCA_014871645.1 of Collinsella sp. Taxonomy (GTDB): domain Bacteria; phylum Actinomycetota; class Coriobacteriia; order Coriobacteriales; family Coriobacteriaceae; genus Collinsella. Next base: position 97,057 of record WGSN01000006.1, read on the forward strand.
TGAGATAGCGCTCGAGCACGATGCGGTCTTCGGTGAGGGTGCCGGTCTTGTCGCAGCACAGGACGTCCATCGCGCCGAGGTTTTGAATCGCCGGCAGCTCCTTGACGATAACCTGGCGACGGGCGAGGTCCTTGGCGCCCTGCGATAGGCTCGTGGTCACGATGACGGGAAGCATTTGCGGCGTGATGCCCACGGCCACGCTCGTGGCGAACAGCAGCGCGTCGATGACGTTGCCCTTGGTGGCGGCGTTGATGGCAAAGACGGCCGGCGCCATAACGAGCATGAGGCGTACGAGCAACATGGAGACGCTCGAGACGCCGCGGTCAAACGCGCTCTTTTCGCCGCGCCCGTTGAGCATCTTGGCGATGCCGCCCAGGTAGGTGTCCGAGCCGGTGGCAACGACAAGCGCCATGGCGGCGCCGTTTTGCACGGAGGTGCCGGTAAAGACGATGTTCTTGCAGGCAGAGAGTGGCAGTGCGGAGCCGTCGGCGCCCTCGACGACGGTGACGGCGGTGGTCTTCTCGACGGCCTCGCTCTCGCCGGTGAGTGCGGACTCGATCACAAACAGGTCGCGCGCGGTGATGATGCGGGCATCTGCCGGCACCATATCGCCGGCAGAGAGACGGATTACATCGCCGGGGACGAGCTCGTCGAAGGGGATCTCGATGCGCTCGCCGTCGCGCAGGGCGGTGCAAGTGTTGGAGACCAGGTCCTTGAGGGCCTCGGCCGCATTGCCGCTGCGGGCTTCTTGGATAAACTTCATGCCGCCCGATACCAGCAGCATGATGCCGATGACGATGACCGTGGAGGGGTCGCGCTGCGGCTCGGGTGCGGCGAGCACGTCGATGTAGAGCGAGACCAGTGCGAGCGCGGCGAGGATGCCGGCGAAGGGATCGATGAACGCGTCGGCGATGCGGCGGGCGAGCGTTTTGGTCGGTGCCTCGATGGTGTTGGGGCCGGAGGCGTCCAGGCGCTCAGTTGCCTGCTCGACGGTGAGGCCGTTTGCCGTGGCGTCAAGCAGTACGAGGGCGTCTTCGGCACTATGGGTGGCGGCGAATATGGTGTTCTTGGACAGGCCGGTATGAGCGGCAGGGCGCGCCGTGCGGCGGCGCTTGGAGATGGCTTCGAGTACCGTGACGGTTTTGAGCATCAGCATAGGGTCCTCCTTGTTGAGGGGAGTTAGCGTACGTGTCGTATTTGCTTCAAAAAACCTAGATGTCGCTCACGTCAAGCTCTTGAGCCCACAAAGGGTGCAGCGTGCCTTTGTGGTGGTTTTGGCGATCTGCCGGTGGCGTTTATGCGTGTGCGGAGCCCTCGCGGCGTGCCGAGGGCGACATGCAGGTTTTTCGACTAGGACTGCCTTCCATGGCACACCTCCTAAAGGCTGAGCGCAGCGCGCTTTGGGTATCTCGTACCCCTTTTTAATCCGCCCGTATTCTTGATGAGGGGGTTTGACATGTCAACCCCATTGTTCGGAAAACCATTCTCCCTGACAAAGCCTTTACAGAATGCCGTGGCCCCAAAGCGCGCCCGCATCGACGCTTCGCCTGCGCTAAACTGGAAGGCACGTACGCGATTACGAGAGGAGCCCGCATGGAGGCTTACAAGCAAGAGTTCATCAAGTTTATGGTCGAGTCCGACGTTCTTAAGTTCGGCAGCTTTACGCTCAAGAGCGGCCGTCAGTCCCCGTTCTTTATGAACGCCGGCGCATACGTGACGGGCTATCAGCTCAAGAAGCTGGGCGAGTATTACGCCCAGGCCATCCACGATAACTTTGGCGACGACTTTGACGTGCTGTTTGGGCCGGCCTACAAGGGCATTCCCCTGGCCGTCGTGACCGCGATTGCCTACCACGAGCTGTACGGCAAGGAGGTCAAGTACTGCTGCGACCGCAAGGAGGCCAAGGACCACGGTGCCGATAAGGGCAACCTGTTGGGGTATGAGCCCAAGGACGGCGACCGCGTGGTCATGGTCGAGGACGTCACCACCAGCGGCAAGTCCATCGACGAGACCTATCCCAAGGTCAAGGCTGCTGCCGATGTTGAGATCAAGGGCCTCATCGTGTCCCTCAACCGCATGGAGGTCGGCAAGGGCGGTGTGACCACCGCGCAGAAGGAGATCGAGGCAAAGTACGGTTTCCCCGTCGCGAGCATCGTTTCCATGGCCGAGGTCGTCGAGACCCTCTACAACCACGAGATCGACGGCAAGGTCGTCATCGATGACGAGCTCAAGGCCGCCATCGATGCCTACTACGAGCAGTACGGAGCACGGGAGTAGTAGTTACGCGGGTTTACCAACCCGCGTAACGGCTCGACGCTGCGCGGGCCGCATTTGGACAATCTGACGTTCAACTTCAAGGGCGCGACCAGAAGGTCAGCGCCCTTTCGTTTCACGTCACCTTGTCTCAAATGCGACCCGCTCGCTGTCCGTCCTCTACTTGCGGGATCGCGTCGAAAATGTTGGTGTAAGGGTGACGCCCTAGCGCCCGTTTAACGAAG
>WGSN01000007.1:0-96814 GCA_014871645.1 Collinsella sp.
GCTGCGGAAACGCGGGGTCCGTTCAGGCTGTTGCGTTGAGATTGAAAATCAACCGAAAGGACACATCTCCATAGCCCTCTACAAAAACCTGTACCTTTTTGCACAACAAAAAAGGCGCTCTACCAGCGGCTTTTTCTCGTTTTGGCATTAAAAAAGGCGACCGCCCTTTGTGGACGGTCGCCTTTCGTTGTTTCTGTTGGGTTGCCTTAGGCGCGAGTCTTGATCTCCTCGAGAACCTTGGCAACAAACTCGTCAACGCTCATCTGAACGGTCTCGTTGGAGCGATCGCGGACGGAAATGTTGCCGGCCTCGACCTCCTTCTCGCCCAGGATAAGCATGTAGGGCACGCGATCGATACTGCGGGCCTCGCGGATCTTGTAGCCGATCTTTTCGTCGCGGTCGTCGCAGACCACGCGAATGCCGGCCTCCTCCAGCTTGGCGCACACCTCGTGGGCGTAGTCGCGGCTCTTCTCGGAAACCGGAAGTGCCTTAACCTGCACGGGGGCCAGCCAGGTGGGGAACTTGCCCGCAAAGTGCTCAATCAGAATACCGATGAAGCGCTCGATGGAGCCAAAGCACACGCGGTGCAGCATGATGGGGCGCTTCTTGGTGCCGTCGGCGTCCACGTACTCCAGGTCAAAGTTGAGCGGCATCTGGAAGTCGAGCTGCACGGTACCGCACTGCCAAGTACGGCCGAGCGAGTCCTCCAGGTGGAAGTCGATCTTGGGGCCGTAGAAGGCGCCGTCGCCCTCGTTGACCTCGTAGTCCATGCCCAGCTTCTCCAGAGCGGTGCGCAGGCCCTCCTCGGCGCGGGCCCAATCCTCGTCCGAACCCATGGAGTCCTCGGGGCGGGTGGAAAGCTCGACGTGGTACTTAAAACCAAACTTTTGGTACACGGAGTCGATGAGGTTGACCACGCCCACGATCTCGTCGGTCAGCTGGTCGGGACGCACAAACAGGTGGGCGTCGTCCTGGTTAAAGCAGCGCACGCGGAACAGGCCGTGCAGGGCGCCGCGCAGCTCGTGACGGTGCACCAGGCCAATCTCGCCGGCGCGGATGGGCAGCTCACGGTAGGAGTGCGGCTTGGAGGCGTACACCAGCACGCCGCCCGGGCAGTTCATGGGCTTAATGCAGTACTCTTCGTCGTCGATGACGGTGGAGTACATGTTGTCCTTGTAGTGGTCCCAGTGGCCCGAGGTCTTCCACAGCTGCTTGTTCATGATGAGCGGCGTGGAGATCTCCACGTAGCCGGCCTTGTGGTGGATCTCGCGCCAGTAGTCCAGCAGCGTGTTCTTAAGGATCATGCCGTTGGGCAGGAAGAACGGGAAGCCGGGGGCCTCGTCGCGCATCATAAAGAGGTCCATCTCGCGGCCGATCTTGCGGTGGTCGCGCTTCTTGGCCTCCTCCAGCATGTGCATGTGCTCTTCGAGCTCTTCCTTGGTGGCAAAGGCGACGCCGTTGATGCGGGTGAGCATCTTGTTGTCCTTGTCGCCCTTCCAGTAGGCGCCCGAGACGCCGGTGAGCTTAAAGGCCTTCAGCGCCTTGGTATAGCAGATGTGGGGGCCGACGCACATGTCGATGTAGTCGCCCTGCTGGTAGAAAGTGATGCGGGCGTCGTCGTCCAGGTCGCCGATGTGCTCGACCTTGTACTTCTCGCCGCGCTCCTCCATAAGGGCGATGGCCTCGGCGCGGGGCTTCTCGTACACGGTGAACTTGAGGTTCTCCTTGACGATCTTTTTCATCTCGGCCTCGATCGCGGGGAAGTCGTCCTCGCTGATCTTGACGCCCTCGGGCAGGTCGACGTCGTAGTAGAAGCCGTTGTCGGTCGCGGGGCCGTAGGCAAAGTCGGCCTGGGGGTACAGGCGCTTGATGGCCTGCGCCATGATATGCGCGGCGGAGTGACGGATGACGTGCGTGACCTCGTCCTGCGGGAGCTCGGCCACCGAACCGTCATTGTAGAGTGCCTTCATGGGTATGTTTTCTCCTCTCGGATGCCTGATGCAAGTGCGTGCGATGCGCTCGGCGTTTTTGACTTGCATCATTATAGGCAGGTTGCCTTGGTATACAAGCGCCCGCCGCACCTTAATGGCGCGGCGGGCGATTTTCTACGCATGCTTCATCGTGTGGGGGCGGGGTGTTCGCGGCTTGGGGCGCGTGTGCGGCTTTCGCGTGATGCGCGGGGCCCGTGGCTTGCGGCCGACCCGGCGATGGATGCGTTACTGGATGCGAGTTCGGCAGTAGGGGCAGACCTTCCAGTGCGCATCGAGCGGACGATGGCAGCTGGGGCAGACGTTGCGAACCTGGGTATCGTACACCGGGCAGACGACGAAGTCCTTCTCGATGGGCGCGCCGCACTGCGGGCAGGTGCCGTACTGGGCAAGCTGGCGCTCGCGCAGGGCCATGTCCAGCTCCTGCTCCTCGCGATCCGCCGCGTAGGAGTGCGGGCGCAGGACCAAGTAGGCGATGAGGCCCACAAACGGGATGAGGGCGATGATGCCCCATGCCACGTAGGCGCTGGCACCGCGGCGGCGAGCGTCGATAAACACATAGACGACCGACAGCACATACAGGGCGATGATAAAGCCAACGAAAGCATAAACGACGCCCATAAGCTGCGGCGACATGAGCTCGGAGATGTACTTGGACATTACGGGTACCTTTCGGAATATTAACAGTTCGGTCAAGTTTACCACGGGGTTTGTTTATATGGGACCACGGCTAGGGGCGGGGCTGGCGCGGACACAAACATCTCAATCTGTAACAGTTGGGAACGGAATTCAGGTCTAGATGTTACAGACCAAGACAAACGGAGGACCCGCCAGACTAACGTCTCAATCTGTAACATCTGGAACCGAAATCCTCGTCTAACTGTTACAGATCGAGACGAACGGTTGCCGTAGTTGTCGGCAGACGAGGTTGTCGACGTTGCCGGTTCTCCCCTCGCCTGCCGTTGGCGGGTGTTGCGGGGCTGTTCGCCGCATTGCCGCCCTGCTGGGGGTGTGTAGACCGTAGGATGTTCTTATTGACAGCCTGTCAACTCGTCTGGGAGGCACTGTGGCTGAAACGTTTGATATCGCGATTGTCGGCGCGGGCATCACGGGATGCGCCATCGCGCGGCAGCTCGCGCGATTTGAACTGTCCATTTGCGTGGTCGAGGCGGCTAACGATATTGCGCTGGGCGCGTCGAAGGCCAACGGCGGCCTGGTGCACGCCGGCTACGATCCGGCACCGGGCACGGTTAAGGCGCAGGTCAACGCTCGTGGTTGCGAGTTGTACGGTGCGTGGGCGCAGGAGCTGGGCTTTCTGTTCTGCCGCACCGGGTCGATGGTATTGGGCTTTAACGACGAGGACCGCGCGCATCTGGAGCAGCTGCTGTGCAACGGCCTTGCCAACGGTGTGCCCGAGCTGTCAATCGTCGGACCCGACCGCATCCACGAATTAGAGTCGCGCGCCAGTGCCGATGCGACGTGCGCGTTGTGGTGCCCCTCGACCGGATTTGTCGACCCATTTGAAGTGGCTATCGCCGCGCTGGAGAACGCTGTCGCCAACGGGGTGACGTTTATGCGGTCCGCGCCGGTGGAAGCGATTGAAGTCGCGGGCTCGGCCGACGACACGCGCTTTACGCTGGCGACTCCCGCTGGCAACGTGCGCTGCCGCTACCTGATCAACGCCGCGGGCAACGGCGCCGCCGACATCTCGCATATGGCGGGTGCCGAGGAGTTCCAGATGGTCTGGCGTCAGGGCAACATCGTGGTGCTGGACAAGGAGCCGCGCACGCTCATGCCGCTCTACCCCGTGCCGACGCCGGTGTCGAAGGGCGTTATCGTGACGGGCACCGTGCACGGCAACACCGTGATCACCGCCACGGCCGCCGTGCGCGAGCCGGGCGACACGCAGACCTATGCGAGCGATGTGAACGCGCTGCTGACCGGCGCGCGCAAGCTGGTGCCCGATCTGGATACGCACCGCGTGGTGCGCGCATTTGCCGGCGGTCGTCCGGTCATTCAGGGAACGAACGACTTCTTTATTGGACAGTCGGCCGTGGTGCCGGGGCTTTTCCAGGCGGCGGGCATTCAGTCGCCGGGTGTGGCAAGCGCGCCGGCCATTGCCGAGCGCATGGAGCTTGTGATGCGTGAGGCAGGCGTGGAACTGCACGAGCGGGACGATTGGGACCCGATTCGCCGCGCGCCGGACGACTTTGACCGCGCGCCGCTGGCGCGCAAGGAGGAGCTGATCGAGTCCGATCCCACGTGGGGACAGATTGTCTGCCGCTGTGAGACGGTGCCCGAGGCCGAGATCGTGGCCGCGATCCGACGCCAGCCGGGCGCGGTTTCGGTCGAGGGCGTCAAGCGCCGCTGTCGTGCCGGCATGGGTCGGTGCCAAAGCGGCTTTTGCCAGGGGCGTGTGGTGGCGATTCTTGCCCGAGAGCTGGGGTGTGACCCTAGCGAGGTGCTGTTAGAGGATGTCGGATCTTGGCTGGTTGAGGGACCGCTGAAGGGGGTGCGCTAGGATGGCGGAATTCAAATCGAGCGCGATTGATAGCGATGCCGTTGAGGCGGTACCTACGCAGGCCTTCGACGTGGTCGTCATCGGTGGCGGACCCGCCGGCATGGCGGCCGCGCTCGCCGCGCAAAAGGCCGGCGCGCGCGTGGCCATCGTTGAACGTGAGCAGCACCTGGGCGGCATCCTCCGCCAGTGCATCCACCCCGGCTTTGGCCTGTCGCACTTTAAACAGGAGCTCACCGGTCCCGAGTACGCGCAGCGCTTTATCGACCAGGTGCACGCAACCGACATTGCGCTGTTCCTGGACAGTATGGTGCTTGGGATTGATTCAGGCGAGCCTACGGAAGACGCAGCACTCCACACCGTCACGCTCATGAGCCCCGCCGGCATGCTACAGCTCACCGGACGCGCGGTCGTCCTTGCCATGGGGTGCCGCGAGCGCACGCGCAGCGAGATCAAGATCCCCGGCAGCCGCCCCGCCGGCGTATTTACGGCCGGCCTGGCGCAGCGATACATCAATATCGAAAACCTCAAGCCTGGCTCGCGCGCCGTCATTTTGGGTTCGGGCGATATCGGGCTGATCATGGCACGCCGCTGCACGCTCGAGGGGATTTCGGTCGAGGGCGTGTACGAGCTCATGCCGTACGCCAACGGCCTGCGCCGCAATGTTAAGAACTGTCTGGACGACTTTGGCATTCCGCTGCACCTGTCCACTACCGTGACGCGCGTGATCGGGCACGATCGCGCGGAGGCCGTCGAGGTGAGTCAGGTCGACGAGCACCTGGCACCCATTCCGGGGACCGAGCGCATTGTTCCGTGCGACACGCTGCTGCTTTCGGTGGGCCTGATTCCCGAAAACGAGCTTTCGGTGGGCGCGGGCGTTGAACTTGACCCGCGCACGCGCGGCGCCGTGGTGGACCAGAGCCTGCAAACGGGCGTGCCGGGCATCTTTGCCTGCGGCAACGTGCTGCACGTGCACGACCTGGCCGACAACGTGACGACCGAGTCCGAGAGGGCTGGCGCAGCTGCAGCGGCGTATGCGCTGGGGACCGCCGCGGGCGCCGTTACGGACTGCGAGCTCACGGTCTCCCCCGCCGGCATTGCAGGCTACGCGCTACCGGGACGCATTACGGCGGCGGCACTCACGAAGCTCAACTTCCGCGTACGCCGACCGGTCGATGCCGCCCGCGTGAGGATCTTGGCCAACGGCGAGGAGCTGTTCGCCAGCAAGGTCCGCGCGTTTAAGCCGAGCGTTATGGAAAGCTTCCCACTGCCGGCAAAGGTCATCAAACAAGCGCTCGATCTGGGTGCCAGCGAGATTGTCCTTTCCGTCGATCCCGTCGAGGAGGCATAGACTATGAGCGATAACGTGATCGAAACGCTGCAGTTCAACTGCACGACCTGCCCATCCGAGTGCCTCCTGACCATAGAGGTAGAGCGCGACGCCAATGGCGCCGTGGTGGAAGTGCGCTCCGTAACCGGTAACAACTGCCCGCGCGGCGATAAGTTCGCACACCAGGAGCTCACCTGCCCCATGCGCGTGCTCACCACCACCGTGGCCGTCTCCGGCGGCGATGAAGCCCTGCTCCCCGTGCGCACCGCCGAAGCCATCCCGCTAGAGCTCCACGCCCAAGCCATGGATCTCATCCGAGGCCTAGTCGTCAACGCCCCCATCCGCATGGGCAACGTCGTCCTACCCAACCTCCTAGACACCGGTACCGACCTCATCGCCAGCATGGACATCGACTAGCTAATTTGGGACGGGGCTCTTTAAGCTACCCCGCCATCCACCCCGACCCTCCTCAATTGCGGTGAAATACGGACTGTTTTTCGGCTCTAGGCCGCCCAAAAGTCCGCATTTCACCGCAACTTCTTTAATGATCGCGTATTTGGCTGTCACTCGGTTAGTGCCATTTCAAAACTATGCCGGATTACGGGGCAGGTTCGGAGACCCCCATCCATACCGGCAATTTTCGATTTTTGATAAGCCGTCTACCTGCGGTTTTAATTTCGCGATTTTTCTCATGGTCAAGTAATACAGGTCCAGCCCCGTAATCCGCCATGCTTTTGAAACCAGCCCATTTGGGACGGGGTTCTTATGACTACTTTTGCCCGAACGTTCGCTCAAATGATTTTTCTGGGACGGGGATGAAATAATCATTCGGCACCCAATGATTATTTCATCCCCGTCCCAGAAAAATCATTCCGCATGTTGGACGCATCTAAAATAACCCCGTCGCAAATTGACTACCCTGGCTTTGGGGATACCATGGTGGCACCCTAGCGAAAGGATGATTCATGGCACATGTCAATGACCAGCGTGTGGCGCGCGTGCTCGATGCCCTCGAGGCTCAGCACCCCGGCGCGCAGCTGCTCGTAAACGACCCGTGGTCGATCTATTACCTGACCGGTTTTTATGCCGATATGTTCGAGCGTTTTTGTGGCGTGCTGCTCACACGCGGTAGCGAGCCGGTGATCCTAGTCAACGCCCTGCACCAGCTGCCAGAGTATGACAATGCGCGCGTCGCCTACCACACCGATACCGATGTCGTGGCCGACGCCATCGCGAGTGAGATCGACCCAGACAAGCCGCTTGGTATCGACACCGTCATGCGTTCCGGCTTTTTGATGCCCCTCATGGAGCGCCATGCCGCCAGCGAGTTTTTCCTGGGCGACTTTGCCGTCACCGACGCACGCACCTACAAGGATGCCACCGAGCAGAAGCTCATGCGCGCGTCCTCGGCCGCTAACGACGCTGTGATGGCCGATGTTATCAAGCTCGTCCACGAGGGCGTGACGGAGCGCGAAATTGCCGACCAGATGCTCAGTCTGTATCGCAAGCACGGCTGCGAGGGCTTTAGCTTTCCGCCCATCGTGAGCTTTGGCGCCAACGCCGGCGACCCGCACCACGAGCCCGACGACACGGTACTCAAGCGTGGCGACGTGGTGCTGTTCGACATTGGCGGACGCCATCGTAACTACTGCTCGGACATGACGCGCACGTTCTTTTGGGGCGAGCCGGACGAGGAGACGGCGCGCATCTACGACATCGTGCGCCACGCCAACGAGGCCGCCGAGGCGCTCATCGCACCGGGCGTTCGCATGTCCGACCTGGACCACGCCGCGCGCGACGTGATTGAGGACGCGGGCTATGGGCAGTACTTTACGCACCGCCTGGGACACTCGATCGGCCTGCAGGACCACGAGCCGGGAGACGTCTCGCTCGTCAACGAGCAGGTTGTCGAGCCGGGCATGACCTTCTCCATCGAGCCGGGCATCTACCTCCCCGGCCGCACTGGCGTCCGCATCGAGGACTTGGCCCTAGTTACCGAGTCCGGCGTCGAGATTCTCAACACCTACCCCCACGACCCAGTCCGCCTAGACTAAGCCCTTCCCAATAGCCCCTCAATTAGTTGCGGTGGAATAGTTCCCAGATTAGCCCACAGAGGCATAATCCAGGAACTATTTCACCGCAACTGATGAGGGGATGGGTTAACGGAGCAGGCCGGCCACTTCGCCGGCTAGGGTGATGGTGCCGGCTGCCACGAAGGACTCGCCCGCGGCATCGAAGGCAGCGAGGGCCTCGGACACGCTCGGGTATACGCCCGCGAGCTTATCGGCATCAACGAGGGCAGCAAGCTCCTCTGCCGGCAGGGCGCGATCGGAATCGGTCTGGGTCACGACCACGCGCGGGAACGCCGGAACCAAAACGTCAACGATGCCCGCCACGTCCTTGTCTGCAAGCGCGGCGCACAGCAGCGTGGGGCGATTCTCAACGCACGGATCGATCTCGTCCAGCGCGCTCACAAAGTTCTCGCAGCTCTGAGGGTTATGGCAGGCGTCGATCAGCTTGAGCGGATCGGTTCCCAGCACATCAAATCGACCCGGCGTGGGGCAGCCCATAAGCGACGCATCGAGCTTGTCATGGTCGAGCTCGCGGCCCAGATAGCCCTCGCACAGCATAATCGCGCACGCGGCATTCTGCGGCTGATAGGCCGGCTTGACCATGCTCGATGTATAGATCGCGCGCGGCGTAGTGCAGCTAAACTCAACCGTGTCGCCCACGTGCTCCGGCACCTTGGTCGTGGCATGGTTCACCACGAGCGGTACTACGCCGCACTCGCGACAACGGGCATCCATCACGCGCTGAACACTCGCCTCGTGCGTGCCCTCGCCCAGCACAACCAGGCGTCCGGGCTTAATGACCGCAGCCTTCTCCCCCGCAATGGCCTCGAGCGTGTCGCCCAAAATACGTGTGTGATCGAGCCCAATGCCCGTAATGGCAACGGCGACGGGATCGGTCGCACTCGTAGCATCCCAGCGTCCGCCCATGCCGACCTCAAGCACGGCCACGTCCACGCAAGCCTCGGCAAACACCACCAGTGCAGCAGCCGTCAGCAGGTCAAACGGCGTGATGGTATAGGCGCGCTCCCCCGCCGCCACACGGCGCGCATTCACGCGATGTCCCGCCTCAACAGCTGCCGAAACGCCACGGGCAAAGGCCTCGTCGCTCACAACGCGCCCGTCAACCTCCATGCGCTCGGGATAGCGCACCAGCTGCGGCGACGTATAAAGCGCGGTCTTGAGCCCCTCGCCGCGAAGGATAGCAGCCGAAAAACGCGCGGTCGAAGTCTTGCCATTGGTACCGGCAACCTGGATGCAATCGAAATACTCGTCCGGACGCCCCAGCTCATCGAGCATATCGACAACCGTCTCGAGCAGAGGCCCAGCATCCCCAGAAATCCGCCCCGTATCAGCAGCAAGTCCCACAGCCTCATCAAACGAAAGCAACTCAAACGAGAAAGGAACGACATACGACCCAGAACGCTTAGCCATAACCCAAAGTCCCCTCAACATAAAAAGAGGCCCGTAAACAACAACGAGCCCTTCCCATTCAAAATATCAGCCAAACACCGCTTGCAGCAAGATCAAGGCCACAACCCAGTGGCCCTAACACGCCAGTTGCAAACAACCACGTAAACGAACTAGGAGCGGCCCGATGCTTTGCTCGCCGCAAGTTCCGCACGCAAAGGGCAGCACTTAATGTGCTGCCCGTCTTGCGCAGGACTGTCCGCAGCGGAGAGCAAAGCATCGGGACGCGCCCCCAAGTTAGGCCTACGAGAAGTCTGCAACCTGAGCAGTCAGCGCCACCAGGATCTCCTTGAGCTCAGCTGCACGGTCCCTCTTCTTCTGCACCACCGCAGGCGCGGCCTTGGCCACAAAGCCCTCGTTGGCCAGTGTCTTCTCGCAGCCGGCGAGCTCCTTCTGAGCCGCGGCGATCTCCTTCTCCAGACGTGCCTTCTCGGCCGAAAGATCAACCTTGCCCTCGAGCACCACAAAGACCTCGACGCCGCTGTCGACGACGGCGATGCTCGCAGCCGGCTTCTCAACATCGGTACCCATGACCAGCGAAGCGGTGTTGGCCAGCGGCTCAATGGTCGAGCGCAGGCTCTCGAGCTTCTCGATATCCTCGGCACCGGCGCGCACGACCACGTCGAGCTCGGCCTTGGGGCTCAAGCGATAGCGCGAACGGGTGGCGCGGGCGGCAGACACTACGGTGCGGCACAGCTCAAACGCGCGCTCGGCGTCCTCGTCAACATACTTAGCGTAGTCGGCGGGCTCGGGCCACTTGGCGATCATGAGCGCCTCGGCGCGATCCACGTTGCCCTCGGCATCCAGATCGAGCACGCTCGCCGGCATGTTGTCCCAGATCTCCTCGGTGACAAACGGCATAAGCGGGTGCATCAGGCGAATGGAGGTATCGAGCACAAAGATCAGGTTGCGCTGAGCCTGCAGACGGCCCTCGCCCTTCAGGCGAGCCTTGGTGACCTCGACGTACCAGTCGCAGACCTCGTTCCAGAAGAACTGCTGCACGCCGCGGGCCATATCGCCAAAGGTGTAGTTCTCGATGCCCTCGGTGACCATCTTCACGGCCTTGGCCAGGCGGCTGAACATCCAGGCGTCGGCCGGCGTCTCCACAACGGGCTCGCCGGGCGTGTAGCCCTCCATGTTCATAAGCAGGAAGCGGCTGGCGTTCCAGATCTTGGTCACAAACGACTTGGCCTGCTCGGTGCGCGGGCTGTCGATAAGCTTCTTGGTCTTCTTGTCGATGTTCGCGTCAAACTTGACGTCCTGGTTGTTGGTGCAGAGCGTCAGCAGGTTGAAGCGCATGGCGTCGGCGCCGTACATGCCAATGAGGTCCATAGGGTCAACACCGTTGCCCTTGGACTTGGACATGCGGCTGCCGTCCTTGGCAAGGATCGTCGGGTAGATGACGACGTCCTTAAACGGCACCTCGTCCAGGAAGTACAGCGAGCTCATAACCATGCGAGCAACCCACAGCGCGATGATGTCGCGCGCGGTGACGAGCGCCGTCGTGGGATGATGCCCCTCGAGCAGCTCCGGCTTTTGCGGCCAGCCCTGCGTGGCGAAGGTCCACAGCTGCGAGCTGAACCAAGTGTCCAGCACGTTCTCGTCCTGATGCACGTGATGGCCGCCGCACTTGGGGCACACGTCGGTGTCCTCGGTAAGGGCGTCCTCCCAGCCGCAGTCCTCGCAGTAGAACACGGGAATGCGGTGGCCCCACCACAGCTGGCGGCTGATGCACCAATCCTTGAGGTTCTCCATCCAGGTGGTGTAGGTCTGCGTCCAGCGCGAGGGGTGGAAGGTGACCTTGCCGGATTTGACGGCGTCAAGCGCCGGCCCCGTGAGCTTATCGACGGCCACAAACCACTGCTCGGACAGCCACGGCTCAAGCGCGGCGTCGCAACGGTAGCAGTGCATGACGGAGTGGTCGTGGTCCTCGACGTGATCGAGCAGATCATGCTCCTCGAACCACTTAATGACGGCCTCGCGGCACTCCTCGCGGGTCATGCCGGTAAACTCGCCATAGCCCTCGACGACCACCGCGTGCTCGTCGAAAATGTTGATCTGCGGCAGGTCGTGGGCCTGACCCATGGCGTAATCGTTGGGGTCGTGAGCCGGGGTAACCTTGACGAAGCCGGAGCCAAAGTTGGCGTCGACATGCCAATCCTCAAAGATGGGAATCTCGCGGTTAACGATGGGGAGCTTAACAGTCTTACCCACAAAGGCGGCCTTCTCGGTATCCTTCGGGGAGACGGCGACGCCCGTGTCGCCGAGCATGGTCTCGGGGCGCGTGGTGGCGACGACGATGTAGTCCTGGCCGTTAACCGGCTCGGTCAACGGGTAGCGCAGGTGCCACAGGTGGCCCTTCTCGTCCTTGTATTCGGCCTCGTCGTCCGAGATGGCGGTGGTGCAGTTGGGGCACCAGTTGACGATGCGCTTGCCGCGGTAGATCAGACCGTCGTGGTACCAGTCGCAGAAGACCTTACGCACAGCCTGCGCGTAGTCCTCGTCCATGGTAAAGCGCTCGTTGTCGAAGTCGACGGAGCAGCCCATACGCTTGATCTGCTCGACGATGATGCCGCCGTACTCGTGGGTCCAATCCCAGCAAGCGTCGACAAACTTGTCGCGACCAATCTCCAGGCGGCTGATGCCCTCGCTCTTGAGTTTCTTGTCGACCTTGGTCTGCGTGGCGATACCGGCGTGATCGGTGCCGAGCACCCAGCGCGTGGACTTGCCGCGCATGCGGGCCATACGGATGATGGCGTCCTGGATGGAGTCGTCGGTAGCGTGGCCCATGTGGAGCTTGCCGGTCACGTTGGGAGGCGGAATGGTGACGGTGCAGTCGCCCACGCCCTCGCGGCGCTTGTAGTAGCCGCCGTCGAGCCACTTCTGCAGGATCGCCGGCTCGTTGGTCGACGGATCGTAATTCTTGGGCATCTCTTCCATATATCTCTCCCTGTCCCGCCGGGGAGAAATGTAGGCCCGATTTTCGCTCGGTCAGGTCCTGGGCTCGCTCGAAGACCACATTAAGTGGTCTTCGGCTCGTGCGGAATCTACGAAAATCGGGCCTACATTCCTCCCCTTAGGTATCGATTACTTCAGTCTGATATGACTTCGCTGAGGCTTAAACAAACACACAGAATAACACAGGTAGTTGGGGTTATTGCGTATATATAAAATAGCCTCCGACCGCGGATGGTCGGAGGCTATCGACAAAACGTTTTGACAGGTTTTAGCCGTAGATGCGTTGGGGCTGCTCTTCGCCCTTTACGGAGGCTTTGGTCACGATGACCTTGGCGACGCCCTCCTCGCTGGGGAGGTCGAACATCGTTTGCTGCAGCACGTCCTCGCAGATGGCGCGCAAGCCGCGGGCACCGGTCTTGCGGGCAAGCGCCATGCGGGCGATCTCATGCAGGGCGGCGTCCTCAAACTCCAGGTCCACGTCCTCCAGCTGGAACATCTTGCGGTACTGACGCACCACGGCGTTCTTGGGCTCGGTCAGGATCGACACCAGGTCGTCCTCGTCGAGCGCCTGCGTCTGGGTGACGACGGGCGTACGGCCCACAAACTCGGGAATCATGCCAAAGGCGTTGAGGTCCTGCGGGAGTACCTGGCGCAGCAGGTCGTTCTCGTCGACCGAGGTGGGACCGGCGATCTCGGAGTTAAAGCCCACGCCCTTGTTGCCCACGCGATCGGCGATGATCTTGTCCAAGCCCACAAAGGCACCGCCACAGATAAACAGGATGTTGGTCGTGTCGATCTGCAGCAGCTCCTGCTGGGGATGCTTGCGGCCGCCAGTGGGCGGAACGCTGGCCACCGTGCCCTCAAGGATCTTAAGCAGCGCCTGCTGAACGCCCTCGCCCGAGACATCGCGGGTAATGGAGAGGTTCTCGGCCTTGCGGGCAATCTTGTCGATTTCATCGACATAGATGATGCCCACCTGCGCGCGCTCGATGTCGCCATCAGCGGCGTTGATGAGCTTGAGCAGGATATTCTCCACGTCCTCGCCCACGTAACCGGCCTCGGTGAGCGCGGTGGCGTCGGCGATAGCAAACGGCACCTCGAGGATGCGCGCGAGCGTCTGGGCCAGCAGGGTCTTACCGGTACCGGTGGGACCGAGCAGCAAAATGTTGGACTTGGCGAGCTCCACCTCGTCCATATCATCGTCGAGCTGGCCGCCCATGCCGCCAGCCTCGTCGAAGGCCGAAAGCGCGGCGCCGCCCTCGATCACGCGGCGATAGTGGTTGTACACGGCAACTGACATGGCGCGCTTGGCGTCCTCCTGGCCCATGACATAGGCCGAAAGCTCGTCATAGATCTCGTGCGGCGTCGGCACATGCGTAATGACCTGGCGGGCGTCGTCCTCCAGCTCAAAACCCTCGGCCTCAGGATCTACAGCAGGCTGACCGGCAGCCTGGCCGTGGTCGTTGAGGAAGCCCGGCAGCTTGCCGTTGCGAGCGGCGTCCATAAAGTCCGAAGCCAGCGACTCCTCAAGGATCTCGGAGCAGGCGGCGACGCACTCGTCGCAGATAAAGATGTTGGTCGGGCCCTTCACCAGGCGGCGAACCTGACCCTGCTCTTTTCCGCAGAAGGAGCAGCGGATGGGGTTGCCGTTCTCGTCGAAGCCGTCCTGCATGTTACCGGCCATCCTAGGCATCCTTCGCGGCGAGGTCGCGCGAGGTGACAATGCGGTCGATCAGACCGTAGTCGAGGGCCTCGGCAGCCGTGAGGTAGTTGTCGCGCTCGGTATCGGCCTGAACCTTCTCGATGGGCTGGCCCGATGCGTCGGACAGAATCTGGTTGAGCTCGCGACGAGTCTTCTTAATCTCCTCGGCCACGATCTCGATCTCGGTCTGCTGGCCCTGCGCACCGCCGCTGGGCTGGTGAATCATGACCTTGGAGTGCGGCAGGCAGAAGCGCTTGCCCTTGGCGCCGGCCGAAAGCAGCACGGCGGCCATGGACGCGGCCATACCGACGCAGATGGTGGAGACCTGCGGCTTGATGAAGTTCATGGTGTCCAGAATCGCCAAGCCGGAGTAGACCTCGCCGCCGGGCGAATTGATGTAGAGCGAGATATCCTTCTCGGCATCCTGGCTCTCAAGATGCAGCAGCTGGGCAACGACCAGGTTGGCGCTGACGGAGTTAATCTCCTCGCCCAAGAAGATGATGCGGTCGTTGAGCAGGCGCGAATAGATATCGTAGCTGCGCTCGCCGCGCGGCGTCTGCTCGATAACGTATGGCACGAGGGCGGAATCGAACTTAGCGATCATACGCATCTCCATTTCTCTTACGGACCAATAGTGGTTCTAGATAAACGTACGGTGCCCGCATGCTATGCATTGGCTGGCACCGTACGAAGCAACCGGATAACCGGTGTATAACTTTACCCCATCACGGGCGCATGCATGCGCTCGCGGGCAAGGTGGCGAGAATTACTCGGCGTCCTTGGCGGTCTCGTCGACCTCGGTCACCTTGGCGTTCTCGACCAGGTGGTCGACGGCCTTGGAGCGACGGATGGACTCGCGGACAGCAGGCATACGGCCATCGGCGATGAACTCGGCCTTGGAAGCCTCGACGTCCTTGACGCCAGCCTTCTCGAACTCGGCGTTGACGTCGTCCTCGGTGACCTCGATCTTGAGCTCACGGGCAAGGGCGTCGAGCGCCAGGGACTCGCGGGCAACGTCGTTGGCCTGCTTGTGCAGGTCGCCGACGAACTGCTCCATGGTCAGGCCAGAAGCGGGCAGCCAGGTGTCGAGGGTCATGCCGCGGGCAGCGAGGTTGGACAGGAAGTTCTGGCCAAGCTCCTCAAAGACGGACTGCTCGTAGTCGGCGTCCATCTCGTCGAGCTGCAGGCGCTCGGCGAGAGCGGCGACGCAACGGTTCTCCTTCTCGGCCGGGAGGCGGGAAGCCTTGTCCTGCTCGATCTCGAGCTTGATGGCGTCGCGCATAGCGTCGATGCTGTCGAAGCCAAAGTCGGACTTGACGAGCTCGTCGGTGAGCTCGGGGGTGTTGCGGACCTTGATGCCCTTGACGGTGACCTCGACGGTGTGGGTCTCGGACTCCTCGCCCTCCTCGACCTCGTCGGTCCAGGTGACGGTCTTGACGTCGTCAACGTTGGCGCCGATCAGGGCCTCGTTGAACTCCTTGGGGTTGCTGTCGCTACCGGCGATGAGCATGCGGCCCTCGGCGGCGAAGTTGTCGGCGTTCTCAACGGCCTTGAGGTCGACGGTCACATAGTCGTCAGCCTCGACGGCGCGACCCTCGACGTCCTCGAAGGTGGCACGGTAGTTGAGGAGCATCTCGACCTGGTTGTTGATCTCGGACTCGGTGACCTCCGCGGGAGGCATCTCGATCTCGACGGCGTCGAAGGAGGAGAGCTCAGCGGCGGGACGCAGGGAGAACTCAACGGTGTAGGTGTAGTCCTCGTGATCCTTGGCGAGGTCGAGCTCCTTGTAGTCACCGCTCTTGGTGGGGACGATGTCAAGCTCGTTGAGGACGGCGGGCTCGTTGGCGGCGATCAGGTCGTTGGTGGCCTGAGCGAGGGTAGCCTCGACGCCAAGAGCGGAGTCGATGACCGGACGGGGGGCCTTACCGGCACGGAAGCCCGGGAAGCGGTACTTCTTGGCGGTGTCCTTGTAGGCCTTCTTGATCGCGGCGTCGACGTCGGCGGCCGGGATGGTGACCGTAGCGGTGAGCTTGGCGTCCTTGACGTCAGAAGCGGTGATGTTCAACACGTTCCTCCTCATACTGCCCAGCTTATCTGAGGTGCTGGTACCTTTATGCAACAAAGTGTCGCGACGGCCAAGGCCGACGCAGGTGCGATGGTGCGGGCGAAAGGACTCGAACCTTCACGGGAATCCCACCAGAACCTAAATCTGGCGCGTCTACCAATTCCGCCACGCCCGCATGAGCGCACAGACTAGGAATGATAGCAGATACGAACGGCAAGCGCACGCACACCTTTTACAAGCTCACGACCTCACCACGAGTGCAAAAGGCGGGACGAGTTGCCCCGCCCCGCCAATTACGACTTGTTCGCTGACCTGTTACTCCCCCAGCAGGGCCTTCTCGGGCGTGATCGGCAGCGAGCGAACCTGATGGCCGGTGGCGTGCGCCACGGCCGAGGCAACGGCAGCGAGCGGCGTGTTGATGACGACCTCGCCGATCGACTTGGCGCCAAACGGGCCCGTCGGCTCGTAGCTCGGCTCAAAGGCCACGCGAATGCTGCCGATATCCAGGCGCGTGGGCAGCTTGTAGCTCATAAAGTTGCCGGTGCGCAGGCGGCCGCGGTCATCATGCTCAACAATCTCGTAGAGCGCGTGACCGATACCCTGGGCAATGCCGCCCTCGGCCTGAACGCGCGCGAGCGCCTCGTTGATCACGGTGCCGCAGTCCACAGCCGCCGCGTAGTCCACCACAGTCACCTTGCCGGTGGCCTTGTCGACCTCGACCTCGGCAATGCCGGCCATAAACGGCGGGGGCGAAACGGGCAGGCAGGCTGAGGCGTGCGAGGTGAGCGCGTCGCCGCCCGCGATGTTCTTGACGCACAGGTTGGCAAAGTCGCGCAGCGTGAGGTAGCGGTTCTGCTCGCGCGCGGCACGCTCGTCGGACAGGCGCACGTACTGGCCATCGAAGACCACGTCGGCGGCGTCCACGTCCCACATCTGGGCGGCCTTGGCGCAGATTTTCTCACGCAACTCGGTCGCGGCGTTCTTGGCGGCAAGGCCCGTCACGTACGTACCCGAGCTCGCGTACGAGCCGGCATCGAACGGCGACACGTCGGTGTCCACGCCGCGCACCACGATAAGCGAGCTCTCCACGCCCAGCTCCTCGGCGGCAATCTGCGCCAGAATCGTGTCGACGCCCATGCCGTTATCGGTGGCGCCGGTGCCGATGGTAATGAAGCCGTCCTCTTCCAGGCGCATGTCGATGCCGGCGATGTCCACGTTGGAGATGCCCGAGCCCTGCATAGTGAGCGCGCAGCCCAGGGCGCGCACGCGGTCGCCCAGGTCCATGGCCAGCGGCTTGTCGCGCCAACCGATCATGTCCATCGCGCGCAGCAGGCAGCGGTCGAGCGCGCAGGCGTTGAGCTTTTCGTTGTAGTACTGCGGCATGACCTCGCCCTCGCGCACAATGTTCTTAAGGCGCAGGTCGGCGGGGTCCATGTGCAGCATGTCGGCGAGCTCGTTGACGGCGCTCTCCACGGCAAACTGGCCCTGGGTGGCACCGTAGCCGCGATACGCACCGCCACGGTTGGTATTGGTGTAGACGGCGTCCCAGCTAAAGCGGCTCGCCTTCACGTGGTTGTAGATGGGCAGGCTCTTGTGGCCCGAAAGGCCGATCGTCGTGGTGGCATGCTCGCCATAGGCGCCGGCGTTGGACAGCGTATGCAGGTCGATGGCCGTGATGGTGCCGTCGTTCATGGCGCCCAGCTTAACGGTCATCTGCATCTGGTGGCGCGAGTTGCCGGCGGTGATGGTCTCCTCACGGGTGTAGCAGCAATAGCTCGGACGGCCGGTCTGCTGGGTGACGAACGCCACGAAGATCTCGCAGCAGCCCGTCTGCTTGGAGCCAAAGCCGCCGCCGATGCGCGGCTTAATGACCTGCACCTGCGACTGCGGAATGTCAAGCGACTGCGCGACCATGCGGCGCACGTGGAAGGGCACCTGCGTAGAGGTGGTCACCGAGATGCGGCCGAAGGCGTCGGTCGTCGCGAAGGCACGGAAGGTCTCCATGGGCGCGGTCTGCGTGGCCTGGCTGGTGTAAGTGCGGGTGAAGACGATGTCGCTCTGGGCGAAGGCCTCGTCCAGATCGCCATAATCGCTGGTACCGCTGCACACCAGGTTGCGAGCAACGTCGCCGCCCTGCGGGAACATAAAGGTCACGTCGCCCTCGGGGTGGACCACGATGTCGTTATCGAGTGCCTGGGTAAAGTCGAGCAGCGGCTCGAGCACCTCGTAGTCGACCTTGATGAGCTTGAGCGCCTTGTCGGCGGCCTCCTCGGTCTCGGCGGCGACGATCGCCACCTCCTCGTTTTGGTAACGGACGAGGTTCTCGAGAATCAGGCGGTCGTAGGGACTCGGCTGCGGATAGCTCTGGCCGGCGATGGTAAAGCGGCGCTGGGGCACGTCCTCGTAGGTGTATACGCCCACGACGCCGGGCACCTTCAGGGCGCGAGACGTATCGATGGAGCGGATCTTGGCACGCGCATACGGGCTGCGCTTGAGCTTAACGATGAGCGCGCCGGCGGGCACCATGTCGCCCGTGTAGACGGGACGACCCTCGAGCAGAGCCTTCGAATCCTTCTTGGCCTGCTTGTGAGTGATCTGCTTGTACGCGACACCATCGGAGCTGGTGTTATTGACCGGCAGCTCGGGCATCTCGAAACCCACCTGCACGCCGGACTCGTTGAGAAAACGGACGATGGCGCGCAGCTGGCTCTCGTAGCCGCTGCAACGGCAGAGGTTGCCGGCAAGCTGGCGCGAGAGCTCCTCGCGCGTGGCGACGAGGCTTGGGTCCTCCTTGGCGGCGCGGGCAAGCGCCAGCACGTTCATGATGAGGCCGGGGGCGCAAAAACCGCACTGCTCGGCGCCTTCGGCAGCCATCGCGCGGGCCAGTGCCTCGGATTCGGCCTTAAGGCCCTCGAGCGTGGTGATGGTATGGTCCTCAACACGGGCGGCGGGAACCGAGCAGCTCAGCACCGGATCGCCGTCGAGCCACACCGTGCACAGACCGCAGTTGGTGGTCTCGCAGGCGCAGCGCACCGACGCGCAGCCCTGCTCGCGCAGCAGCGCAAAGAGCATGGTATCGGGGGCAATCTGAACCTTGACCTTGCGGCCGTTGAGTGTAAAGGAAAGATCGATGAGTTTGGCAGCCATTAGCGCACCTCGCTAGAATCGACGCCGGGCACGCGGCGGCAGGAATACTCGTCCGTGGCAAACTTAGGAATCTGCACGCACTCGAGCTCGCGGGCAAGCGCGGCCGAAAGCTCGATGCCGGCGGCGCGACGCACAGCCTGGACGGCAAGCGGGGCCGAGATGCGGCGGCGGTAGTCGGCCGAGCCCCACAGGTTGGTGCCGTAGCTCAGTGCGCGCACGGATGCGGCCAGGGCGCGAAGCTCGTCCTCGGAAGGATGCTCGCCGGTAAGGCCACATGCCTCGCCCTGCAGCAGAGTCGCGCGCAGCGGGCGGGCGCCCACGGTGACATGCCAGGTGTTATCCCACCAGGCGGCGGTGACGTTGAGCGAGGGGAAGTCGGTCGCGGCCTTGCGCACGGCCTCGTAACTCGCACGGTAATCGTGCTTGACGACCACGACATGCTCGATCACGTCGCGCACGTAGCCCATGTCCACGAACTCGGCGAGCGGCACGCGACCGGCGCCCGTCAGCTCAACATAGGAATCGAGCGCGAGGAAGGCGGAGAGAACGTCCGAGAAGCCAAAGCGGCCGTAGATGCTGCCGCCCACCGTGGCGGTATTGCGTAGCTGCACGCCCACGATGTCGTGGACGCCAAACTCAAAAACATTGTTGACAAGCGCGTTGAGCCCGGCATGACGCTCGAGCTGGCGCAGGGTGCACATGGCACCGATGCGAAACTCGGTCTCGGTCTCCTCGATCTGATCGAGTCCGCAGGCCGAAAGGTCAATCGCCGTCGCCACACGACGCGAACCCAGGCGCATCCAGATGCCGCCGCCCACAATCTTGTTGTTGCGGTTCTTCTGCAAGAGCTCATAGGCTTCGGCCGCGTTTCCAACACGGACGTAGGTACCGAACTTGAGCACGTTCTCCCCCATCTCTCCACTTGTCCAGTTCATTTAAGTGTACCAAACGAGGGGCCGCACACCGTTTTAGGACAAAATCCACCCACCCATCCATAACTTGCGGTGATATACGGACTGATTAGCCGTTCTGGAACGCAAAACAGTCCGTATTTCACCGCAAGTTATGAGGAGTCCTCCGGGATAGAAAAGGCTCCCAGCCAGATAGCTGGGAGCCTCATCACATGCTATGTCGAGCGAAGATTTAGCAGACGCCCTGGGCGAGCATAGCGTCGGCGACCTTCAGGAAGCCGGCGATGTTTGCGCCCATGACGAAATTGCCCTCCTGGCCGTACTCCTTGGCGGTGTCGTCCACGTTGTGGAACATGCCGCGCATGAGCTGCTCGAGCTTGCCGTCGACCTCCTCGAAGGTCCAGGACAGGTGCTCGGCGTTCTGGCTCATCTCCAAGCCGGACACGAGCACGCCACCGGCGTTGGCAGCCTTACCAGGCATAAAGGCGACGCCGTTCTCCTGGAAGTAGGTCGTGGCCTCGATGGTCGTGGGCATGTTCGCGCCCTCGCCGACCACCTTGCAGCCGTTGGCGACGAGCGCCTGGGCGTCCTCGAGCAGCAGCGTGTTCTCGCGAGCGCAGGGCAGCGCGATGTCGCAGGGCAGCTGCCACACGCCGCGGCCGTCGCCCTCGTGCCACACGGCGTTGGGCTTCTCGTCAACGTACATGGCGAGCGTAACGCCCTTGTCGTGGCCGGAGCGCTTCTTGTTGTAGACGTGCTCGAGCACGGTGTAGTCGATGCCGTCGGGATCCTCGACCCAGCCATGGGTGTCGGAGCAGGCCAGCACCTTGCCGCCGAGCTGGGAGACCTTCTGGACCGCGTAGATGGCGACGTTACCGGAGCCGTGAACGACGACGTTCTTGCCCTCGAAGGAGTCGCCGCGGCTCTTGAGGTACTCGTCCACAAAGTAGGCCAGGCCGTAGCCGGTGGCCTCGGTACGGGCGAGCGAGCCGCCAAAAGAGAGGCCCTTGCCGGTAAGGACGCCGGTCCACTCGTTGGTCAGGCGCTTGTACTGACCGAACAGGTAGGCAACCTCGCGGCCGCCAACGCCCAGGTCACCGGCGGGAACGTCGGTGTTGGGGCCAATGTGGCGATAGAGCTCGGTCATGAAGGACTGGCAGAAGTGCATGATCTCGTTGTTGGACTTGCCCTTGGGGTCAAAGTCGGAGCCGCCCTTGCCGCCGCCCATGGGAAGGGTGGTCAGGCTGTTCTTGAGGATCTGCTCCAGACCCAGGAACTTGAGCATACCCAGGGTGACCGTCGGGTTAAAGCGCAGGCCGCCCTTGTAGGGTCCAATGGCAGAGTTGAACTCGACACGGTAACCGCGATTGACCTGAACCTTGCCCTGGTCGTCGACCCAGGGAACACGGAACATAACGATGCGCTCGGGCTCGACGAGGCGCTCAAGCAGGGCGGCCTCCTCGTACTCGGGATGGGCGTCGAGCGCCGGCTGGATGGTGCCGAGGATCTCGGTCGCGGCCTGGATGAACTCAGGCTGCTCGGGATAGCGGGCCTTGAGCTCGTCGAGAACTTTCTGCGTGTAGCTCATGCTTCCTCCAATTGATGGAAAAGAAAAGTGTCGTTCGAGGCGCCCCATGCGCCCCGAGCTTTATCGAGTATGGATAATATCGCACTGTTGCAGCAAAGTTTCGCATAAGCCGACGAGCAGATGTTTCGTTTTGATTACGATGCAGGTAGAAGCGTTTTTGAGTGCCTGACGTGCAAAACCCGTGTTTCAAACCTGTTTCGTCCACGTGTTCTAAACCACCACATTGGGGACAGGCACCTTTGTGGTGGTGTTGGTGGTTAGAGGACGAGCTGATGGTAGTCGGCAGGGGTTATGCGGCCCTCGGTGGCGGCGCGGAAGGCGGCGAGCGCATCGCCCGAGAACGGCATGGCCCAGCACAGGCCGCAGCCTGCGGTAATGGAGCCGGGCAAAGGCATAATGCGCCCGGGCACGCCGGCGGCAACACACAGCTGCTCGCATTCCATCACATCGAAGGTGCTGTCGAACGAAACGATAATCTTGCGCTCGTGGTCGAGGGCATCACCGGACGGGCCTTCGCGGTGTGCCTCACGATACGCCGCGGCGGCCGCTTCCTCTTCCGCAGTATGTCCACAGCCACCGCAGCCGCAGGTACAGGGCTCGGAACCATCGCAAGTGCAAGGCTCTCCCGTGTCGGGACAAATATCGTGAGACATGGCAACTCCAATCGTCTAGGCGAGTAACTCGGCCGCCGCAAACTCCTCGGGTGTATTGACGTTTTCGAAGCAGAGCGTCGAGCCGGCGACCTTAACAATCTGCGGCTCATCCATATAACCAGCCTGAACGCGATTGATCAGGCAGCGAATGCGCTGGCGGTCGCAGGCGAGCAGCTCATGGGCAACCGGCGCACACGCGTCACGGCGCCAGACGGCGCAAAGCGGCTCAATCCCCCGCTCCTCGCACGGCACGCACACGTCGAGCGCCTCGGCCTCAACACGATCGGCAAGCGCGCCGATAAGTTCCGGCGAGACAAACGGCATATCGCAGGCGACAATCGCCACGAGCGGCAATCGGGCCGCAGTCAGCGAACTCGCGATGCCGCGCATGGCACCCGCCGGTCCTTCAAGGTCCGCCACCACACGCGGCACCAGGCCGCCAAACGTGCGCTCCTCAAGATAGACAAGCTCGCTGGGACGCGAAGTCGTCACGACCAACTCGCCGGCAACTGGCGCCAGCCGGCCCAGCACGCGCTCGATGAGCGGCTCGCCGCAAAACGCCATGCGCGCCTTATCGCAGCCCATGCGCGACGACAACCCGCCCGCCTGGACGACACAAGAAAGATCGGCACGTCTTACGGTAGTCATACGACAAAACACCTCCATCGGCATGCTCGAAACCCGATGCACGAAGCCAGATACCGTCGCCGATAAAGCGGGCGGCACGGCAAACCTGTGCAAAAACAAAACAGCGCCTTTGCGGCACGCAGCAAGACCGCGAGCACAAAAGCGCTGGTAGCGTATGGCGGGAACGTATGTGAATCGAACACATCCAAGACGTTTTGCACGCCTCGCAACGGTTTTGAGGACCGCGGAGCCCACCGGAGCCCATCCGTTCCCAAGTGCGGCGGTATTTTACCAAACCGAGCAGCCAATCTAGCGCAGGGAGCGCAGGCCGCCGGCATCCTTGTCGAGCACCGTAAAGCGCACGGCATCCAGGTGCTCCAAGATGCTGATGGCGCGTCTGCGCGACACACCCAGGGCCTCGCGCAGCACGCTCGTGGTCGCAGCGCCGCCGGCTGCCTCAATGGCGACGGCGACGAGCTCACGCGCATGGGCCTCGGCGGCGGCAGACAGGGCAACGTCGCGCTCGACCTTAACGATCGAGCGGTTGAGCGAAAGCTCGCGCAGGGCACGCGTCATGGTGTCGCGACCGAGCTGCAGCTGTTCGCCCACCTCGGGAAGCGCCGGTGCATCCAGGCCAGCCTCGTCAAGCAGCGCGACGATGCGCTCGCAAGCCTCTCGCACCACGCGTGCCGCCGCGGCGGCCGAATGCGGATCGAATACCTCGGCGCCCTCGGCGGCGCACACGCCACGCGAGCAGCCCTCGGCAATCAGAGCCGAGGCAACGCCTTCATCAGCGGCAGGCCACGCAGCATGGGCAACGGCGCCAGGCGTAAAGCCCGTCTCCTTGGGGGCAGCCGCGTGCATGGCGGACAGGGTCGCCGCCAGCGTACCCATCGCGGCATCGAGCGCGGAAGCATCTGCATACAGCGAGCCATCCGAGCCAGCAAGCGCGCAAGCAGCGCCCTTCGCCACCAACTCGCGCAACGCCGCCTCAGCCTCACCGGCAACAAGATCGAGCGCCGCGGTAACATCGGCAGCCGCAACCGGCAGCGCTTGCAGCGCCAGCCACGCATCCACCGCGCACGCAATATCTCCAGCCTCGAGCGCCACATACAGCGCACGCTCTCCTTCGGCAAGCTCGCGCGAACGACGGCAACGCGAAAGCAGCACACGCCCGCCGCCAATGAGCATAACGGGCGAATACGACAGCACCACAGCATGGTCTCCGGCTCGCAGCGGCAGCGGCTCCTCCAAGCGCACCTGCACGGTACGGGTCTCGCCCACCGCCATGGGGGCCTCGCCCTCCATAAGCATGATGCGGCCGACAACCTCGGCCGTACCCGCCATCACATGCACGCGCGCGCCCGACTCGAGCACACGCGGTTTAGCGCCCTCGCGGCCCAGGTAGGTAAACGTCATCATAAAGCGCAGCGTCTGACCAAAACGGCCCTCCACGCCGAGCATCTCGCCGCGATCGAGTGCGGCGACAGCATCGCCCACCAAGTTGAGCGCCACACGCTGACCGGGCAACGCCTGCTGCGTGTCGCCATGCACCTGGATCCCGCGTACGCGGCAGACCGTGCGCGACGGCAGCGCGACGAGCTCATCGCCCACCGCAACCGGCGCATCGTGCAGCGTTCCCGTCACGACGGTGCCGGCGCCCTTGATCGTAAAGCAGCGGTCAATCGGCAGGCGCGGCGCGGCATCGCTCCGCTCGACACGCTCGCGACAGGTATCCCAGCAGACACCCACCTGCTCGTCGAGCACCGCAAGCAGCCCGTCAATCCCCTCGCCCGTCTTAGACGACACGGGCACAATTGGCGCGCCCTCAAACACGGTACCCGACAAAAAGTCATCGACATCGAGCTCGGCAAGCTCGGTCATCTCGGCGTCGGCCAGATCACACATCGTCAGCGCGACCACCATATGCGTGACGCCCAGCAGCTCCAGCACATGCACGTGCTCGCGGGTCTGCGGCATCACGCCCTCGACGGCCGAAACCACCAGCACGGCAACGTCGATGCCCGTGGCACCCTGCACCATGGCGCGCAGGTAATGCGCGTGGCCCGGCACGTCGACCAGGCCAACGATCTTGCCACTCGGCAGCGCCAGCTCGCCAAAGCCCAGCTCCACCGTCATGCCGCGACGGCGCTCGACCTCCAGACGATCGGGATTCTTGCCGGTCAGCGCCTCGATCAGCGCCGACTTACCGTGGTCAACGTGGCCCGCCGTGCCAACGATAACGGGACACTCCACCAGCGCCTGAACCTCACTCATCGAACAATCGCCTTCTTAACGCATGCGGCAAGTGTCGACGCCGCCGTCTCGATATCGCGGTCGCCCACAAGCGTACGGACGTCAAACAAAATGCGATCGTGCGAGGTGCGCGTGACGACTGGCGTGTCGAAGTCCTGGACAAGCGAGCGCTTGAGCGCGTCGACCGTCAGGCGCTCGTCAACAAGACGCACGGCAACGCACATCGTGGGCAGCTCCACGGTAGGCAGCGAGCCGCCACCGGGAGTCGACGACTCCTCGACGATCTCCACCTGAACGGCGCACGGGCAACCGGCCTTATCGAGCCCGGCGACCATACGATCGCGAAGCTTGCGGGCACGTCGCTCCAAATGGGCCTGCGGCAGCGTAAGCATGCTGAGCACCGGAATATCGCGATGGGCAACGTCGGCGTCGTCCATGTAGATACGCAGCGTGGCCTCGAGCGCCGACAGAGCCAGTTTGCCCGGGCGCAAGGCGCGCATAAGCGGATGTGATCCACAGGCCTGGACCAGATCGCGACGGCCCATGATAATGCCCGCCTGTGCGGCACCGAGCAGCTTATCGCCCGAGCACGACACGATATCGAGCCCCGACGCCACCGAAGTGGGTGTAGTCTCCTCGCCGCCGCGAACCAGGATGTCGTCAGGCAACAGCGCGCCCGACCCCTGGTCTTCGTAGAAGAGCAGGCCATGCTTATGAGCAAGCGCCGCAAGCTCCCGAGAGCCTACCTCCTCGTGGAAACCCTCGATGCGATAGTTGGAAGGATGGACCTTAAGGATCATCGCCGTATCGGGCGTGATGGCGCGCTCGTAGTCGCTCAAATGCGTGCGGTTGGTGGCCCCGACCTCAACGAGCTTGGCACCCGAGGCCTCCATAACATCGGGGATACGGAAGCTGCCGCCGATCTCGACAAGCTCGCCGCGGCTGACGATGACCTCCTTGCCTGCGGCATGGGTTGCCAGCACCAACAGCACGGCGGCCGCGTTATTGTTAACGACCAGCGCGTCCTCGGCACCGGTAAGCGAGCGGATGAGCTGCGCGGCATGCTCCTTGCGCGACCCGCGCGAGCAGGTGTCCACGCTGTACTCGAGCGTGCTGTAACCGCGAGCGACCTCGGCCACGGCCTTGGCGGCCGACTCCGCGAGCGGGGCTCGACCCAGGTTGGTATGGATAACCACACCCGTGGCGTTGACGGCGGGACGCAGGCTCGGCAGCGCGGAGCGATGCGCACGCCACTCGATGGCCGAGGCCAGCTCGCGCTTAGAGCGCGGAGCGGCACCGGCACGAATCGCGGCGCGCTCCTCGTCGAGCTCAGCCGTCACGGCAGCATGGACCACCGCGTCGCAGGTCTCCCCCGCCGCCTTCACCACCGGCCACTCGGCAAGCAGCTCGTTGACGGAAGGAATGGCGCGCAGGCGGGCGCGCACCTCATCGGACATGTTCTGGCTATCGCTCATGTGCAGCCTTTCAAAAGAAACGTGGATCAGTCAAATGCATCAGCTGAGTCAATTACTCGTCATTATCCTCGCGCGCGACAATCTTTTCCACGCGAACGGCGTTTTCCTGGGTGAGTGCGGCGCCCGTCAACGGGTCCCAACGCAACGGCGTATGGTCGAGCGGGCCCACGCCCAAGGCTTGAACGCCACCGGCATCGGCGCCAAACGAACGCCCGCCGGGAGCGGCCGAGGTGAAGATGCACGCCGGATGCAGATACGGCGTCGTCTCCACGCGCACGCGGTCGCGGCCCATGTCGCTCACAAGCTCGACGACCTCGCCATCGGCGATACCCATGCGAGCGGCGACATCGGCGTTCATCTGCACAGCGTCCAAGTCCGACCCCATCTCGGCGGCACCGGCCGCCGCGAGTCTGCGCGAGGTATGCGACTCAAAGGGACGGTTGCCGCTAATGAGGCGAAACATCCCCGAGTCGGGCTCCACCATGGGAGCGATCCAGTTGGGTATTCGACCCAGGCCGGCTCGTTCCCACACGTCGCTTGCCAGCGCAATTTTACCGCCATCCAAGGGAATCGCCGGCTCGCCCGTACGCGACGGCAACGCTACACCCGTGTCGGCCCAGCCGCGCTCCTTGAGCTCGTCCAGATTGATCCCAAAAGGCGCCACCTGGGCAGCCGCCAGATCGTCAGACGTAAAGTCGAAGTACTCGCCCACACCACACGCCTGCGCCAGACCGGTAAAAATCTCCCGGCCGGGACGCGTGTCGTCATGCTGCACAGGCAACACGGCGTTGCGGTAGAACACGCGCGAATCGTTGGCGCCCACGACCGTACCCACACCGCGGTCGGCCTCCAGATACGTCACGTCAGGCAGCACGAAGTCAGAAGCACGCGCCGTCTCGGACCAGCGAATATCAATCGTCACGAGCAAGTCGAGCTGCTGCAAAATACCCAACCAAGCCTGTGCATTGCCATAGCCCGCACCGGGGTTACTGGCATAGACGATGAGCCCACGCAAATCGCCGGCAAGAATCGACTGACCGATGGTCGTGCACAGGCCGCGCACCGGATCGACCAGTGGATAACGCTCGGACCCCAGCTTGGGCCCGCACGGTACCGGCGGCGTCGCAAAGCGTGCGGGATCGAGGTCGCC
This sequence comes from Collinsella sp., assembly GCA_014871645.1. Lineage (GTDB taxonomy): Bacteria > Actinomycetota > Coriobacteriia > Coriobacteriales > Coriobacteriaceae > Collinsella. The sequence continues at coordinate 27,908 of WGSN01000007.1, forward strand.
CAGCACAAGCGGTGTAGGTGGATTGAGCGCGCCGCCCGCGTGTCCGATGCAGCCCAGCAGCACATCGACCAAGCAGATAGCGCGCGCGGTCTGGGTGCTATTGGCATACGCGATACCGATGCCACCATGAAAGCCCGCATCCACCACGGCGGCAGGCGCGGCGGCAGCGAGATCGCGCGCCGTGGCGACAATCTCTGCGGACGGCACGTCGCACATCGACTCGGCCCACTCGGGCGTCCAAGCGCTGGCCGCCTGCGCCAGCTCGTCAAAACCCGTGGTATAGCGGGTCACGAACTCGTAGTCGTACAGATCCTCGGCAATCAAGACATGGGCAATACCCAACAGCAACGCCAAGTCGCAGCCCGGACGCACGCGCAGCCAGCGGTCGGCAAGCGCGGCCGAGCCACTGCGCCGGGGGTCAACCACGATAATCTTCGCCCCGCGCCGGCGTGCATCGTTGAGCGCGTCAACGGCCCCCATCGTCGACGAATCGACAATGGAGCGCCCCAGGTACATGATGCAATCGGTGTGGGCCAGGTCGGACGCCGGGCTGTAGCCCAGACTGTGCTCCCAACCAGTAAGTCGGCTTACCTCGCAGGCACCGTCGGCACCGTACACGTTGGGCGAGCCCAGCGCATGCATAAAGCGATACGCCCAGTAGCGGTCGAACGAGGGAACGCCGAGCGTCATGCCCAGCGCACGCGGACCATGCCCGTCGACAATCCCCCCAAGGCGCGCTGCAATCTGCGCGAACGCCTCGTCCCACGAAATCACATCGAACCCCGAGCCATCAGTTCGTCGGCGCATGGGATGCACAATGCGATCGCGCTCGTCAAACGGCATTGCCAGGCGATGCCGTCCGCGGGCGCACAGGGCACGCGCCGCGCACGGATGCCCCGCAACCGGCAGCTCAGCCACCACACGCCCATCCTCAACATGGGCCGCAAAGGCGCAATCGGCATAGCATCCCCCGCATGTGGTCACCACGGCGCGACCGTCACGCTTCACAGCAGATGCCATCTCGATTACCCCTTTCATCAGCCAAACACAACAGGCCAACAGCCCGACAACGAGCCCCAGACCCAAATAGCCTCCCGCACGGCAACGCCCCGCGGGAGGCCCAACGTCAAACAGACGGTACCTTACGCATCGGACTTCTTAGCGTAGATAAACCAGTAGCCGAGCGCGATCAGAACCGCGCCGCCCACGATGTTGCCCAGCGTGGCGGCGGACAAGTTAAACGCAATGCCCGCAGCGTTGAGCGCATCGGCGCCGGCGACCTTGGCACCATAGCCGAACGCGTGCATCACGGCACCCATGGGCAAAAAGTACATGTTGGCGACGCAGTGCTCAAAACCGCAGGCCACAAAAGCGGCGATGGGCAGCAGAATGCCCACAACCTTATCGACCACGGTCTTGCCGGCGGTACCGATCCACACGGCCAGGCACACAAAGATGTTGCACAGGATACCGCGGAAGAAAATCGTCACCCAGTCGATCGTCACCTTGCCGGCGGCGACGCTCACCATGGAGTTGGCGACCGCCTCGCCGTTGAGCTTGTAAATGCCGGCCATGTACACCAAAAAGACGATGAACAGGGCACCGACAAAATTGCCGACCCACACGACGACCCAGGCCTTGAGCATCTGGACCAGGGTGATCTTATTACTCTTGAGCGCGCAGACCATAAGCGAGTTGCCGGTAAACAGCTCGGCGCCGCACACCAGCACCAGCACCAGGCCCAGGCAAAAGCACAGGCCGCCCACGACGCGCTGGGCACCCCAGCCCAGCGTGCTGTCGCTCAAGAACACCGTAAAGAACAGACCGCCGAAGGCAATGAACGCGCCGGCGAACATTGCCAACAGAAAGGCCTTTGCGACCGGCAGGTTGGCCTTGGTCACGCCGGCGGCCTCGGTCTTGGCCTCGATCGCGGCGGGCGCCAGGCAATCGGGAGCGGGGTACTCCACCTTGGAATCTGCCATGTCAATCACTTCTTTCCTATTCAGCAGAGGCAAGCGCCGCTATAGCTCCTGCCCCAAGCGGACAAAGTGGGAAAAGTCGTTGGCGGCCACGGCGTCGTACACGGCGTCGACGGCCTCAAAGACCTCCGGGGACATGGGGTTGTAGAACTCCGTATCGCCCGGCTGAATCCCTATGAAGACGATATCTTCACACGATTGCTCAATCTCTTCGATCAGAATCGACAAAGGAAGCGAATGCGTGGTGAACATCGACTTACGGGCCACATCGCGCTTGTCGAGCAAGCGGATGGACCCGACGGGCAGCGCCATGTCGGCGGCATCGACCAAGACCAGACGCGGCGGACGCTCGCGCTTGACCTCGATGATGTCATCCTCGGGCGTCTGACCACCGTCGATGGTGTACCAACCGGCGATGGGCGTGTCCTCCATCTTTTTGGAGAGCACGGGGCCGGCGGCATCGTCGGCACGCAGCACGCTTCCCGCCGTGAGCACGATACCCGCAAACGGGGCGCCGTTCACACGACCATCCACAACGCGACCCATTACTGCAACCTTCCCGTCAGATACACGCCCGACACATCGCGCACGCGCTCAACCAGATCGCGGAACTTCATTAAGAACGCGACCTGCTGGGCATGCAGGCCAAAGTCGTCATCGAACACCGAGATGCCGGCCTTGGCAGAACCGCGAAAACCACGCTCGTCGAGCAGCGTGTCGCAGGCCTCGAGCAGCGACGGCACCGCCGCCTTGTCGAGCTGGCACTCGCCAAAGGAGCGGATGGCCTCGAACTTGGTCTTGGCCTCCCCCTCCGGCAGCGCGTCGACGAGCGAATAGAAGACATCCACCGGCACCGACAGGCGCGGCTCAAAGCAGTCGAGCACGCCGGTGTGGTGGCCCACGGCGAGCGTGTAGTACAGCACGTCGCAGGCCTCCTGGGGAACGTCTTCCTCGGTCTCCACAAACTTACGCGTGAGCTCATAGAAGACCACCTGGTCGGGCGCATGGCCCAGGCAGGGGTCGGCGACGCCCTCGGCGGCCTCGTCGCTTGCGCGCGAGGCATCGCCAAAGGAGCCGCCGAGCATACCGGGGCCCGCAAAGTAACCAGAGCGGTCCGTAAGCTCCATCTAGCGACCTCCGGCCAGCACCAGATCCTGCAGCGCCGAGTACACCTCGACGCGGCGCGGATCATCCTGCTTGTCGATGAGTAGCGCCATGGCACCGCGGATATCGCCCTTGGGCGCGCCCTCGAGCGTATCCATAAACTCATTGGCCAGGTCGCGGCCGTAACGGTAGCCGCTCATGGCGCGAGCTTCGCGCTCGATGGCAACGCGCAGCTTGTACGGCACGCCGGGGTGCAGGATATCGGCCTGCTCGCCGGCGGCCTCCACCGTGGTCTCGGCATGGAGCTTTTGGTCCAGCAGACCGAGCGCCATGGCAAAGCCGTAGATGGTCTGCGCGGGGCTAGGCGGGCAGCCGGGGATGTAGACATCGACCGGCAGAATCTTGTCCGTGCCGCCCCAGACGCAGTAGTTGTCGTAGAAGATGCCGCCGGTGCAGCCGCACGCGCCATAGGACACCACGATCTTGGGATCGGGTGCGGCCTCAAAGGCGCGCAGGGCCGGCATGCGCATGGCACGCGTCACGGCACCGGTGTACAGCAGCACGTCGGCGTGACGGGGCGAGGGCACGACCTTGATGCCAAAACGCTCGACGTCGAAGACGGGCGTGATGGAACCGAAGATCTCGATCTCGCAGCCATTGCAGCCGCCGCAGTCAACGCGGTAGACGTACACCGAGCGCTTGATCTTCTTAAGAAGGGTCGCCTTGGCCTTCTCGATGCTCTCGTCGAGCTCGATCTTGGTCGGGCGGTACTGAAGCCGCTCGGGCAAAAGCGTGGGTTCGGCCATGGTTACTCCTCCTTCGTATCAAAATCCATGATGATGCCCTCGACCGGTGCAGGTCCAGCGGGGATCTCGGGCGCATCGGGGTTGAGCTCGCGGTCGATATACTCCGGGTTCACGCCGTGGCCGCCCAGATACTCCATGCCGGGGCCCTGGGGCTCACCGGACGCAAGCGTCTCGTTGGCAGCCATGCCGCGCGCGTTGCCGGTCTTTACGGCCGAGGCGGCGCGCAGGGCGTCGAGCTCGCGCTTGCACTCCTGGCACATACCGACGGTACGGGCGGCCTGCTCGGCCTCCATGCCGCCGGCCTTTTGCAGCAGGCGCTTGGCGTAGTCGATCTCCTTGTGCGGGGCAAACGGCTTGCCGCAACGCGAGCAATGCTCGAGCGTGTAGACGCTCTTGCTGGTGAGGTCGTCCTTGCTCATGACGGCCAGCTCAAACTCCTCGGTGAGCTTGATGGCCTCCATGGGGCAGGCTTCCTCGCAGCGACCGCAGAAGATGCAGCGACCGTAGTCGATCGACCAGGTGATGGTATCGGCCGCAAGGTCGGTGTCCATGCGAATGGCATCGGCCGGGCACGCCACGCCGCAGGCACCGCAGGCGATGCAGAGCTCGGCATTGTGCTCGGGCTTGCCGCGCATGTCCTTATTGGTGGGGAACGGCGCAAACGGGTACTTGACCGTCGCGTCGCCGGCCTTGGCGTTAACCTTCCAAAGCTTCAGCATATTAGAGCGCCTCCTCATCGAGCGGAGCGGCCATGGTGCCCTCGCCCGCAAGCGGCGACTTGTCGCGCCAGACGTTCTCGAACTGCTCCTTGTCGAGCACGTGGTCGCGCTTGGCGGCGACATCGGTCACCGTCACGCGGTCGGTGCAGGAGTAGCACGGGTCGAGCGAGCCGACGATCAGCGCCGCGTCGCCCACGGTGTTGCCGCGGAACATGTAGCGCAGGACCGGCCAGTTGCTGTACGTGGCGGCCTTGGCGCGCCAACGGTAGCACTTCTGGTTGTTGCCGAGCATGGCCCAGTGCACGTCCTCGCCGCGCGGCGCCTCGGTGGCGCCGATGGCGTACTTGTGCGGGGTGTACTCCCAATCCGTGGTGAGGATGGGGCCCGACGGGCAGTTCTCGAGCATGGTCTCGATCATGTCGATCGAATCGTAGACCTCCTGGATGCGAACGGCGGTACGGCCGAAGGCATCGCAGGTGTCGGCCGTGGCGGCGTGCATCTTTTGGATGTCCGGATCAGCGTAGCCGTCGAAGGGATGGTCGAAGCGCACGTCGCGGGCATAGCCCGAGCCACGCATGAGCGGGCCGACCGGCGAGAAGTCGCGTGCGATCTTGCGATCCAGAATGCCGATACCGCTCGTACGCTCGATAAAGTTGGGCGTGGAGAGCAAGACGTCGACGAGCTCCTGAACCTCGGAGCGCAGTTGGTGGATGGTCGTGAGCGTGGAGAGCTTCTGCTCGGCCAAAATGTCGCGACGCACGCCGCCGATCACGTTGAGGCCGTAGGTCTTGCGGTGACCGGAGAGCTTCTCGGCCAGGTCCATGGACTTCTCGCGGACGCGGAAGAACTGCTGGAAGCCCGAATCGAAGCCGGTGTAGTGCGATGCGAGGCCAATGTTGAGCAGATGCGAGTGCAGGCGCTCGACCTCGAGCATGATGGCGCGGATGTACTGGGCGCGCGGGGGGACATGAATGCCCTGGGCGCGCTCGACGGCCTCGGCATAGGCCACCGAGTGGGCACAGCCGCAGATGCCGCAGATGCGGTCGGCGAGGAACGTCACGGCGTCATAGTTCAGGCGCGTCTCGGCGACCTTCTCCATGCCGCGGTGCACGTAGAACAAACGGTAGTCGGCGTCGACGATCGTCTCGCCCTCTACGAACAGGCGGAAGTGGCCGGGCTCGTCGGAGGTAATGTGCAACGGGCCCATGGGGACGAGCGTCGTCTCCTTGCCCTTGGTATCGGCCAAGAACTCGTAGTTTTCCATGTCGCTCGCGGGAGCGGGACGGAAGCGGTAGTCCATGGAGTCCTTGCGCAGCGGATACAGGCCGCTGGGCCAATCGTCGGGCAGCACCAGGCGGCGACGGTCGGGCAGACCCTCGGGGATCAGGCCGAACATGTCGCGAAGCTCGCGCTCGCCCCACACGCAGGCGGGGACGAACGGCGTCACGGACGGGAACGTCATCTTGGTGGGATCGACCTCGGTGCGCACGGTCACCCAGCCGGGATCCTCCCCCTCCATGGAGATGACGTAGTACACGGCGTAACGGCCGCACAGGCTGCGCTCATCGTTGCCGATAATCACGGGAATCCAGCCGTAGCGCTCGTAGTACAGGTAGTGGACGGCCTCGGGCAGCTTGTCCTGCTTGACGGTAATCGTCAGCTGGTCCTCGCACTGCCACTCGACCTTCTCGATAGCGCCCGGCACTGCAGCACGCAGGGCCTCGACGTGGCTTTCGCAGCGACGAGCGTAGTCCTTCTTTTCAGGTTCTGCCATGGTGCTAATTCACCTCACTTGTCTTGGTCTGGGAACTGAACACCATGCGGTAGAGAGGGGCCTCGTGGAGCTCTTCGACGCTCTGGTTCAAAACGACGGACGTTGCATCCTCGGCGCCGCTCGTGATGGCGACCGGGGTGGCGATACCGAACCACATGACCACGATCGCGAGGGCGATCTCGGGGATGATCATGAGGGCGGGCACCTCGTGGCGCTTCATGCCCTCGGGCGCCTTGCCGAAGATGGACTTGAGCGCGATGCCGGTAAGGGCGAAGTACACGCCGGTGAGGCCGATGGCCACGAGCACGACCACCCAGATGGGACCGGACTGAACGCCGGCCACGAAGGTGAGGAACTCGGAGATGAACAGGGCGAACGGCGGGAAGGCGGCGAGCGCGAGCAGGGCGATGATGGTGAGCGCTGCCGTGACGGGAGCGATCTCGACGACGCCCTTGATCTTGTTCAGGTCGCGGGTGTGGTAGATGTGCTGGATGTTACCGGCCATGCAGAAGGCGAGCGCCTTCGTGAAGCCGTGGAAGATGCAGTGCAGCAGGCAGGCGGCGATACCGAGCGGGCCACCGATACCCAGGCACAGCGCGACCACGCCGACGTTGTCGACGGAGGAGTACGCGAAGCGGCGCTTGATATCGTCCTGCTTGAAGATGCACAGGGCAGCCACCAGGATGGACAGCGTGCCCAGGATGAGCAGGAGCGTTCGCGGATAGGTGTTGCCCACCGTGATGATGGACAGGGAGTAGAAGCGAATGATCACCAGCATGGCGCACTTGAGCAGCACGCCCGAGAGCAGCGCGGAGACCGGGCTCGGAGCCTGGGAGTGCGCGTCGGGCAGCCAGGTGTGCATGGGGAACAGGCCCGCCTTGGTGCCGAAGCCGATGACGATGAACGCGAACGCGAGGCGCACGAGCATCGGGTCGAACTGGTCGGCGTAGGGCATGATGGAGGTGAGGAAGGCGGCCTCATGCGCGTTGGGCATGATATCGGCGGCGTTCGCGTAGATGAGCAGCGTGCCGAACAGGCCGAAGGCCACACCGGCGGTGCAGACCATCGCGTACTTCCAAGACGCCTCGAGCGCCTGCTTGTTCTTGTAGATGCCCACGAGGAACACGGTCGACAGCGTAGTGGCCTCGACCGCCGCCCAGGTGAGGATGATGTTGTTGGACAGGCAGGCGAGCAGCATCGTGAAGACGAACAGGCTGAACAGCGCGTAGTACTGCTTGGTGCGCTCGGCCGGCATGGTCTTCTCCTCGATATCGATCTTGATATAGGAGATGGAGTACACGCCGGTGATGAACCCGATGATGCCTACCAGAAGGACGAAGATCGACGAGAGCGAATCGAGATGGAGCCACAGGCCCAAAGCGTCGATATTCTGCCCGCTCGAGAGCATGGTTCCCGCGGTGACGACCGAAAGGACAAGGGTCGCCGCGACGGAGATGGTGTTGAGCCCCGCGAAGACGTTGTAGGACGTCGTCTTGGGGAGCGCAGCCATAATCAGGGAGAACACGAGAGGACAAGCGAGCAGGGCGACCGTCAGCATTGAAACATCCATGGCCTACCCCTTCAATTCGGTCAGGTCGTGGGAGTCGAGCGACTTGGTGTCGTTCCAAATCCTCACGACGACGGCGGACATGATGATGACGGCGAAGATGGCGTCGGTGGCGATGCCGATCTCGATGATCTCGGGGGCCGTGGGCGCGAGCAGAGCGAGCGTCACGTGGCTACCGTTCTCCATAAGGCAGTACCCGAAGATCTGCTTGAGGATGTTGCGCTGGGAGATGATGCACGTGAGGCCGACGAAGAAGTGCGCGAAGCTGATGGCGAGGGCCGGAGTGGCCACCTCGGCGGTGGGCAGGCTCAGGCGCGTGACCACCGCGAAGCAGACGGCCACCTCCAGACCGGTGAGGATGATGGTCCAGGCCGGCTTGATGGAGGAGGTCAGCGTGCTATCGGCAGGCGAACCCATCTTCTTGTAGGCACGGTTGAGAATGAACGGAACGAGGATCACCTTGGTGACGAAGGCCGACGCGGCCCACATGAGAAGCTCGGTGGCACCGGTGGTGAGGCCCAGGGTGAGCAGCACGCCCACCAGGACAACCGACTGGATCGCGTACCACTTGATGGCGGACGGGATGGTCTTCGAGACGACCACCATGGTGGAGGTCACGATCAGAAGACCGCCCAGGATATTGACTAACGAATAACCCATGTCCTACCTCCTAACCCATCCAACTAGAGGACAGAGGACCGGCGACGACGACCATGATCATGAGGACGACGAACACGAACGCCATGGCGCGCGGAAGGGGCTGGCCGGCGGCCACGGTCTCGCTCGGCTCACCGGGCAGGACCTTACCCATCCAACGCAGGAACCATGCGAAGGTGGCGACGGTCTCGACGACCATGACGCACACGAGGACAAAGATGACCGTGTTGGTAGCACCAACCGCGAAGCCACCGGAAATGATCTGGAACTTGGAAAAGAACGTGCTCATGGGGGGCACGCCGGCGATAGCGGTCGCGGCGACCGCAAAGCCCACGCCCGTGACCGGGTACTTCTTCATGAGGCCCTGGATCTTGGGCAGCATACGGGTTCCCAGCGTGAAGCTGAGAGAGCCAGCGATGAGGAAGAACAGGGTCTTGGTGAACGCGTGGTTGAAGATGTGCTCGACGGCGCCGTTAAACGCCATCTGGCTTCCGAACACGGAGAGGCCCAGGCCAAAGAACACGTAGGCGAGCTGCGCGATCGTCGAGAAGGCGAGCAGGCGCTTCATATCCTTCTGGGGCAGGTACATGAGGAAGCCGAAGAGCATGGTCACGACGGCGTCGATGATGGCGACCCAACCGACGATCTCGGGGATATCGCCGGCGCTCGCAAGAGCGCGGGCGAACACGCACACGCCGACCTTAACCATGGACGCGCCATGAAGGTAGGCGGAAACGGGCGTGGGGGCCTCCATTGCGGAGGGCAGCCACATGTAGAGCGGGAACTGGGCGGACTTGGCCCAAGCAGCGAACAGGATGAGCAGCAGCACGACGGTCTTCATACCGGAATCGAGCTGGGAGATCGCGCTCAGCGCGAACGTGCCGGTTCCGGCGAACAGGAAGGCCGCGCCGATGTAGAGTCCCAGAGCGCCGATATGGGTGATGATGAGCGCCTTCATACCGGCCTTCTTGGCCGTGGGCGTCATGTAGTAGCTGATGAGGCCCCAGGAGCACACACCGGTGATCTCGAAGAAAACGAGCTGGCCGACGATGGTGGAGCTGTAGGCGAGACCGGCCATGGCGCCGATGAACGTGGAGAAGTACACGTAGAAGCGACGGCGGGGCGCGTCGGGATGCTCCTTATTCTTATCGCTCATGTACGGGAACGAATAGATGACGACGAGCAGGCCGATAGCGACGAACGCGGGTGCGAGCAGCGTGCTCATCCGGTCGAATATGAAGCCCATGACCAAGGTCTGGCCCATACTCGCCCAGGTTACATCGACCGCGTTCATGCCGTTTCCGGCAAACGTCGCGGCCAAGCCAACGGAAGCGACCGTGGCGATGCCGCCGGCAAAGGCGCAGATCCATTTAGCGTAGGGACGCGGCAGCATGACGATGAGCAGGGAGCCCAGCATGGGGACGGCGATCGCCACCATGGCAAAGAGGGACAAGCTCGATTCGATTGACATAGTTTCTCCCTTCTCCCTACACGCCTACGACGACGAAGACGAACGCGAGGACCGCGATGCCGACGACGGCCCAGGTCTGGTTACCGAGCACCTTGAAGCGCGAACGGGAAACGGAGTTCTCGAGCACGCCGCAGACGACGAAATCGACCAGGCACTTGACGAGGAAGACGACGGCGCCCACGAGAGCGGTGACGCCGATGGTCGCGGGCTCTCCCCAGGGGATGAAGATGGAGGTGAACCAAGCGACGACCACGACCTGCTTCATGCCCATGGCGAGCTTCATCATGGCCAGGGACGGGCCGGAGAGCTCGGCGAGCGGGCCCTCCTGGAGCTCCTGCTCGGCTTCGGCCTGATCGAACGGAAGCTTGCCGAGCTCCATGTAACAGGCGGCCGCGAAGGCGACGCCGGCGAGGATAACGGCGACGACGCTCGAGACGTTGCCCGTAACGATGTGCTGACCCATGGTCGCAATGTCAGTGGAGCCGCACACGATGGCGACGGTGAACAGCGCGATGAGCATGGACGGCTCGATGAGCACGCTCATGAGGAGCTCGCGGATACCGCCGAAGCCCGCGTAGGCGTTGGAGGAATCCACGCCGGACAGCGCGAAGAAGAAGCGGGACAGCGCGAGCGCGTACATGATGGTGATGGCGTCACCAAAGACGGGCATGGGGCTCTGGAGCGTGAACATGGGCAGGCCCATGGCGAGCATAAACGACACCGCGAGGAACAGCGGCGGCATGATGCGCAGCACGAAGCTCGAGTCGGAACTCACGGACTCGGGACGCGCCATGAGCTTCGCGAGGTCCCGGTAATCCTGAAGGATGGACGGACCGCGGCGATTGTGCATCTTCGCGCGAATCACACGGGCGAGGCCGGAGAAGAAGGGCGCGACCAGCATGACCACGAGGCCCTGCGCCATCGCAAGAACGATGTTCATAATATCCTCTCCCCTCTCTAGACCATGACCACGGCGAGCACGAGGAAGACCACGAGCGCCGCGACGATGTAGCAGATGTATACGGAGTAGTTGCCGCCCTCGATCTTGGAGGCGAGGCCGGCCAGCTTGTCGGCACCCTCGCTCGGTGCATCGACCAGGAAACGGTCGGGCAGGGGCTCGACGCCCTGGGCGACACCGGTGAGCTTCTGGAACACGTGCGCGATGGACCAGCAGATCTTGGTGCATACCTCGCGCAGGGTGTAGAGCGGGCCCATGAAGAGTTCGACGTCGGACGCGAAGCTCGTGGCGACGACGGGCATGTGCTCGTTGGGCTCGTAGCCGCACGCCCAAGGGTCGGTCTTCTTAGCGGGGGCCTTGGCGCCGAGGCAGGACCTCAACGCGAACGCGAGGCCGGTGAGGACCACGAGCGCGATGGCGATCGCGGGGGTGGAGGTGGCGGCACCGGAAATCTCGTTCACCAGAGACACGCCCGAGGTGGCTGTGATGGCAGAGCCGGCAAGCACGCTCTGGGCGACGTCGCCCAGAACCGGGGCGATGACGGGAGAGCCGATTCCCAGCACCACGCAGATGGCCGCGAGGAGCATCTGCGAGAACAACATCGGAGCCGGGGACTCCTTGGCGTTCGCGGCCTCCTGGGAACGAGGGCTGCTCGCGAACGAGACGCCGTAGGCCTTCACGAAGCACGTGACGGCCAGGGCACCGGTGATGGCGAGGGCGGCCGCGGAGGCGACGGCGAACACCATGACGACCGGGTCGGAGAGCGTCGAGATGTTGAACAGGGACTGGTAGGTGAACCACTCGGAAACGAAGCCGTTGAGCGGCGGGATAGCCGAGATGGCAAGGGCACCGATGAGGAAGCAGACGGCCGTGACCGGCATACGGCGGAACAGGCCGCCCATCTTCTCCATGTTGCGCGTACCCGTGGCATAGAGCAGGGAGCCCGCGCCGAGGAACAGCTCGCCCTTGAACATGGCGTGGTTGAGCGTGTGGTAGAGGGCGGCCATGAGCGCGATCGTCGCGATGACGTCGTTGCCCAGGGCGTGCGCCGTCATGGACGCGCCGACACCGAGCAAGATGATGCCGATGTTCTCGACGGAGTGATAGGCAAGCAGGCGCTTGATGTCGTGCTCGTGGAGGGCGTAGACGACACCCAGGACCGACGAGATGGATCCGAAGACCAGGACCATGAGGCCCCACCAGAGCTGGACGCCCGAACCCGCGAGCAGGTCGAGACCGACCTTGAGGATTCCCAGGATGCCGATCTTGATCATGCCGCCGGACATGAGGGCGGACACGTTGGACGGCGCCTCGGGGTGCGCCTGGGGCAGCCAGGAGTGCAGCGGAATGATACCGGCCTTCGCGCCAAATCCGAAGAACGCGAGGACGAAGCACGCGGAGGAGACGGCGGGTCCAAAGTCATGCGTACGGAAATCACTGAAGCTGAAGGAACCGCCCACGCCGTTGGTCATGAGCAGGAAGCTCGCCATGATGAGAACGAAGCCCACGTGCGCGATGACGAAGTAGAGCCAACCGCCCCTAATGGAGTTCTTGTTCTCCTCGATAACGACAAGGAAGTAGCTCGTAAGGGACATGAGCTCAAAGGCGACCAGGAACCAGAACACGTTGTCGGCGGTGATGACGAGCATCATCGAGGCGACGAAGGTGTTCATAAAGAAGCCGGCGCGCCCGACCTTGCCTGGGTACTCGTCGAAGTAGGACAGACCGTAGATGAAGCCCGCAAAGGCGAGAATCGAGATGAGGACCACGATCAGACCCGCAAGGCCGTTGAGCAAGAGCTCGAGACGGGCGAACGGGAAGAAGAAGACCGTGTTGAGGGACGAAACGTCGCCAAGCACGGCCTCGAGGCCCGCGATGAACGACAGCACGGCCGCGACGGCGCCGATCAGGCAGCCGGCGGTCTTGGCGGCGTTGTCGGCCTTAATCAGCAGAACCGAGGCGAGCGCACCGATGCACGAGACGGCAAGCGATGCGATAAACAGCGTCATGCTATCCATTATTTACGCTCCCTTCTGCTTTCTCGGACAGGCCCTGGGCCACAGCGGTAACGTCGACGACCGGACCGTTTTCGATCGAGCGCAGGCGCTTGGCCTCGTCGAGCTCGCGATCGGCCGCGCCGCCCATGACGGTCAGCGCCTTGGTGGGGCACGCCGCCACACAATGCGGGCCGTCCGGATCGAAGGCACACAGGTCGCACTTGACGGCGCAGGTGTACTGGCCAGGAGCCCACGTAAGCAGGCTGCTCAGGGACTTAGGATACGAAGGCGTCGGGTCGCACATGCCTGCGACACCGGCGATAGACGTGCCATCGGGATGGATGGCTCCGAAGGGGCACGCGATGGCGCACAGCCTGCACCCGATGCACTCCTGCTCCTTGACGTGGATGCGATCGCCATCGTGCTCGATGGCATTCACCGGGCAAACCTCGGCGCAGGGAGCACCCTCGCAATGGTGGCAGGCAAGGGCGGCCGAAATACCGCCGGTCTTCACGAGCGCCAGGCGCGGCGTATCCTGAAGACCCTGCATCCGGTGGGCGTCGGCACAGGCGGACTGGCATGTTCCGCAGCCGATGCACCTCTCCGGGTTGATGTCGATGAAGCGGTTCATCCCCACTTCCTTTCAAAATAACGGGCCGGGCTCCCGAACGTACGGGACGCCCGGCCCAAAAAGCCAACGAGAACGGGACTACACGATTTGGTTCACGTGCGTCTCGTCGTCGAACTTGGCGGCGCCAGGCTCAACGTCCTGGGGAGCGGCGGCGTCCACCAGAGCCTGCTTGAGCTCGGTGTACTGACGCTCCACCTCGCCCTCAGCCCAGACCTGGTCAGCGATAGCGTCGACCTGGCAGGCGGAGAACTTGTCCTCGGGCGTATGCGAGACCGGGTCGACCTTGTGCATGGTCAGCTCGTTGCACTTGCCGATCCACCACTGGTAGGTCATGTAGACCGTGCCCTTGTTGATGCGATCGCTCACGTCGGCGCGGCTGTATACCTGGCCGCGGCGGCTGTGAATCGAGACGATGTCGCCATTCTTGATGCCGCGCGCCTGGGCGTCCGCGGGATTCATGCGGACAAAGCCGGGCTCGTCGGCAAGCAGCGCCAGCGTCTTGCAGTTGCCGGTCATCGAGCGGCAGCTGTAGTGACCGACCTCGCGGACGGTGCACAGGATGAGCGGGTACTCATCGTCGGGAAGCTCGGAGGGCGCCTCCCAGTCGTGCGCCATCAGATTGGCGCGGCCGTCCTTGGTGGTGAACTTGCCACCAGCGAACATGTCGGGCGTACCGTGGTCGTTCACATCGGTGCTCTTGACGGGCCACTGAGCGTAGCCGCCCTCGGGAGCCATCTTCTCGTAGGTCGCACCCACAAAGTTGGGGCATAGGCTAATGCACTCGTTCCAGATCTGCTCGGTGTTGTCGTAGTGCATGGGGTAGCCCATGCGCGTAGACAGATCCGCGAAGATCTCCCAGTCGTGACGGCACTCGCCCTTGGGCGGAACAGCCGCGTCAAAGTGCTGGAAGCTACGGTCGGATGCGGTAAAGACACCCTCGTGCTCGCCCCAAGAGGTGGCAGGCAGGATGACGTCGGCGAGCATGGTCGTCTGCGTCATAAAGATGTCCTGGCAAATGAACAGATCCAGCTCGGAGAGCGTCTTGCGCATTCCGGCCGAATCGGGCTCGGTCTGCACCGGGTCCTCGCCGTAGTTGTAGAAGCAGTGCACCTTGCCCTCGTCGACCAGGTGGCCCAGGTCGGTGAGCTTGTAGCCCTCCTCGAGCGGGAGCTTTTCCTCGGGCACGCCCCAAGCCTTGGCAAACTTGGCACGCACTGCCGGGTCGGTGACCTTCTGGTAGCCAGGGTACAGGTTGGGCAGCATGCCCATATCACAGGAGCCCTGAACGTTGTTCTGACCGCGCACGGGCGCGAGGCCGGAATTGGGTTTGCCGATCTGGCCGGCAACGCAGGCGATGGAGGCGATGGTGTGCACCGTCTTCAGGTTCTGCTTCTGCTGGCATACGCCCATACCCCAGCCAATGATGGCAGAGGGCTTCGCCGTGGCGTACATCTCGGCAGCTTGGTGGATCAACGCGGGCTCGACACCCGTGATGTCCTGTACGGATTCGGGAGTGTAGTTCTTGATGGTCTCCCACCACTCGTCAAAGCCGTTCGTGTGCTCGGCGACGAATTCCTTGTCGTAGAGGCCATCGTTGACCAGACAGTTGGCAAAGGCGTTGAGGAACGCAACGTTGCAACCGTTCTTGATCGGAAGGTAGAGATCGGCGATACGCGCGGTTTCGATATGGCGCGGATCGGCGACGATGATCTTGCAACCCTTTTCTTTGGCTCGCACGATACGCCTTGCGACGATGGGGTGCGAATCGGCAGGGTTATAGCCGAAGAGGAAAATGCAGCCCGCATCCTCCATACCGGGGATGGAGCATGACATGCAACCTGAACCAACCGTGTCCATCAGACCGAGGACAGTAGGGCCGTGTCAAGTACGGGCGCAGTTGTCCACGCTGTGGGTGCCGATGCACGCACGCGTAAACTTCTGCATGACGTAGTTCGCCTCATTGCCGCCGCCTCGCGAAGAGCCGGTGGTCATGACAGCGTTAGGACCATATTCGTCAATTATGGCCTGCATCTTAGATGCGGTGAAATCCAGTGCCTCGTCCCAGCTTACGCGCTCAAGATCCGCGCCCTTGGTGCGACGGATCATCGGGTGCAGTACGCGAGGAGTCAAGATCTTGGTGTCGTTGATGAAGTCGTAGCCGCTCATGCCCTTAAGGCACAGCTCGCCCTGATTGGTGATGCCGTTGAGCGGTTCGGTACCCACGACCTGGCCGTTTTGGACCAAGAGGTTAAACTGGCAACCGGCGCCGCAATACGGGCAGATCACTTTATGCTTCTCCATGACACCCTCCTTCCTTTCTCTGCTACCGATTAATCGGTACTTATTTGACAATCGTTGGGCTTGTATGGCCGCCCGCCTACGCCTCGTTTTCGATGGTGGCGCGGGCACGCTCGGCAGTCAGCTCCGCCAAGCGCTCCTCGTCCACCAGGGTGAGGCCCTTGGTCGGACAAGCCTCGGCACACGCCGGACCGCCGGGACGGTCCACGCACAGGTCGCACTTGAGCACGAAGCTCTT
The DNA here is from genome assembly GCA_014871645.1 of Collinsella sp. GTDB lineage: Bacteria > Actinomycetota > Coriobacteriia > Coriobacteriales > Coriobacteriaceae > Collinsella. The sequence continues at coordinate 44,107 of WGSN01000007.1, forward strand.
AGTCTGCGAACCTACGCGCACGTCGCCCATCAAGACGGGGACCTGCGTGGTCGCCACGCTCACGGCGCCAAAGGGGCAGGCCATGACGCAGCTCTTGCAGCCGATGCAGTTGTCCTCGTTGACGCCGATGCGATGGTTCTTTGGATCAAAGAACAAGGCGCCCGTAGGACAGGCCTTCGCGCACGGGGCATCCTCGCAGTGATGGCAAGCCACCGGTGCGGAAATCTCGTACGTACGCGTCACGCGCAGGCGCGGCGCGGCGATGTTACCGGGGATGTCGTGCGCCTCGATACACGCCGCCATGCAGGTTTGACACCCAATGCAGCGCGAAGAATCGGCTACGACTCGCTTATTACCCATGTTGTTCACTCCCTCCTGAATCCCTTGTCGGAGAGACCCTGTCGACATTGACCCGGACCGCCCGTGGTCCGGCATCGGCGTATCGAGTGCATGCGGCGAAACAGGCACTTCGATAGAATTCCTCCAACGATATACAGGTTAAATATACGCAGTTGCAGGTGGCAAACTTGAGCATAGGCCCTGCAATACGGGTGTATTGCAGGGGTTTTGGCAGGTTGGAATTATTCTCTAGAGGCTATAAAGGTGAGTGTATTACATGCGTACGCCTCAGAGATTTTTACGCACTCTCATTTTGGATGTATTACGCTTGTATACATGTTAATGGTTATTTACTTGAGCGAAATAAAGTAATCGTTATAAGATGCTCAAGTATCGGCACATGCCGCATTTGACCGACTATATTGCACGCTCATTAAGGGGGCCAGTGATGTCATCGACTCAAAAACGAGCCATCCTGCAGGTGCGCATTCGCGAAGAGGACAAACAGCATGCCGAGCGCCTCTACGACGCCATGGGCACATCGCTTGCCGAGGCCGTTCGCCTTTTTGTCGCGCAGAGCATTTTGATGCGCAAGCTCCCCTTTCAGCCGGTCGCCGTGCGTTCCAAGGACGGCACGGCCGCCTATGGATCGCTCAAAGCATATGGGGACCCCAATCGCCGCTCCGAAGAGCGCAATGCCTGGATTGAGTACCTTGCCACAGAAAGCGACGATTCGATTTTGGGTCCCGAGGAAGTAGATATCCATGAGTAGCACCATCATCGACGAGACCGTCATCCTGCGCTACCTGCTTGACGACGACGAGGTTCTGTCACCGCGCGCCGCCAAGGTCATCGCCACGCGCACCGCTCGCGTCTACCCCGAAATCATCACGCGCGTCGTGGTCACGCTGCGCGACGTCTATAAGGTTCCCCGCGTTGAGATTACTGCGGCCATGAAAAGGCCGCTCGATGACGTCATGGTCGACGAGCCCACCGTTGTCGCCCTTGCCGTCAAACTCTTTGGCAAGACCCATATGGACTTTACCGACTGCCTCCTCGCAGCCCGAACCGCCATCTACAACGATGATGTCGTGAGCTTTGGCAAGCCCATCATCCAAGGCATGATCGATTACCGCCGCAAGCGCCAAACCGCGGCCGACGCTCGCGACCGCGCCGCCGAAGCCCGCAGCCGAAGCACCGACTCCACCATCGACAAACTCCGCCACCAATCCCGCCACTAACCGACAGGCAACGGCATCGCCCGCCACTCAGCCCCATCCCCACCTGAGTTGCGGTGAAATAGTTCCTGGATTTAGGCTTATTCGAGCCTTTCAGGAACTATTCCACCGCAACTTTCTGTAAGGGTGGTTTTTAGTGCCGCCGAGGGGCACTAATCAACCGTTTGCCGATATGTTTGGCTACGACTCATGACTCTGACCTGCCCCGTCAAGCTTTTGGTCAGTTCATGGCAAGGTCAGGCGGGCCAAATATGGGATAGCGTAGTGTCATTCACTCCCCCTCGAGACCATGGGGTCGAAAATGAGTCATGATAAACGCTGTACCAAACCGCAATTAGAGCTATTCTTCCGGTTATTCGAGGCCCATCATGGCGGGCACCTGTTTGTAGCTACCAAAAAATGGGATGAACGCTGTGCCTACGCGCTCATGCAAAAAGAGATGATTATTCGACTCTACAACCATGTCTACGCTGATCCCGCGTATTGGAATGACCTCGGCGTCGAAGATCGCATCTTTCAATTGGCATCCGCTATTGCGGTCGTTGAACCGAATGCCGTGTTTTGTGGAGCAACGGCGGCACTGCTCTATGGCATCGGTTCTGCATATTCGCTTCTCGACAAGGTGCAAGTGCTGTTGCCGCGTTCCACCAGACGCGATATGTACGAATTCGTTGAATACCGACGCTGGCGGCCGGGCGACGTATGGCAGCTCGGTCCTTTTACGTTAACGAATCCATATCGCACGGTGGTCGACATCGCCCGAACTAACGCTTTTCGATATGCACTAGGCTATGTCGACGGGTTGGCTCGTGAGTACGGTGTCGAGCGTGAAGAATTGCGTGCATATGCACAAACGAACTGCCGCGGACTGCACGGCATCGCGCGCGCATTTGACGTTTTTGAACACATGGATGGCAGATCGGATAACGGTGGAGAATCCGAAGCACGGGCGGCAATGATTCTGGCGGGAGTTGCCGCTCCCGAACTTCAGGTTGAAATCACTCGACCGGGAAACGCCGGCTATTATTTGGCAGATTACGGCTGGCAGATGCCAAACGGCTCATGGATGCTGGCTGAGCTGCATGGACTAGGCAAGTTTGAGGACGATGCCCAAAATGATCCGGAACATACTGCGGCAAAAACCTATCGAGCTGCCCTCATGCGCGACACGAACCTGCGTGCCATGGGCCACAACGTCATTCATTTCAAGCTCTCAGACACCTACGATGTCAAAGCGTTCGGCTCCATGATGCGCGGCTACGGTATACCAACCACAAAACCCTACGCAGACTCCTGACCGGCTGTCCTCATCTTCTCGACAACAGAACCCATCATCGACCCAGCCCGCTCGGCCTCAATAAGTTGCGGTGAAATAGTTCCTGGATAACAGCTTTTGCGGCTAATCCAGGAACTATTTCACCGCAACTTAGGAGGGGATGTGGGGTCCCCGGCATGTATATGAAAACAGCTCTGATCCCAAAGGGAATCAGAGCCGTTAAGCTATCTTGTGGAGCGGGCGACGGGAATCGAACCCGCGTCATCAGCTTGGAAGGCTGGGGTTCTACCATTGAACTACGCCCGCAAGATATGGTCGGGACGACAGGATTTGAACCTGCGACATCCTGCTCCCAAAGCAGGCGCGCTACCAAACTGCGCCACGTCCCGAAGGTGTTGAGCAGCTAAGGTCTAAACCTTGCGTGTCCCAAAGCGAAGGAAATTATAGGGTAGACTCCCCGCCTGTGCAAGCATTGATGCCTTAGCTCCTCGAATGTGCGACAAAACGACTATGGAGCAGACCGGTCACAAACGCCACCACGGCGACCGGCGCCCACGCGGCTCCAATGTCCGCTAGCGGCAGCGCATCGAACGGCAGCCACGCGCCCGTAAAGAACGCGTCACGGACCGAGGTGATCACACTCTGCACCGCGACCACGCCGCCGACCCAAACCCACACCTGCGGATGCGCGTCGCAAAAGCCGTGCACCAGGCCCATAAGCACCAGTACGATGGCGACGGGATACAAGGCGTTGAGCATGGGCACCGAGAACATAAGAATCACGTCGAGGCCCACGTTGGAGAGCACGCACGAAAACGCCGCGAACACAAAGGCGAGAACCGCAAAGGGACGGCGTATGGCCTCCTCGGAAGCCTCCGCTCCCCCTTCGACCACATACGTCTCGCAGAAGTAACGCGAGCAGCAGCTGATAAGGCCGATGCACACGTTCATGCAAGCGAGGAAAAAGATCGCGAAGACCACGACCGTGCCGACAAGGCCAAAGTGCATGGAGGCAGAGCGGGCAAGGATGGCGGCGCCATTGGTGGCATCGGGCATCACGGTGCCGAGCTGCATACCGGCAAGGCCCAAGCCGCAGTAGATGATGGCCATAAGCACGCCTGCGATCACGCCGGAACGCGAAATCTCGAAGGCCACGCGCTTGTCATCGGTAACACCCAGCTCGTGGATGGTCTCGGCGATGATGATGCCGAAGGCGAGCGACGCGAGCAGGTCCATGGTCTGATAGCCAGTCAGAAAGCCCTGCACGGCGGCGCCTGCATCGTAGGGAGCCTGAGGCGCGGCAGCCGGTCCCAGCGGCGAGATCACGGCAGCACCCACGACGAGCACGATGAGCGCAATGAGCGCGGGGCCCGTAATGCGACCGAGCACGCGTGTGATGACACCCGGGCGCAGCGTGAGCGCAAACGCGACGACGAAGAACCCGATTGCAAACACCAGACGTGCCGTGCCGAGTGAAACACCCTCGGGTAGCAGCGGCACCAGCATTTCGAACGCCGTAGAGCTTGTGCGCGGAATGGCCAGGCACGGACCGATGGCCAGGTAGACCGCCGCAACGAAGAATTCGCCAAACTTGGGGTGCACGCGGCCGGCAAGCTCGCGCGCCGTTCCGGCAAGCGCTACGGCGATAAAACCCATGACGGGCAGACCGATAGCGGCAATCAAAAAGCCGATCATGGCAAGCGGCGTGGCCGTGCCGGCCTGAAGTGCCAGCAACGGCGGAATGATGAGGTTGCCGGCGCCAAAGAGCATCGAGAACAGCGCAATGCCGACGGTAACGACATGGTCGGAGCGCAAACCGCGCGGAGCGGATGAAGCCATAGGCACACCTTTCGGGTCGAAACAAAAAACGGGACGGGAAAAGACCCGTCCCGCAAGTATATACGCTCTAGCAGGCTAAATCGCGCAAAGCGTCAATCGCGGTGTCGACTTCCTCGTCCGTGTTGAAATACCCAAACGAGAAGCGAACGACACCCTGGCGCTCGGTCCCCAGCGCACGGTGCATGAGCGGAGCGCAATGGGCGCCGGGGCGCGTCGCAATTCCCCACCCTTGCATGAGCGCATCCGAGATCTCGGCAGAGTCGATATCACCCACGTTGAGCGACACAATCGCCGAGCGCGTCGGCTGGTCAAAGGCGCCGTAGAGCTTAATCCTCGGAATCTTGCGCACACCGGCAAGGAAGCGATCAGCGAGCGCACGCTCGTGGGCAGCAATCGCCTCGACCCCGCCTTGTGCCTCAATAAAGTCGAGACCGGCAGAAAGTCCAGCGATGCCGTGACCGTTGAGCGTGCCCGCCTCGAGGCGCGTGGGCCACTCAAGTGGCTGCAGTGGGTCAAAGCTGTGCACGCCCGTGCCACCCATGGCCCACGGGGCCACGTCAATGCCCTCCGCCACGGCCAGGCCGCCGGTGCCTTGGGGTCCCATGAGCCCCTTATGGCCGGTAAAGCACACAACATCGAGCCCCATGGCATCCATGTCAATCTTCGCCGTACCGGCAGACTGCGAGGCGTCGACGATCACCAGCGCACCTGCCGCATGGGCCATGGCGGCCACGCGCGCGATGTCGACCGCGTTGCCGGTCACATTGGAGGCGTGCGTCACCACCACGGCACGCGTGCCCGGCGTGACCAGCTGCTCGAGCTCGTCGTAGTCGAGCACGCCGTTCGCGTCGCAGCCCGCATGCTCAACGGTCACGCCCTGCTCTGTCGCCAGGCGGTTAAGCGGACGCAGCACGGAGTTATGCTCGAGCACCGTCGTGACCACGCGGTCGCCGGGGCGCACCACGCCATTGATAACGGTGTTGAGCGCCGCGGTGGAGTTGGGCGTAAAACACACATGGTCCGCCCTCGGGCAACCCAAAAGGCGCGCGAGCTTGGCACGGCAAGCGTGAATCGTACGAGCGGCATCGAGGGGACCCGACGTGGCGCCGCGCCCGGCATTGCCGAGCGAGCACATCGCCTGCGTCACGGCATCGATGACCGTCTGCGGCTTGTGCATGGTCGTCGCCGCGTTATCCAGATAGATCATCGCACGACCTCCCACATATCAATCACGGTATAGCCCTCGGTGGGAACACCCGCCTCGGCGAGTTCGCCGCGCAGCAGTTCCTCATCGGCAGGCAACGCCTTCCACGCCAGACCGCAGCCGGCAGCGACCTCCCCGGGCACGGGAATCGTTCGCCCGGGAAGGCCGCGCTCGATGCACAGGGACTCGCAGCCCATGGCGGCCGCCGTGGTGGGAAACGTGATGACAAGCGCCGGGCGCTTCTCCCTCATGGCAACTCCAACCAATACGCTACGGGCGCACGACGCGCACGGCCTGCTCCATCTTCTCCACGATCACGTACATGTTAGTGACCTCGCCCACCGCAAGCTGGTCTTTAATGCCATAGTGGTCGAGGCAGGTACCGCAGGTGAGAATCTCGACACCCTGCTCGGCCAGGCCCTTCAGGTCATCGAGCACCGGCGAGCCCTCGACGGTGAGCTTGGCGCCGCCGTTGTAGAACAGCATGGTCGCGGGCAGTTCCTCCTGCTGCGTCACGGCAAAGATAAACGCCTTCATGAGCTTGTGGCCCAGCTCGTCGTCGCCACGGCCCATGCAATCGGTGTAGACGGAAATGACGAGTTTGCCCTTGCCGGCGTTGGCGTCGCAGAAAGCGGCACCGTCCTGCTCGGGGTCCGCAACGGCCACGGCACCGGCGGTCGTGACGGTCACGTGCCACTCGGCGTCCGAGATCTTCTCGACCGAGGCCGTGCAGCCCTTCTCCTGCGACATCTTGGAGATGTTCTTGACGGCGGTCTCGTTATCGACCGAGGTCACCACGGCACCCTCGCCATCAAGCTGTTTGAGTGCCTTAAGCGTCTTGACGACGGGCAGCGGGCAGGCATCGCCCATGGCATTGACTTCAATTTTGGTAGACATAGCAAAATCCTTTCGAAAGAACCGTTCTAGAGAACGATAAACAGTTACATAAGCGTGCGGGCTAGCGAACAACGCGGACGGCAGGACCGCCCTGCTCCGCCTCGCACACGCGCCCGACAACGGCGGCGATGCACCCCTCGGCATCCAGGCGACGCGCAAGCTCATCCACATCCGCCGCGGGCGCCGCGATAAGCAAACCACCAGACGTCTGCGGGTCGTACAGCGCGTCGAGCATACCCGGCTCCAGGTCCTCGTCGGCAGCCACACGCGGGCCAAAGAAGTCCTGGTTGCGGTAGGAGCCCGCGGGGATAATGCCCAGACGCGCCATATCGAGCACCTGGTCAAAGAGCGGCACCGCCCCCGACGCAAGCTCAACCTGCACGCCCGAGCCCTCGGCCATCTCACACGCGTGCCCGATCAGACCAAAGCCCGTAATGTCAGTGCAGCCGTGAAGTTCGAGCCCCTCGGCCAGACGAATCGGCGCCTCGTTGAGGGTGCGCATCGAGTCAAACATGGCCGCGGCCGCGGCCTCGTCCTGCTCGATGAGCTCGCCCTTAATGGCCGTGGTGATAATGCCCGAGCCGATCGCCTTGGTCAGCAGCAGAACATCGCCCACGCGTGCGCCGCTGTTGGCGAGCATGCGGTCGAGCGCGACAAAGCCGCTCACAGACAGGCCATACTTGGGCTCGTCGTCGTTGATGGTATGGCCGCCCGCGATAGAGCAACCCGCCTCGACGCACTTGTCGGCGCCGCCCGCCAGAATCTGACCGGCAACCTCGATGCCCAGACAACTGGGTATGCAGAGTAGGTTCATGGCATGGCTCGGCCGCCCGCCCATGGCGTAGATGTCCGACAGCGAGTTGGCCGCGGCAATCTGGCCAAACAGAAACGGGTCGTCGACCATCGGTGGAAAGAAGTCGATGGACTGCACAAGCCCCAGGTTCTCCCCTACGCGAAAGACGCTCGCATCGTCAGAGGTATCGAACCCCACGAGCAAGTTGTCGTTATGCACATTTGGCAAATCGCCCAGGACCTGGGCGAGGGCTCCGGGAGCCAACTTAGCGGCTCAACCGCTCGCGGCAGTCATAGACGTGAGCCTCATGGTGTCCTTAGCCATACGAACCCCCTTCCAACAAATCAACGACTTTAAGTATACGCGCCAGGCACGCTTCCCAAGAGACCGCCGACGGCTCGAACGTCGAAGGCGGCGCCGCAAGCGCCCGCGCGATAGCATCTGCCAGCGCGCGCTCAAACAACGGAAGGTCGGCCGCCACGGGCGTGTCGACATCCGTCATACGCGGCGACGCCACCCACGTCACGGGCGCACCGGGAAGCATCGCCTCCATCCAGGGACGAACGCCGGGCAAATCGGTCGCCACAACTTTGCAGCCGCACGCGAGGGCCTCAATCGTCACGAGCGGCAGACCCTCGTAAAACGAAGGCAGCACAAAGACGTCGGAACTGCGGTAGGCATGCACGAGTCCATCGCTATCCAGGCGCCCCGCCAGCGTCACCGGCACATCCGAGGCCGCGGCCAAGCGCTCGATACGCGCGTACTCGGCATCGTCCCCGCGGTCGCCCACGAGTACCAAGCCAGATGAGCGGACGTCATCGTCAATCGGCAATGACACGGCTCGAACCAGCGACTCGATGCCCTTTTTAAAGCAAATCTTGCCCACGTACACAAGCGATCCCGGCTGCCTCGCCACGCTTGCGTCGCGGCAGAAGACGCGACGGTCGTAACCCGTCCCAATCACGTGGATGCGATCGACATCGACGCCGCACACCAGGCCAATCTGCTCAGCCTGCTCAGCATGGAGCGCAAAGACGGCATCGAGCCGACGAACCGCACGTACGATGCGATCGCGCTCGAGCGCATGCGAACGCAGCTGTCGCAGATCGGTCGAATGGCACACGGCAACAACCGGCACGCCCCGGACGCACTCGCGCGCCAATGCGGTCACCAGATACAGGTGATGGCAGAGCACCAGATCGGGCCGAAACTCAGTCACCGCCCGATCGATTGCATTAGCAAATGCCCGCTCAAATGCCTTGAGCATCGAAGGCGTCAGGTCACGATAGCGTGTAGAGGGATAGGGCATGACATCGGACATACCGCAGATGGGAAACGGCAGCTCGGGCGACTCGAACGGTACGGCAAACACGGCAGCACGCCGGTCCAGCTCGCCTTGGGTATCACCCGGCGCCGCACCGCAAAGCACGGCGGCGCGATGCCCCGTCTCGATCTGCTCGCGCACAAGCGCGGCAAGGTAGGTGCCGCTGCCGGTGCTATCTGGTTTTTGTGCCGTGATATTGAGGATGCGCATGTCGCGGTACACCCCTAGGCCAAGGCGGCGGCGCGAATCGCCGCGCCGATCGCTCCGGCAAAGCGAGCCTGGGGTGAGGTGGTCACCGGCGACCCCAGTAGCTCGCCCAACCGCTCCACCACGAAGGCGTTCTCGCACAGGCCACCGGTCAGGTAGTACGGGGCGCCCGCCGCCTGCCCGGCCATAGTGGCCACGCGCGAGACCACGCTGTCGATCACGCCACGCGCAATGTTCTCGCGCGGCTCACCGCGACCGATCAGGCTGATAACCTCGCTTTCGGCAAACACCGTGCACATGCTGCTGATCTTGGTGGGCTCGCCGGAACGCGCCAGGTCGGCCATCTGCTGCTGGGAAATGCCCAGGCGGTCGGCCATGATCTCCAAAAAGCGCCCCGTGCCGGCGGCGCACTTGTCGTTCATGGCAAACTTGGCCACGCGGCCACTTTTAAGCTGAATGACCTTGGTGTCCTGACCGCCCACGTCGATCACCGTGCCGTGATCGCCAAACAGGCGCACGGCACCGGTGCCGTGGCAGGTGATCTCGGTCACGACCTTGTGCGCATAGGGCACGGCGACACGACCGTAGCCGGTCGCGATCACGCGCACGTCGTCGGCCGTCACGTCGTAGCCGGCCGCTGCCAGCGCCTCGCGCAGCCGCTCGGAAGCATCGACCGAGGAAAACCCGGTTGGCTGCACGCACGTCCACGCCACCGAACCCTCCCCATCGACCAGAGCAGCCTTAGCCGCCGTAGACCCGATATCGATCCCGATCCCTATCATGGCTCTCTCCCAATCTAAACATCAAAGACAGCGGCGCGTTCAGGCGCCTTAGCTCTAGGTTTCTCAGGTGCCGAAGATTGCCCCGAAAGAGGAGCGCAGCGTACTTTGGGTACGCAAGCGACGGTTTGAGGGGCAAGATCCGGTGCCTGAGGAAGCTAGAGGGTTTCGATGAAGGCGGCGATGCGCGTCTCGATCTGGCCCATGTCGCCGTTGCTGTAGCCGGTCTCGATCTTCATGTACGGAATACCCGCACCCTCGACGGCCTCCTGCATGCGTGCACTCTCCACGTTAAAGGTGTGGCACGCCTGGAGCACGCTCTCCACTACACCATCGACGTGATACTTCTCGCACATGGCCAGCGTGTTTTCCATACGGCCGTCGTTGGGCGTCATGACCGAGCAGTTGATATCCAGGTAGCGGTCGGCGATGGCGCGCAGGATGTCGGGAGCCTCCGGATCGATCATCATGGCCGCCGTGCGCTCGCCCGAGCAGTCGTCCATGCACACGACCACGCCGCCGTTGGACTCGATGGTGCGACCTATCTTGTTGATCACACCGCCCACCGGGCAACCGGTGATCAGAATGCGCTTGGCATCCGCCGCAACCGGGCGCTCGCCCGCGTCGTAGGCCTCGCGCAGCTTGGCAACCTTTTGCTCCAGCTGCTGCGTATAGGCCTCGATATCAAAGCTGAACGTGCCGGCAAACATGGTGCTCATCAGGTCGACGCCGCTCATGGCCGCCGGCTGGTTGGCCTGCAGCGCAAACATCTCGAGCTGGGCCGCACGCAAGCGGTTGCGACGACGGACGGCAGCGCGCAGGTCATCGTCGGTAATCGTAATGCCGTAGAAGTTCTCGAGCTCCTCTTTGAGCAGGCGGCACTCCTCGTACCAGCCTTCACGCTCGTAGGCGCGATCGCGACCCTGCGGCAGGTGCAGAATGTGCGTGCGCTTGAGCTCGTTGAGTAACTCATACATCTTCTTCTTGCCGTCGCAGGTGGTCTCGCCGATGATCATGTCGCTAAAGTACGTAAACGGGCACTTTTGCGAGTAGGCAAAGCCGTACGTCGACTTGATGAGCGGGCAGAGGTTAGCCGGCAGCACCTTCTCGGCCTCGGGAATCACCTCATCGGACGTACCGCACAGCGCCACGCTCGAGGCGCCCGCTGCATCGATAATCTCGAGCGGCGTATAGCTGCACAAAAAGCCGACCAGGCGATTGCCCGCCTGCTTGTAATCCTTAACGCGAATAAACGCCGCCTTGCGCTGCTCGTTGAACTCCTCAAACGTGGATGGCAACGGCTGCTCCATATTTTCCGACATATAACTCCTTAACAAACCTTTTGACCAACCAAGGAAACGGCTTTCCCAGGTGCCCGAGGTTGCCGTGAAAGAGAAGCGCCGCGTACTTTGGTACGCAAACGATGGTTTGAACGGCAAGATCGGGTGCCTGGGGAAGCCGCCGGGACGGATACCCCTAAATGGTTTCCAAGAAAGCTTCAATGCGCGTCTGCAGCTGGCCGGCGTCCTCACCGGCGTAGTCGGTCGTGATGTGCATAAACGGAATGCCTGCCTCCTCGGCGGCCTTCTCCACGGCAAACGACTCCATCTCGTAGAGCGTGCAGAACTGCAAGGCCACGTCGACGACGCCGTCGGCATGCAGGTCCTTGGCCATCTGGACAATGTCCTTCATACGCTGGTCGTTGGGCGTAAAGACGGCGCAGTTGATCTTAAAGTAGCGCTCGGCGATGGCGTCGAGCATCTCGTCGACCGTCTCGCCGGACTCGTCGACCAGGTCCTTGTAGTAGCGCGAACCCGTGCAGGACTCCTCGCCCACCACAACGCCGCCGGCCTTCTCGATGAGGTTGAACAGCTTCCAGTTGGGCACGGCCATGGGCGTACCGGTGTACAGGATGCGCTTGGTCCCCTTGGGCGCCACGCCCTCGCCGGCCTCGACACGCCGCTCGCACTCAGCCGCCATATCGTTGATGGCTCCGGTCAGACGCGGCGTGTCGTCCATAAAGGCGGCCTGAACGGTCAGCAGGCTGTCGAGACCGCTGATGGGCGCCGGATCGGCAGCGCGCGTGGCAGCCAGACGCTGCAGGGCGCGACGCTTCTCGTTGACGGCGTGGATGGCAGCCTTCAGGCGCTCCGGCGTAATCTTGACGCCGCACTCTTCCTCGATCTTGGCGGCAAGCTTTTTAACCTCGGCCTTCCAGGTCACGAGCGTCGACTCGTCGTGCACGTTGGGGATATCCATGACGTACATGTTCTTTTGCGTGGCAAAGAACTCGTAGGCCTTCTTCTTGCCATCGCAGGTGTTCTCGCCCACCACCAGATCACTCGACTCAATGTAGGGGCAGACCTCGCCCAGCTTAAAGCCGGCAAAGCTCTTGATGAGCGGGCAGGTGTTGCGCGGCAGATGCTCCTCGACCTTGTCGGTCACCCAGTCGGCACCCGAGCACAGGCCAACGGGGATGCCATCGCAGGCAAGCACGATCTCCTCGGGCACGTACACACAGAACGAACCGACGATCTTGGTGGCCTCGCCGGCCTCCTTCTTGTCGAGCATCTCCTTAATACGGCCGCTGTGGATGTTGGTGGCGACAAAATCCAGGTAGGACGTGGACTTGGGGCGATTGTTCTGCGTCAGGAACATATCGCCGTACATCTGGCCCACAGCGCCCAGCAGCATGTCGTGATCGGCAAGATTCATGCCGAGGCTCTCCCACATCGGATGGAAATCGAATTCTTCAGCCATGACGGTTCCCCTCTCGAACCAAATACGGACAGCTACGGTATTGCTGCACGGCGGGCGGCGAAAACCCAGCCGTGCCTAAACCCGGAATTTTGGGGAACCTGCTTTGCGGTCGATTATTTAGTTGTGCGTCGTCTCTCCCGGAGCCGTGAACATACCTGCTCATATGCGACTCCGAGCCATATACAGGGCGCGCGCGGCAACGCGGCGAATGTATGTCGTCTGCGGCATGTGCGCGCCCTCCTTTACAAGTTAAGGTCAACTATATCAACGGTCGTCGACCATGCAAACACCGTTGACATTCGTACGACAGCGTCGTGTGCCGCCGTTTAATAAATAATTATCTGTGTTGATAAGAGTTTGTCATTCCCCATTCGGCGAACGGCAAGACAAAGCCGCCGAGACTTATATCCCCGACGGCATTACCCGGCGCTACCGACAAACCAAATGGATCCTACTCGCATCGAAATGCATGCGCAGCGTCTCGCCTGCTTGCGGCAGCTCGTCGACAGGCACGCCCACCTTGTTGACCTTCCACTGCAGACGCGTGGGCGCATCAGCACGCGGCACGTCCAGCAGCACCAGGCGCTCAAAGCGCGAATCGCTCACTCGGGCCACGTGCAAATCATAGCTGTTGCGACCCCGCTCCGCGCGATTGTCAACATGAAAGTAGCTTGCGCGAATGCCCAGGTACGCCACGTCGTCGGGCACCTCGCGACCCACGTTAAAGGTCATGCCCCAGTCGAGGGCCTCAACTTCTTCGTCGCCGATCTTGCGCGCCCGGCTTGTGTTCTTGCAGCCCGTCAGGCGCAGTGCCGCCAGCGTCTGCGGACGGCGGACCACGTCCTCGACGGAGCCGATCTCCTCCACATGCCCGTCGTGCATCACGCAGATGCGCCCGCACAGGCGGCACGCTTCGTCGATGTCGTGGCTCACGTAGAGCACGGTGCGGTTGCATACATCGAACAGGTCGAGCATGTTCTGCTCGAGCGCGCTCTTAAGATAGGAATCGAGCGCGCTCATGGGCTCGTCGAACATAAAGATGCCCGGATATGCCGCCACCATGCGGGCAAGCGCCACGCGTTGTTGCTGGCCACCCGAGAGCCGCGCGGGATAACGGTCGGCGAAATCGGCCAGGCCAAAGATGCCCAGGTAGCGCTCAGCAAGTTTTTTACGCGCCGCGGCGTCGCCCGCATCCTTTACGCCGGCGCATACGTTATCGGCCACCGTCATGTTGGGAAACAGCTGATAGTTTTGGAACAACAGGGCACATTTGCGCTCCTGGGGCGACAGGTCGATGCCCGCCGCCGAGTCAAAAAAGGTCACACCGTTGACGACGATCTTGCCCACGTCGGGCGTCTCCACGCCGGCAATGCAGCGCAGCGTGCAGCTCTTGCCGCAACCCGAGGCGCCCAGCAGCGCCACACGCTCCTCGCCGGCCTCAAGCTGCATGTCGAGCATAAACCCGGGATAGCGCTTTTTGATATCCAGAACGAGCGACATGGCCTATCGACCTCCCTTCGCGACCGCGTCATCGCGCATAAGCTCGGCCAGCGCCTCGCGATCGATTCGCAGGGCATCGCCGCCCGCCGGGTCGAGCGAATCACCCTGTCCGGCGAGGTCTTTGGCCTGCTTGCGCCCCGCATGGGAAAGGCCCCGCTCGCGATACTTTTGCGAATGGGCGGTGTACATGTTAATGAACAGGATGACCAGGAAGCTGAACGCAATTACGACCACGACCCAGAAGAGCGCGACCGACGTATTGCCGCCCATCCACTCAAAATAGATGGCGATGGGGATGGTCTGCGTAATGCCGGCGTAGTTGCCCGCAAAGAACAGCGTGCAGCCAAACTCTCCCATCGCGCGGGCAAAGGCGAGGACCGTACCAGCAGCAATAGAAGGCCACCCAAGCGGCATCATAAGCTTGGCAAAGATGCGACGCTCGGACCATCCCAGGGTTCGCGCGGCGTCAAGCATCTGCGTGTCGAGGCTCTCAAAGGCGCCGAGCGCCGTACGGTAGACCAGGGGGAACGATACCACCACGGCAGAGATCACCGCCGCCGGCCACGTAAAGACAATCGAGACGCCGTGCGCAATCAGCCACTGGCCCACCCCGGTCGAGCGACCAAACAGCATAAGCAGCAAAAAGCCGCAGACCGTGGGCGGCAACACCATGGGGATGGTAAAGACCGAGTCGAGCAGGCCCTTGATGCGACTCGAGGTACCCATAGTCTTCCACGCGGCGAACAGGCCCAGCGCAAGGGAGATCACCAGGGCAAGGCCGCTCGTTTTAATGGACACCCAAAACGGGCGATAGTCGATGTCGCCCAAAAAGGAGACCAGAGAGGTCAAGGGCCCTTGCTCATGCCGCAACACGACAGACGATGCTTCTACCATTTGAGCGCTATCAAGCCAACGCGCGCCGCCCTTGGCATCACCCGAGGCTGATGCAATCACCACATAGCGGTCCCCATCCGCACCGCGCTCGTCAAAGCCATAGGTATACCCGCCGGCATCAAACGTTGTTTCCGCCGTGACATACCAAGGAAGATCCACGTCCCCTAGCTGCGCACCTCCCATGCAGTTTGCGCTGTCGAGCTTACAGACGAGGGCCTTGAGACCCGATACGCACTCGTTATCCTGCGGATCCAATCCATACTTCTCGACCGCCTTGGGCGATATCCACACCACAACGCGATCGGCAGCAGGCGCCACTACAAGGTCCACGTCCTCGTCAACGGGAAACCGGTAGCCCTCAGGCTGGCCCTCCATGGCACGAGCAGTCCCCTTGGCCAGCCGCTCAAAACCCTCGATCCCATAGGAAAGCCCATGAGCGGTCGCAGCAACCTGGGCCCCGTCCTCAGCGTCCCCAGCAAACGCAAATCCCGGCACCCAGCAAAGCGTCAAGGTCAAAGCACAGGCGACAAGCATGCGGAATCTATTAAGCACGAAAAGCTCCAAGCGAATACAAGGACGGAGTGAAACACAAAACGATGGAATTATCGCGCCAAGCCGCACTACGCGGAAAGCTCAAAGCCGTACTTAGCCCAAATCTTCTGAGCCTTTTTGTTGGTCAGGCAGAAATCGATGAACGCCTTAGCTTCGTCGGCATGTTCGGAGCTCTCGGCAACAGCGCCCGGATACACAATGGGCTTGTGCGAATCCTCGGGGCACACAAAGGCCTCCTCGATGCCGTCGTAGCGGAAGATGTCGGAGCTGTAGACAAAACCGGCCACGCAGTCGCCTGTGGACACATAGGCAGCTGCGGTGCCCACTTTATCGGCCAGCGCGACCTTGTCGGCGATCTCGGGAGTATACTCGCCGTCGTCGCCCTCGGTGCCAGTGTAGAGGCCCACGGAGGCCAGAGCCTGGTTGGCGTACTTTCCGGCGGGAACGGTCTTGGCGTCGCCGATGGCAATCTTGCCGTCCAGATTCGCGACGTCGGCGATGGCCTCGACCTTGGTGTCGGAGCCCTCAGCGCGAATGATCACGAGGTCGTTGACGAACATGTCCTCACGGGTGCCGGCGTCGACGAGCTCGGCGGTCTCAGCGTCATCCATGGTGCCCTTGGAAGCGGTGATGAGCACGTCGGCCGTGGCACCGGCGCGCATCTGCTCGACGAGGTCGCCAGACGCCTTAAACTGCGTGTCGGCAAACGTGGTGCCGGTCTGCTCGGTGTAGAACTCCTGAACCTCGGGCAGGGCCTTCTCGAGCGAGTTGGCGGCAAAGACCTGCAGCTCGACAGCCTTCTTCTTAGAGGAAGACTTGACGGAGCCGGCATCGGAACCAGCGGGCTCGGACGTCTTGTTGCCCGAGCAGCCGGCAAGGCCAAGGCCGGCGGCAGCGGCAGCAGAAAGCGAGACAAAACCGCGGCGTGAAACCATATCGAACATATTCAACCCTTTCGAACGCTATGCCCGGGCACCCCGCCGCAGGCTTTATTCTGTTACTAGATTATACTTCCGCGCGAATAATGATAATGAGAAATTATTCTCGCTAGAGAATATAGTTTCGAGTTGCCGTGCACCTCGGCGTCGCTTCGGCGGAAAACAAAGGCGGAGCAGCCGTTCAGGTCGCCCCGCCGCAGGTAAACCGCTTATTTGGTATGTCCGCCGCCCGCCGTCATTTGGGCCGCATGCTCCAGCTGATCGCTCACGGCCTCCCAGCTTTCGCGGGCCGCTTTCGTGGATCCCGGAAAGTTGATGACAAGCGTATGCCCACGCTGCATGCACACGGCGCGCGAGAGCATAGCGCGGCGTGTCTTGGTCATGGAGTACGCACGGATTGCCTCTGCAATACCCGGCACATCGCGGTCGCAGACGGCACGCGTCGCCTCGGGCGTCACGTCGCGCATCGAAAGTCCCGTGCCGCCACAGGTGAGGACGACGTTGGCGTGGCACTCATCGGCAGCTTCCACAATGGCATCACCGATCTCGCTGGCGTCGTCGCGCACGACCACATGTGAGACGACCGTCCAGCCCTGCGCCTCGATAAGTTCCTCGAGTGCGGCTCCAGCCTCGTCCTGAGCAAGATCGCGCGTATCCGAGCACGTCACGATCGAAATCTTCAACTCCATAGTCTTCCTCCTATAACACCGTGCCCTCGGGCAGGTCGACACGCACGACATCCACGACGTCGCCCGCCTTGAGCTCGCACGGTCCTTCGTCAATACGCAGCAGGCAGTTGGACCGCTGCATCGTGCCGAGCAGAGCCGAATTCTGCGTCTTGGCCTCGGTCACCAACAGCTCACTGGTCTCGGGGTCGCGCAAAACCGTGGCGCGATCGAAGAAGCGTCGGTCCTGGCGCTTTTTCACGCCGTGCGTGAGCGTCGCCTGCTGCACGGGACGCACGCCCTCGGCAAAGCCGCGCATCTTGCGAATCGCCGGACGGGCGAGCATCTCAAAGCCCACATACGCCGCGGCCGGATTGCCTGAAAGCCCTAGGTAGGGCTTGCCCCCGAGCAAGCCAAACGTGATGGCCTTGCCCGGACGCATCGAGATGCGATCGAACAGCACCACGCCCTCGCGCCGGACGAGCGCCGTCACGTAGTCGTAATCGCCCGCCGAGGCGCCGCCGCTCGTAATGACAAAATCGCACTCTCGCGTGGCGCGATGCACCAGCTCGCCAATCGCCTGCTCATCGTCGGGCGCAATACCGTAGAACACGGGCTCGGCGCCGGCATCGAGCGCCTCGGCCATCAGCGCCGAGGAGTTGGAGTCGCGAATCTGCCCGCGCGCCGGCAGCTCACCCGGCGCGACCAGCTCCGTGCCCAGCGAGATAATGCCCACGCGCGGAGCGGCATGGACCTTCACGCTCGCGTAACCGGCGCTTGCCAGCAGGCCGGCGCCGGCCGGAGTCACAACCTCGCCAGCACGCATCACGACTTCGCCGGCATGGGCCTCCTCGGCGGCAGAGCGAACGTTCTTCCCCACCTTGGCCGGCGCCAAAAACCTCACACGCGAGCCCTCGTTGCCGTCACCGTCGAGCACATCGACGATCTCGTACTTCACCACGGCATCGGCACCCTCGGGCACCGGCGCGCCCGTCATGATGCGGACCGTCTCGCCCGCGCCGATTGCGTCCCCAAACACATGACCCGCGGCCTCATGTCCGATAACATCGAGCGTCACCGGCGCCTCGCCAGATGCCTGCGCCAAGTCCGCCGAGCGCACGGCATACCCGTCCATGGCGCTGTTGGCAAACGGCGAGATGTCGATATCGGCCACCGCGTCCTCGGCCAAGGGAAGACCGGCGGCCTGCCACACGGGAATCTCGACGAGATCGGTCGGAGCAACGTGCGACAGAACAATCGACTGCGCGTCCTCCAGCGGAATGAGTTTCTCTGCCATATGCACCTCTTAATGCCACGGCGCACAACAGGGGCGCCGATTCTTTATGCTTGTCTCAGTATAATCCCCCGACGCACGACCGCGACTCGGCCTGCACCCGCAAATACACCTGTCAGTTGCAGGCCGCGAAACAGAATGGAAACCAACCCACCGGCTCGTCGCGTTTACCGCGTTTTATAATGCTTGCGTTGCAACCTAAAAGAGGAACGTATGGCTCATAACGACAAACCCGAAAGCGCAAACGAAGCGCAGGATCATTCCCAGCCGCTCGACGAAGGCGGTTTTTTCTCTCTGAACGACGTCATCGCGGCAGGCAGGCATCAGCTCACCCGCTCTGAGCATCTCTTGGCTGCCGACACGCGCCGCAACGCCCGCAACCTACTCGCGAGCGCCAAGTTGCTCGCACTCGTCGTCATCGTCTCGCTCGCCATGGGCGTTGCCGCTTGGGCGTTTTTGGCCTCGTTGAATATCGCGACCGACTATCGCGAGCAGCATGCGTGGATTTACGCGCTGCTTCCCGTTGTGGGCGTTGTCACCGCATGGGTGTACAAAAACCACGGTCTCGCCGCCAAACGCGGTAACAACCTGGTCATCGACTCCGCTCTGGGCACCCGCCTCATCCATATGCGCATGGCCGTCCTCACCTTCGTCTGCTCCACGCTCACGCACCTAACGGGCGGATCGGCCGGTCGCGAGGGAGCTGCGGTGCAGATTGGCGGCACCATCGCCAGCAACATCTCGAGCCTCGCCCACCTCAAAAAGCATGACCACCACGACCTCATGCTCGCCGGCATCTCGTCGGCCTTTGGCGCCGTATTCGGCTCGCCCCTTGCCGGGGCTTTCTTTGGCATGGAGATGTGCTTTATCGGCAAGATCGACTACACCGCGGGCATCTACTGCCTGGTCGCCTCGTTTACCGGCTACTTTACATCACTCGCCCTAGGTACCGAGTACGAGGCGAATGTCATCGCCAGCGTTCCCGCTATGACGCCCAAAACGGTCGTCATCGTTGTTATCAGCGCAATTATCTTCGGTCTGACGGCACGCCTCTTTGCCTGGTCGGTTCGAACCGTCAAGAGCCTCTACGGTCGCTTTATCACCAATTACCTCGTTCGCGCACTCATCGGCGCACTCGTGGTTTTGGCCGCCTATGCCCTCCTCGACGCCTGGAACTACGCCGGCCTTTCCACGTGGCTTTCCGGCGCCGGATTTGCCGGCAACACCACCCTGGCGGACGCAGCCATCAAGTTGGTCGTCACAGCGCTTACCCTGGGCGCGGGCTTCCAAGGCGGCGAGGTCACGCCCCTGTTTGGCATCGGTGCGGCGCTCGGCGGCTGGATAGGTTGCCTCGTCGGAATCGATCCCAGCTTTCTGGCAGCGCTGGGCATGCTCGGCGTGTTCTGCGCCGGCCTTAACGTGCCTATCACCACCTGTATGATGGCCATCGACCTGTTCCACGGCACGGCTGCCGGGTTCTTTGTCATCGTGGCCTTTATCAGCTACCTAACCGCCGGACACCGCGGCGTGTACCCCGCCCAGCGCATTATCTCGCCCAAGCGCCGTTCGCTTATTGTAGATGAGGGCGGTACGGTAGCGGATGCTATCGAGCGCCACAACGACCTGATAGAGTAGACGTAAGTATTCGACGTGCAGCCACAATCGGGGGCAATTCGACCTGAGCGCGACCGCACCGTCACGTCATACGCCGGGAGTCGCCCCATGCACGCAACTGATTTTGGCCTCACGCTCATCATCGCCAACCCAGCCGCCCAGTCGGGCGCGGCGCGCGAAGTTGCCGAGCGCCTGCAGCGCTTTTTGGATATAACCGCGCGCGCATCCCAGTTTGACTTGGTGCTAACCGAGCGCATGGGACACGCCAAGGAGCTTGCCGCCCAGGCAACGGACTATCGCACTGTTATCGCACTCGGCGGCGACGGCGTGATCCACGAAGTCGTCAACGGGCTTATGACGCAAAAGGCGGACGCCCGCCCCGCTCTTGCCGTCCTGCCCGTGGGCTCCGGCAACGATTTTGCCCAGACGCTCGGCATCGAAGATTTCTCCGGCAAGGATTTTGGTGCGCTGCTTACCTGCGAGCTGCAGCGTCAGGACATCGGGCGGATTCGCTCATGGAACCCCGCAAGCGGCAGTGGCGAGGCAATCGTCGAGTATTACGACCAGACGGTCTCCGTCGGTATTGATGCCGCCATCGGCCTGGGCACCACCGAGCTGCGCAAAAAGACGGGTCTCACCGGCGCGCCGCTCTACACTCTTTCGGGACTAGAACAGTTTGGCCTACGCTATCGCAACTACCCCATGACAGTCAGCTTTGACGGCGCGCCCGCCGAGCGCGTAAGGGCGATCGTCATGGCGATTCAGCTGGGTCCTACCTATGGCTCGGGCTATCGTATCTGTCCCGAAGCCGACCCCTGCGACGGCATGCTCGACGTCTGCTACGCCTGCGGCCCCGTTCCGCGCGCGGTCGCGCTTCCCATGTTCCTTTCGGCCAAAGATGGCCACCATACCAAGCTGCCACCGGTTCGCATGCGCCGCTGTCACCATGCCGAGCTTACCTTTGAGGAGCCCGACTACCCCATCCAGGCCGACGGCGAGCCCGTTGTCGCCTCGCGCATCGAGGTCGACATCCTTCCCGGTGCCCTCCAAGTCTGGCACCCAACTCGCTAGCCCCACCTAAGTTGCGGTGAAATAGGGACTGTTTATGCAGCTAAAGCCGCAAAACAGTCCCTATTTCACCGCAACTTATGAGGAAGCTATTCGTCGCTGCCCGGCTTGCGACGGTTGGCCTTTTTAATGGCGTTGAAGTGCTTGTCATTAAGCCTGCGCTGGCGAGAGCGCTGAGGCACCTTGGTCTTTACGCGTCGGCGCGGTGGACGCCCGCGACGCCCCAGCTCGGCGCGCAGCTTACGCAGGCAGCTGCTACGATTTTGGAACTGGCTGCGGCTCTCGCGCGCCGTCACGGTAATCCCCGAAGGGATATGTTTCATGCGCACCGCTGAATCCGTCGTGTTCACGCCCTGTCCACCCGGACCCGTCGCGCGAAACACCTGCACCTCGCAATCGCGCGCCAACTCTTCGGCCGACATCTCGGCATAGCGCGCATACTCGCGCCAGCCCATCTTGTTCTCATCCATATCAACACCTCCCCTCATACAAAAAATGTGACAAAGGGACGGTCCCTTTGTCACATCGCATACCAATCGCTTGTGTTGCGCGCTTAGGCGAAGGTGATCTCGCCGGTCTCGCAGTCCATATCGGCGATGCGGGCCAAGCTCTCGACGCGGAAGCCGCGCTCGCGGAGCTTATCGCCGCCGCCCTGGAAGCCCTTCTCCACTGCAATGCCAATACCGGACACCTCGGCACCCGCAGCCTCGCAGATCTTGATGAGACCCTCGAGCGCGCAGCCGTTGGCCAGGAAGTCGTCGATAATCAGGACCTTGTCGCCCTCGGACAGGAAGCGCTTGCCGACGATGACCGGGTACTCCTTCTGCTTGGTAAAGGAGTAGATGGTCGTGGCATACTGCTCGCCGTCAAGGTTGATAGACTGCGCCTTCTTGGCAAAGACCACCGGCACGCCGCCAAAATGCTGAGCCGCGATGCAAGCCATGCCAATGCCCGAAGCCTCGATCGTCAGGATCTTGTTGATCTCGACACCCTCGAACAGACGGGCCCACTCGGCACCCATGTGGTCGAACAGCTCAACGTCGCACTGGTGGTTGAGGAAGGCGTCAACCTTAAGGACGTTACCGGCCTTTACGATGCCGTCATGGCGAATACGATCCTCAAGCTCCTGCATGGCGCAACCCCTTCTCGCGGCAACGATACCGCGCGATTAATAAACGTTGTTCGATAGTCTACCACGGACCGACCCCCGCCCGCCCCACAAGCCGCATCGCACCACAAACCAGTCTTTTTGGGACGGCGCGAATCGTGGCAGACAGCCTCCCAACACGCTAATGGCGGGCGCGCATCCTCACCAAACGCACCATGGCAAGCGCAAAGCCCACAGCGGCCACAGCCATAAGTACGTAGAACACCGAGCGAAAGCCGAATAGGAATACATCCGGACGGCCTGCAACAAAACTGGTCACGGCCTCGCCCATCGCCACGCTCATCTGCCCATACAGGATATGCGACGCCGCCGTAATGCCGAGTGCCATGCCGGCGTAGCGCGCCAGGCTGCCCAGGCTGCCCGCAAAGCCGAGCGCTTCGCGCGGAGCTGAGCCCATATACAGCGAGTTGTTGGGGCTCTGGAAAATCGACGTACCGCACGACATAAACGCGGCACAGCACACAATCACAGGGATGGAAGAGTGCTCGTCGAGCGTACTTACCGCAAAGAGCCCGCACACGTACACGCCCAGGCCGACCGCCGTGGGACCCTCGCAGCCAACACGGTCCGAAACCGCACCCGAAAGCGGGCCGATAAAGGCATTCACCATCGGCAGCGCCAAAAACAGCAATCCGGAAATGTCGGAACCAAAGCCGTGGGCGTCCTGAAAATAGAACGGCAGGATAAACTCGGATGCGCCAATACCAACGAACACGATGAGCATGCAGGCAAGGTTGATGGTAAAGGCCGAATTTGCAAAGCAGCGACGAGTGGCCTCGGCAAGGGACATGGGACGGTCGCCGGCCTCCGGCTTAACATGCGGCAACGTGTAGAGCCCCACGATAAACGAGATGACGCCAATGGGCAGGTTGATGAGGAAGATGCTCTCCCAGGGAAAGCTTGCCACCAGCATGCCACCGAGCACGGGGCCACACATCATGCCGAGGGCCACGAAGGTCGCGAGAATACCCATGGCACGGCCTCGTTTGCGCGCCGGAAACGACTCGGTGATGATACCCATGTTGTTGGCCATGGCCGCCGCGCAACCGACACCCTGAACAATGCGTGCCAGGATAAGAACCTCGAGCGAGGACGAAAGGCCGCACAGCAGCGAACCGACCGAAAAGACGATGACGCCCAGCTGGAACACATTCACCTTGCCGCGCACGTCGCCCAGACGGCCAAACGGCAACATAGCCACGCATGTCGCAAGCAGATACACCGAGCTTACCAGCTGAATGCGATCGAGGCCCACGCCCAGCTCCTTTTGCATCACGGGCAGCGCCACGGTCACGACGGTCGAATCCAGACACACCATAAACGTCATGATGAGCACGGTAAACAGAATCGCCCACTTGTTCTTGCCATGGGTGTCGCCCTCTAGGGCAATGTGCTCGCGGCGCAGCTGCTCTGCAGTTTTCTCCATATCCATCCTTTCGAGTGGCCCAACGCAAAAAAACGGGGCCCCAATCGCATGCAAACAGCCGCAATTGGGGTCCCGCCTACGGAATCGGAACTAAAGGTCGCCGAAGCTTTCTGCCAGCATCGGCGCCTCGCACGAACGCTAGCCTAGCACTGCTCGAGCGCCTGCTCAAGGTCGGCAATCAGATCGGCCGTATCCTCGAGGCCGCACGACAGGCGCACCATGTCGGCGGAGATACCGCAGGCGATGAGCTCCTCATCGTTCATCTGGCGGTGCGTAGCGTTAGCGGGATGCAGGCAGCAGGTGCGGGCGTCGGCCACATGCGTGGCGATCTGGGCGAGCTTGAGGCTCTTCATAAAGGTCTCGGCCGCCGCGCGACCACCATTAAAGCCAAAGCTCACAACGCCGCAGGTACCGTTTGGCATGTACTTCTGAGCGAGGTCATAGTACTTGTCGCCCTCCAGGCCCGGATAGCTCACGAAGCGCACCTTGGGATGGCTCTGCAGGAACTTGGCAACGGCCAGGCCGTTCTCGCAATGACGCGGCATGCGCACATGCAGGCTCTCGAGCGAGCTGTTCAAGAAGAACGCCGCCTGCGGGTTCTGCATGGGGCCAAGATCGCGCATGAGCTGCGCGGTGGCCTTGGTAATGAAGGCGCCCTCGCGACCGAACTTCTCGGCATAGGTCACGCCATGGTAGCTCTCGTCAGGCGTGGTGAGACCCGGGAACTTGTCCGCATGGGCCATCCAGTCAAACTGGCCGTGGTCGACGATCACGCCGCCCAGGTAGGCAGCATGTCCATCCATGTACTTGGTGGTGGAGTGCGTAACGATGTCGGCGCCCCACTCAAAGGGACGGCACATCACGGGCGTCGGGAAGGTGTTGTCGACCATCAGCGGCACGCCGTGGTCATGTGCGGCCTTGGCAAAGCGCTCAATATCGAGCACGGCAAGGGCGGGATTTGCGATCGTCTCGCCAAAGACGAGCTTTGTGTTGGGCTCAAAGGCTGCCTCGAGCTCCTCATCGGTGCAGTCGGGGGCGACGAACGTGCAGGTCAGACCCATGCGCTCCATAGTATGGGCGAGCAGGTTATACGTACCGCCGTAAATGGCAGAGCTAGCGACCACATGATCGCCGGCACCGGCCACGTTAAAGATCGCGAGGAAGTTCGCAGCCATGCCCGAGCTCGTGAGCATCGCGGCGGTGCCTCCCTCCATCTCGCAGATCTTGGCGGCAACCAGATCGCACGTGGGGTTCTGCAGGCGGCTGTAGAAGTAGCCCGACTCCTCCAGGTCAAACAGCTTGCCCATATGCTCCGACGTGTCGTACTTCCACGTGGTGGACTGGTAGATGGGCACCTGGCGCGGCTCGGCATCTCCCGGGTGATAGCCGCCTTGAACACATGTAGTACCGATGGTCTGCTCGCTCATATCTAGCTCCCTTGCCTGGGTTACGTTTCATTTGGTTCACGATACCGCTACCCTGCACCCCTCTCAACCCATCCCCAAGGTAGGTTATGGGACTAATTGATCAAGGGTATTTATCTCAAGCCTTGGGCATTTGCTCGATAGATAAAAACGAGGCATACATGAAGCTCTCGATGATTACATGCCCCGTCACGGGTACCATAGGCGAGTACACCGTGACCAAGGAGACAACGATGAAGCAAATCGATACTGCTCAGCTCGACACCGCCGCCTGCCAAGCTCAGGCTGCCGAATACCACGCCCAAGGCTTCAACTGCGCACAGGCCGTCGCCTGCACGCTCGCACCTGCCGTCGGGCTCGACCCCCAGACCGCCTTTACCCTCACCGAGGGATTTGGCGCCGGCATGGGCGGCATGACCGAAACCTGCGGCGCCATCTCGGGCGCCGTGGCCATCATGGGCTTTGTAATGAGCGACGGCATGGAAAACCCCAAGACCAAGGGCCAGACCTACAAGCTGTCGCGCGAAATCGCCAAGCGTTTTAAAACGAAGAACACGACGACCGTCTGCGGCACGCTCAAGGGCGTCGGATCGGACGAGGGTCCGCTCCGTAGCTGCCCCGGCTGCATCGACGATGCCGTCGAAATCGCCTGCGATATGCTAAAGCAGCTCGCCGAGTAAATGGCAGCAACAGAAAACGACGGCCGGCGCGCTTGGGATCCATCCAAAAGCACGCCGGCCGTCGCCGTTAGAACTCAGCAAATTCGGGAGCGCCGACCTCGATCTCCTCGCGCCCCGCCATAAGCTCGCGCATCTTGGCGCAAAACAGCTCCTGCTCCCCAGCCTTAAACACCAAGTGAAGTGTCACGGCATCCGCGTAATCGGTATCCGAAACCTTGGCACCCGAATCCTGCGCCAAACGAAGCACCTGCTCATACTGTGGATAGGCCACATGCACGTCAACCGGCACGACACTCGTCATCTCAACGATCTGCCCAGTCTCCTGAGCCGCGGCCACCGCCGCCTGTGTCGCCGCCGTATAGGCTCGTACCAGACCACCGGGCCCCAACAACGTGCCGCCAAAATAACGCGTCACAACACAGCATACGTTTTTAAGTCCCGCACCACGCAGCACCTCGAGCGTCGGCATACCACTCGTGCGGCTCGGCTCACCATCATCGCTCTGGCGCTCGCGTCCATCGACCAAAATCCACGCGGGAACATTGTGTCGAGCGTCGTAATGACGCTTGCGAACCATCTCGATAAAGGTGTTTGCCTCGTCCTCGGACTCAATATGGACCAGCTGGGCAATAAACCGGCTCTTGCGGTCCACAAACTCGCCCGAAACCTCAATATTCGATTGCAGAGTAAAATAGCTGTCCAACAAAGCCCCTCAACAACAAGCAAAGCAACAAACAGCCTCAATAATACGGCAAAGACCGTACCGATAACCCCAGTAAATAGAACGGCAACGCCAATGACCAGGCAAAAACAGTGAGACGTCAAGGATGACGGCGCCGATGAATCCGTCAACGAAAGCGAGAACCCGTCAGCGCGAGCAAGGTGCCTTGAAAGACGAGGGCATTGACCTTATGGTCATGCCCGAAGGCTTGAAAGGCAGATTGCCGCGCTGACGGGTTCGCAGCGTCAACAAGAAAGCTGAGTGGGCTTGTAAGCCGGGTTCTGTCGTGAACGGTCATTTATCTTGTCTGCACGTTACCGTGCAGCTCCACGCACGCTACCCGAACGCGGACCGGGCCGGCCCATAGCGTTCCTATTCGCGCTTGCTCCGGATGGGGCTTGCCAAGCCGCCGTGTTGCCACGACGCTGGTGGTCTCTTACACCACCGTTTCAGCTTTTCCCTTTACGCCTTGCGGCGCAGGTGGGAGTCTTCTTTTCTGCGGCGCTTTCCGTCGGATCACTCCGCCCGGCCGTTAGCCGGCATCCCGCCCTCTGGAGCCCGGACTTTCCTCACGCGTACTGCAAGCAGCACATCGCGCGACCGTCTGGCCCACTCAGCAGTCCAAGAGTGTAGCACACCGTTGCCGCAGGCAACGGCACAACACAAGCGCTCGCACGATAAACCAAGAACCGCCATGCGCTACAATGGTCCTGTCGATGGGCAACGTCGTCAGTCGAGACGCGACCGCGCTCCGCACCCCTCCGTCTACTCGGTGCGTTCCCGCCTCCTCCCCGAGGCGGGATGTCGGCATTTTTCATGCACCGACAACCCAATAGCAAACAGACAACCCGGGCAGCATTGCGCACGGGTAGCATCGCGCGCCTCAGCAGCAAATGCAAAAAGGGACCCGTCCATTGCGGACGGATCCCTTAAAACAGGTGATCGTCAAACCGATTTACTCGGCGTCGGTCTCCTCGTCCTTCTTCTCGGAAGGAAGCGGGGTAACCTCGATCTCGACGCCCAGAGTCTCAGCAGCAGACTTCATGGACAGGGAGATGCGACGACGGTCGAGGTCGATCTCCATGACCTTGACCTGAACCTTGTCGCCCACGTGGGTGACCTGAGAAGGCTGGTCGACGTGCTTGTTGGCCATCTCGGAGATGTGCACCAGGCCCTCGATGCCCTCGCCCAGGTCGACGAAAGCGCCGAACGGGACAAGCTTGGTCACAGTGCCCTCGACGATAGCGCCGACGGGGTACTTCTTGACCAGTGCGCGCCACGGATCCTCGGTGGTCTGCTTGAGACCCAGGGAGATGCGCTCGCGGTTGAGGTCGACGTCGAGAACCTCGACCTCGACCTCCTGGCCGACCTTGACAACCTCGGAAGGATGGTTGACGTGGTTCCAGGAGAGCTCGGAGATGTGGATGAGGCCGTCGATACCGCCGAGGTCGACGAAGGCGCCGAAGTCGACGATGGAGGAAACGGTGCCCTGGAGACGCATGCCAGACTTGAGCTTGGACAGGATCTCGGAGCGCTCGGCCTTACGGGACTCCTCGAGCACGACGCGACGGGAGAGGACGACGTTGTTGCGGTTGCGGTCCATCTCGATGACGCGGGCCTCGATGCGGGTGCCCATGTAGGAGGTGAGGTCCTTGACGCGACGGAGGTCGACGAGGGAAGCAGGCAGGAAGCCACGCAGGCCGATGTCGAGGATCAGGCCGCCCTTGACAACCTCAATAACCTCGCCTTCGACGTTCTCGCCGGAGTTGAACTTCTCCTCGATGCGGTTCCAAGCACGCTCGTACTCGGCACGCTTCTTGGACAGAACCAGACGACCGTCCTTGTCCTCCTTCTGGAGAACCAGAGCCTCGATGGGATCACCGAGTGCAACGATGTCTGCAGGGTTAGCGTCCTTGCGGATGGACAGCTCGCGGACCGGGATAACGCCCTCGGACTTGAATCCGATGTCAACGAGCACCTCGTCATGCTCGATCTTAACGACAGTGCCGTTAACGAGATCGCCCTCATCAAAGTCGGTAATCGTACCGTCGATGAGGTTGTTCATCTCCTCCTCGTTGACATCGTCAAGAGAGAAAATGGACGAGTTCTGAATCTCACTCAAAGGTGGACCCCTTTCGAACTACGGGGCCCCGATTGCTAGGACCTACAGAAGGGTGCGACAAGCACACAACGTTTAGGAACACTCGGGAGCCGACAGATACTAATGTGACGCTTATGCAATCACGTTCGTATAGGTTACGGGGAAATCATTTCGATTTCAAGCGTGAACTGCGATTTTTTACTCGTATGGAGACTTTTTCGCAATCTTGTGGACGACCGTCTCCATAAGTTGACGATAGACAGTTAGGCATACAGCTTTGGGGTAAAGTATCCGGAGCCAACGATTCTGGAACGATTTTTCGAGAAAGGTGCCCGCGTGCTCAAAGCAGTCGTTTTCGATATGGACGAGACGCTTCTCAGCATCAACCTCAACGCGTTCATCCTTCGCTATTTTAAGGATGTCTCGTCGATGCTCGCGGATATCGGTCGTCGCAGCCGCGGTGGCACGATGGCGCGCCTCGGCACCATCCTGGTCGACCTCAACGCCAACCGCCGCAGCGGCACGGACAACCGCACCAATCTTGAGTTTTACCGCGCCGAGGTCGAGCGCAGATGTGGCATCTGCCTCTCCGATCCCCTCATCTACGAGGCGTTTACCTACTACGACCGCGAAGTTCTTCCGTACAAGAACGACGATGTCATTAACGCCCACGCCATGCCGGGCGCACACGCCGCGCTTCAGGCCGTACAGGACGCAGGGCTGCGCTGCGCGCTCTTTACCAACCCCAGCTTTCCGCAGGGGGCCATCGAGTGCCGCATGGGCTGGGGCGACCTGGCCGACGCCCCCTTTGAGCTCGTCACGCACATGGGAAACACCACCCGCTGCAAGCCCGATGCCACCTATTATCTTGAACAGCTTCAGGTGATGGGGCTCG
Source organism: Collinsella sp. (assembly GCA_014871645.1). Taxonomy (GTDB): domain Bacteria; phylum Actinomycetota; class Coriobacteriia; order Coriobacteriales; family Coriobacteriaceae; genus Collinsella. The sequence goes on from WGSN01000007.1 coordinate 73,703, forward strand.
AGCCGCACGAGGTCCTTATGGTGGGCAACGATCCCAAGCGCGACTTCCCGTCCCCCGATTGCGGCATCCAAACCGCCTTTGTGGGCCAGGGCAAGCCCAGCCGAGCCACCTGGCGCGGAACCATGGAAGACTTCGCCCGCGACTTTAACGCCGTAATCGAGGCCTTCTACGAGCACCAAGTAGCCCACGAACTGTCGTAGGACCCCTCGCTCCAAACCAAATATCGCCGCAGGTTGAGCACAAGTCAGCGAAAATGCCCCTAAGCGAGCAATGTGCCTTGAAAGAGGAGGGCATAGGCCTTCTGGCCATGCCCGACGATTGAAAGGCAGATTGCCGCTTAGGGGCGTTTGCAGCGTCGACTGGTTACGCGGTTTGGTAAAACCGCGTAACTAGCACACCTGGGTTTTACCGATCATGATGTTGAGGATCTCGATGTCGGTGTCCTTCATGCCCACGCGGCCCACGTAGCCCATGCTGGCAATCGTCTGCTCGACGGTATCCTGAATGAGACCCTCGCCGGCGCGGAAGCCGCGGCCCTGCATGGCCATATCGTGGCCCAGAATCGCAGCATCAACGGCAGCGGAAATCTTAGCCGCGCAACTCGCCTTGGCGCCATCGCACACGATGCCGCCAACGTTGCCGAGCGTGTTCGAGACTGTCGCGCCGATCTGCTCGCGCGTGCCGCCACACAGCCAGGTAATCGCGGCGCCGGCGCCGCACGCGGCGCAAATAGCACCGCAAAACGCCGAGAGCGCACCAATATAGCTCTTGATATGTACGGCGATAAGATCGGACAGCATCACGGCGCGCACCAGGCGCTCGTGGTCGCAACGCAGGTACTCGGCATACTCCATGACGGGCAATGCGCAGGTAATGCCCTGATTGCCCGAGCCGCACACAATGGCGACCGGCAGCGCGCAGCCGTTCATGCGGGCGTCGGACCCGGCGGCCGCACGGGCACGGGCACGGCAGGCAACGTCATCGGCACGAGCACCCAGCAGCGTACGGCCCACCTCGGCGCCCCAAGCGTGCGCGAGGCCCTCAGCACTGATCGCGCCATTCAGCTCAATCTGACGCTCAACGGCAGCGCGGGCGTCCTCAATGTCACCGTCCTCGATAAAGTCGATGATGGTCTCGATCGACATGGGCGTGTCGGCGTTATCTGCCGCCCGCTCGGCCACGACGCGCTCGGCGCAGGCGGCACACTCCCCCGCCGACTTGCCGCACACCGGAATACCGTCGAGCGTATGGCACGTGACATTGGTGTGGTGATCGGTAATCTCGACGACCGCGGTATGGCCCCCGGCCGTCGCAGTCACCTTGATGTAGAGGTTGGGCACACCCTCGACAAGCGACACATCGCAGTAGTCCGCATCGGCAAGCAGCTCGGCCACGCGGGCGCGGTCCGCGTCATCGACGCTCTCGAGCACCTCGAGCGCGCTCTTGGCGTCGCCGCCCACGGCACCCAGCACGGCCGCGGCTTCAATACCATGCATTCCGCCCGAGTTGGGCACGGTCACGCTCTTGACGTTCTTGATGATGTTGCCCGAGCAGGCAACATCCATATGATCGGGCTCGCAACCGAGCGTCTGGCTCGCCAGCGCCGCTGCATAGGCAACGGCAATGGGCTCGGTGCAGCCGAGTGCACAGACAAGTTCGCGGTTCAAAACATCGCAAAACGCGGCATCACGGATGGAATCGGTAGGCATAGGTATCTCCTGCTTGCATAACGGGCTGGGCTCTCAAAAAAGTTACCTCCTTTATTTGATAACAATGCATCAAAAACCGCAACCATGGTTCCGGCAGACGGCGCTCAAGCGCAAACTGACGACATTCATTCACGAGAAGCCAGTCTTGTTGCCTGCTAAAGCGTTTGACCAAAAAACGCTCGAGCGTTTACGCAAAAGTCGCGCTATCATGCAGTCGAACGCGGTAAACACCTTTAGCATTTGCGCCGCACAGACCAGAGAGGAACCATCCATGAAGATCGGTATCGGTAACGACCACGCCGCCGTCGAGCTCAAGAACATCATTTCCGAGCACCTGAAGGAGCGCGGCTGCGAGGTCGTGAACTTTGGCACCGACACCTCCGAGAGCTTTGACTACCCCATCGCCGGCTACAAGGTGGGTAAGGCCGTTGCCAACGGCGACGTCGACCTGGGCATCCTCATCTGTGGCACCGGTGTCGGGATCAGCCTGGCTGCCAACAAGGTCGAGGGCGTACGCGCCGTCGTGTGCTCCGAGCCCTTCAGCGCCAAGCTCTCCCGCATGCACAACAATACCAACGTGCTCGCCTTTGGCGCCCGCGTCGTGGGCTCCGAGCTCGCCAAGATGATTGTCGACGAGTGGCTCGACGCCGAGTTTGAGGGCGGTCGTCACGAGCGTCGCGTTAACCTCCTCAACGAGATCGATCACACGCGCGGCCTCAAGGTCGTCGACGAGGCCTAAACCACTCAGTGCCACAAGCTAACAGCAGGGGCCCGCTCGGAACTCATGACCGAGCGGGCCCCTTCATAGATTTTGGAATAAAAGGGCGCCGCGGATGGAGTTCCGCGGCGCCCAAGCCACACGCTAACAGCTTTAAGGAGTCAAAGCTGGTTTAGCCAAAGAAGCGCTTGATCTCAATCTCGGCGTTCTCCAGGCAGTCGGAGCCGTGGATCACGTTGGCGTTGACATCGACAGCGAAGTCGCCGCGGATGGTACCAGGAGCAGCGTCAAGCGGATTAGTAGCGCCCATGAGGGTGCGCATCTTAGCAACAGCGGAGAGACCGGAAACGACCATCTTGACGACCGGACCGCTCGTCATAAAGTCGCAGAGACCGCCAAAGAAGGGCTTGTCGGCCAGATGGGCGTAGTGCTCCTCGACGGTAGCGCGCTCGAGCGTGGTCATCTCCATGCGCTCGATGACAAGGCCGCTGCGCTCAATGCGAGCAACGATCTCGCCGATCTTGCGGTCGCGCACGGCGTCGGGCTTAATCATGATGAAGGTCTTCTCGATAGCCATAAAAGTAGCCTTTCAAGTAGGTTCGCGCGTGCCCAAGTCCCATTCCGGCACCCGCCTGGACTGCATCGTAACAGAGTTTTAGCTGCAGTTAAACAAAAAGCTGTTTATTGAAACGTTGCAATTTATTAAAGCGCTCCATATGTGTCACTTCTGTTTCGAAGCCCGATTAGAGTACCATCCGACCGCCCATCAACCGCGCCGAACAGAGCAGGCGGTCGGTTGCCGCCCGCGAACGTATCCCCTTCACAACCTGCCCAAAGGTCCTACAGAAGTTCTCGACAAGCCCCTCCCCCATAGCAACAAAATACGGGCTTCCACATCAGCAGGCGCCCGTAAAGCGAAAACGATTTATCAATAAATGGACAATACGTCTTCAGCCAAACCTCTACTTTGCCCCGTGACCCATCTCGACGACCTTGGTTAGCGATCCAAACACACCTTCGTCGACCACGAGCTGCGCCTCGGCACGCTGCAGCTGCACGGCAACGGCGGCAGGGGCGGTGCCGCCCTCGGTCGTGCGCGCGGCGACAATCGACGGGATGTCGAGCGCCTCGGTAATGTCGTGCTCAAAGAGCGGGCTTGCCTCCTGGAACACCTCAAACGGCAGGTCCTCAAGATTGCAGCCGCGCTTCTCACACATCAGAACCAAATGCCCCACCACGGCATGTGCCTCGCGGAACGGCAGGCCACGCTTGGCCAGGTAATCGGCAACATCGGTAGCGGCAAGGTGCCCCACGCCGCACTCGCGCGCCATGGCATCCTCGTTGACGGTCCAAGTCGAAATCATTCCGGCCATAACCGACAGGCACTGCATGAGCGTATGGGCGGTATCGAGCGCGCCCTCCTTGTCCTCCTGCAAGTCCTTGTTATAAGCAAGCGGCAGGCCCTTCATGGTCACGAGCAGCTGCACCAGGTTGCCATAGACACGGCCGCTCTTGCCGCGAATAAGCTCGGCAAAGTCGGGATTCTTCTTCTGCGGCATGATGGACGAGCCGGTGGAGTAGGAGTCTGAAAGCGTGATAAAGCCAAATTCGGAGCTCGACCACAGCACGATCTCCTCGGAAAGACGCGACAGGTGCATGGCCATGACGGAGCCAGCGTAATGCAGATCGAGCAGGAAATCACGGTCGGAAACAGCATCGAGTGAGTTAGGAATCACGCCCGCAAAGCCAAGTTCGGCAGCCGTCATCTGGCGATCGAGCGGATAGCTCGTACCGGCAAGCGCGGCAGCACCCAGCGGGCAGTTGTCGGCGGCATCAAAGGCGGCCTTCAAGCGTGTAAAGTCGCGCGCGAACATCCAGGAATACGCCAGCAGATGATGCGAGAGCAGCACGGGCTGAGCGTGCTGCATATGCGTGTAACCCGGCAGAATCACCTTGTCGTACTTCTTAGCCGCATCCACCAGCACATGGCGCAGCTCAAGATTGGCCTCCATGAGCTCCTTGGCCAGCGCCTTGACGCCCAGGCGCGTATCGGTCGCCACCTGGTCGTTGCGCGAACGCCCAGTATGCAAGCGCTTGCCAGCCTCGCCGATGCGACGCGTCAGCTCGCTCTCGATGGACATATGAATGTCCTCATCGTTGATGTCGAAGGTAAAGTTGCCGGCATCGATATCCTGTTCGATTCCGGTCAGGCCCTTGGCAATCGCCTGCTCGTCCTCGGCACTGATGATGCCCTGGGCGGCCAACATCTTGGCATGCGCCTTAGAGCCGGCGATATCCTGCTTATAGAGATGTTTGTCGACCGGCAGCGACGCGCCAAACTCCTGCGTGACCTCGGCCACGCCCGCCTCAAAACGACCGCCCCAAAGAGCCATGGAACCGTCTCCTTTCTCCAAATACCAAAACAAGCGTCCAAAGCAATGTGCCCTGTCGCTAAAGCGATTTATCAACCGCTAGTTTTACACACTCCCTGCCGCGCGCGGGGCCATGTGGCTAATTTGCAAAGAAGTGACGCACCATGCACTTGGCGCCCAACGTCTCCCTCCGGATGTTGCCCTGCGAACCATCGATCCAGGCCTTCAGGCTCATAGGAACGTCCTCGACCCTTACAGCATCGAACTCGGGCGCGAGGGCAAGCAAAGCATGCGCGATAGCATTGAACATAATGGATACTCCTCATATATATAGGCACAGAGCCGCCAAATTGATAGAAGGAGCCCCGCCGGACAACCCCGGCGGGGCTCGGACTCAGCCGCAGACGCGGCATCATATATGCGGGCGGAACGTAGGGGCCACCGATGTTAAGAAGTGTCAGCAAGCATAACGAAAGGTAGGGACCCCGTGCGCCCGTTATGTATCACGCGGATGGGCCGCGCGGATACCAAGGGAAGGAGGCGCTAGGCCTGGGCAGCAGCAGAGCTGGGGCCCTGGACCTTTGCCCACGTCTTGAGCGACAGCGTATCGATCTCGATAAAGCCGGCGCTGGCCTTCTCGTCAAACGTGGTGTCGCGGTCGTAGGTAGCCAGGCCGTAGTCGTAGAGGCTGAAGGGACTCTTGCGGCCGACGACATGGCAGTTGCCCTTAAAGAACTTCAGACGGACAGTGCCGGTCACGAACTTCTGGGTATCGGCCATAAAGGCGTCGAGCGCGTTCTTGAGCGGGCTGTACCACTGGCCGTTGTACACGGCGGTGGCCCAATCCTGCTCGAGCTTGATCTTGGTCTTGAGCAGGTCGCCCTCGACGCAGATGTCCTCGAGCGCCTTGTGGGCGGTGATGAGCGTCAGGGCGCCGGGAACCTCATAGCACTCGCGGCTCTTGAGGCCCACCAGACGATCCTCGACCAGGTCAAGACGGCCAAAGCCGTTGTCGCCCGAAATCTTGTTGAGGGCGATGACGATCTCGGAGAGCTTCATCTTCTTGCCGTCGACGGCGACAGGCTTGCCGGCCTCAAACTCGATCTCGGTATAGGTCGGGGTGTCAGGCGTGTCCTCGGGGTTCTTGGTCATAACCCAAGCGTCATCGAGCGGCTCATTCCAAGGGTCCTCCAGGTGACCGCACTCGATGGCGCGACCCCACAGGTTGTCGTCGATGGAGTAGGGGTTGTCGTTGGCACCCTCGGGAACCGGCACGTTGTGGGCGTGGGCATAGGCGACCTCGTCGGGACGGCACTTCAGGTCCCACTCGCGAACCGGGGCGATAACCTTGAGCTCGGGGTCGAGGGCCTTGACGGCGGCCTCAAAACGGACCTGATCGTTACCTTTGCCAGTGCAGCCGTGGGCGACGTAGGTCGCGCCAAACTCGTGGGCGACCTCAACAAGCTTCTTGGCAAGCAGCGGGCGAGACAGGGCGGAGAGCAGCGGATACTTATTCTCGTACATGGAGTTTGCGGCGATGGCTTTGGTCAGGAACTCATCGGAGAACTCGTCGCGCAGGTCGAGCACCTGGCAATCGAGAACGCCCAGGTCGAGCGCCTTCTGCTTCTTGGCATCCAGTCCGGTCTCTTCCTGGCCCACGTTGCCGCAGACGCAAACGACATCGAGATTCTTCTCGTCCTGGAGCCACTTGACACATACGGATGTATCAAGACCACCGGAATATGCGAGAACGACTTTTTCCTTGCTCATGGCTGTTTCCTTTCGCCCTTGGTAGCTAGTTAGAACATCGGTCAGTTGCAAGTCATTTCAAGGTCATATACCGTGCAATATCAGGTTAAATAGCAAAAATCAGCACATACATGCCCTAGAAACATGCAGCAATGTCGTGCTAAAACCCAACGACCTCAAAATGACTCTGTTGAGGCAATTCGCCCCATGCGGACAGAGACGATTGTTATCGTCGTCGGGAAATTGCGCGCTGGCGTCGGATGGCATTGTCTGCAGTGGTGATGATCTTTACGAACTGCATCTGCCTCTCCTTTCACGTATCGCCGGGCGCAATTCAAATATCGTAAACGGTACCTTTTACTCGGTAAGCGGTTGTTTTTCCGTCTCCGTTTTCGATGGTCGCTATATTACGCTAAAGTGCCCGCAGCACAAGCGACAAATTCAAATTTCTGAAAAGTTTTTTCATTACTTTGTGAAGCGTGGTGCAAATACGCACCATTCCTGCGAAAATACGCTCGACTACTAGTTGATGGTTATAACGTCTGAAACAATCTCGAAACGAAAGGCGCATTTTTATGCAAACTTACGAATCGGACGCCAACATCGGCAACATTAAGATTCTCGCCGTCGATATGGACAAGACGCTGCTGACCGACGAGCGTGTGCTGCCCCAGGGTCTTGATGAGCGCCTGGACAAGCTCGCCGACGCCGGCATCGTATTCTGCCCCGCCAGCGGACGTCCCGCCCCCAAGCTCGAGGAGATGTTCGAGGGCATCAAGAACCGCCTCGCCTTTTGTCCCGACAACGGAGCGTGCGTGATCTATCGCGGCAGCTATATCTATAAAAGCAATATTGACGTGGAGCTGTATCAGCAGGTCTTGAACCGTGCCTCGGAGGATCCTCGCGCTGTCCCCGTCCTGTGCTGCTTCGACGAGTTCTACGTGCTTGCCCGCGACCATCAATACCACGACGAGATCAGCGTCTACTACAACACAATCAACTACGTAGACAGCTTTGAGGGCATTGATTTCGAGTCCAACAAGATTTCGGTCTTCTTCCCCGGCTACGACGCCGAGCCCGCTTTCCGCGAGACCTATAGCCCCGAGTTCTCGGACAAACTCTACGTCACCAACGCTGGGCGCGAGTGGATCGACTTTATGAACCTGGGCGTCGACAAGGGCGCCGGCGTCGCTCACCTGTGCGAGCACCTGGGCATCGATATTGCCGATGCTGCCGCCGTGGGCGACACCTACAACGACATCCCCATGCTGGAGCGCGTCGGTCACAGCTTTATCGTGGACAATGCCGAGGAGCACATGAACGCGCATGCCAAATGGCGCATTCCGAGCAACAACGACGGGGGCGTACTGACGCTCATCGACGCCATCTTGGCGGCTCGTTAACGTGGCTCGTCGGACCTGGCCGGGCGAGACGGGTAAGTTTTTCGTTCGGTCAGGTCCTGGGCTCGCTCGGAAAGCACATTAAGTGCTTTCCGGCTCGTGCGGAATCTACGAAAAACTTACCCGCCTCGCCCGGCCAGGTCCTAGGGTGACTTGCTTGCCGCCTAGATGGCGTCTTGGCGTCTAGATACTTGGCTGAATAATTATGGATGAAGGGAGTTCCTTGCTGAAAGGGACTCCCTTCTGGTTTGGCTGCTTTGGACCTGTGGCTGTTTTTCTATTTCGCGTCGGCCCAGGTTATGCCGGTGCTGGCTTCGGCGATTAGGGGGACGCGGAGGTCTACTACGTGCTCCATGACGTCGCGGACCATGGTGGTTAGGCGCTCGACTTCGTCGATGGGGCACTCAAAGTCCAGTTCGTCGTGCACTTGCAGGATCATGTGGGCGGCAAAGCCTTCCTCTTCCAGGCGGCGGCTTACGCGGGCCATCGCGATCTTGATGATGTCGGCGGCGGTTCCCTGCATGGGATGGTTCATGGCCGTGCGCTCGCCAAAGCCGCGGAGTTGCGGGTTTTTGGCCTTGAGCTCCGGAATATGACGACGGCGGCCGTACATGGTCTCGGCGTAGCCCGTCTGCTTGGCGCGTGCCACCACGTTGTCGAGGAACGTGCGCACGCCCGGGTAGGCCTCGTAGTAGCGGTCGATCATGTCGCGTGCCTCGGCCATCGAGATATGCAGCGACTGCGACAGGCCGTAGGCCTGCTGGCCATACACGATGCCAAAGTTCACGGCCTTGGCGCGACTGCGCAGGTCGGGCGTTACCTCGGACACCGGCACACCGAACACGCGCGCCGCCGTCTCGGCATGGAAGTCCTCGCCCTCGTTAAAGGCGCGCACCAAGTGCTCGTCACCTGAGAGATGCGCCAGCAGACGCAGCTCGATCTGCGAGTAGTCCACCGCCAAAAAGACGCTTCCCTCGCCTGCCGAAAACGCCGTCTTGACGGTACGACCCAGCTCCGAGCGCGTCGGGATGTTCTGCAGGTTCGGGTCGCTCGAGGACAGACGCCCCGTTGCCGTGATGGTCTGGTTGTACGTAGTGTGTACGCGACCGTCACCACGGCGTAGCGGGCCCAGCGTGTCCAGATAGGTGGACTTGATCTTAGACTTCTCACGCCAGTCCAAGATCAGACGCACGATTTCGTGGTCACGCGCAAGGTCGCTCAGCACCTTGGCGTTGGTCGAATAATAGCCGCGCTTAGTCTTCTTGAGGCCCTTGGTCGGAAGCCCCATCACATCAAAGAGCACGTGCGACAGCTGCATGGGGCTGCCAATATTAAAGGTCTCGTCACCCGCCAGGTCGCGAATACTGCGCTCAACCTCGGTAATCTGGGTCGCCAGACCCTCGGACAGACTGTGCAGACGGTCGGGGTCCACGAGCATGCCCGCGCGCTCCATCTTGGCAAGTACCGGAACGAGCGGCATCTCGATGCCATCGAACACGTTGGCGGCATTCTCACGGGCCATGCACTCGCGCAACGGTGCCACGAGCGCCAGCGTCAGAGCCGCAGTACGGGCGGCAGGCGCCGGAGCGTCCTCACCGGCACCCTCTGCGCCGCGCGCCGCAGGCAGCGCCATCTGCAGATACGTATCGGCAAGATATGCCTCATCGAACTCGGAGCGATCGGAATCCAGCAGATAGGCAGCGACCACGGTATCGAAGATACGCGTGGAATCGGTAGCGAGCGGATCCATGAGCTCAGGCTCAGAAGAATCGACGGGCGAAAGCTCGTGCAACAGCGCCTTCATATCCGGGCTCGCCACGCGACCCTCCATAAACAGACGCGCGAGCACGCCGGCAATCACGCCGTGAACGAAGTTGAAGCCCTCAACCTCAGCCGCCGCACAGCTGTCGCCCTCCTCGAGCGCGAACAGGCCCTTGGACGTCGCCAACCACAGCGTGCGCGTCAGTCCAAAGAGCGCGCCCTCTTCCTTGTCGTCGTCCACCACGGCGGCGACCCACTCGCCGGCATCAATCGCGCGGGAGACCTCAGCCGCAACGGCACCAAGCGCGTCGGCATCGCCGGCGGCTGCGCGAACCATAGCAGGTATCTCAACCACACTGGAGGCAGCAGTAGCCCCGCCCTCGCCGCCGACCAGCGCCAAGAAACGGTTCTGCATGGCGGTGATACCAAGTGTGCCCAGCGCCGCGGACACTTCGTCGGCAGAAAACGCCGGGAAGGACGTTTCGTCAAAGTCGAGCTCGACGGGCGCATCGGTGCGAATGGTTGCGACCTTGCGGCTCAGCAGCGCATCGTCGATGTGCGCACGCAGGTTCTCGCCCATCTTGCCCTTGACCTCGTCGGCATGCGCGATGACCTCGTCCAAGCTGCCGTACTGTGCGATGAGCGCGCTCGCCTTTTTGGGGCCGATGCCCGGTACGCCGGGAATGTTGTCCGACGTATCGCCCTTTAGACCGTAAAAATCGGGCACGAGCGCCGGCGTAATGCCGTGATACAGGTCGTCCACGCTCTCGGGCGTCATGATCGCCACGTCGGACAGGCCCTTGCGGGTCGAGACCACGTTGACGTGCTCGGTCACGAGTTGATACATGTCGCGGTCGCCGGTCACCAGCAGCATGTCGCAGCCGGCCTCTTCACCCAGGCGCGCCATGGTTCCCAGGATATCGTCGCCTTCCCAGCCCTCGGACTGCAGAATCGGCACGTTGAGCGCGGTGAGCAGCTCCTTGATCATCGGAAACTGCGCATGCAGATCGGGGTCCATGGGCGGGCGTTGCGCCTTATACTGCGGCAGCATCTCCATGCGCACGCGCGGTTTGCCCTTGTCAAACGCCACGACCACACCGTCGGGGTTAAAGGCATCGATCATCTTGAGAAACATGTTCAGAAAGCCGAAGATCGCGTTGGTGGGGCGGCCGTCCGGCGCATTCATGGTGGGCGGCACGGCGTGGAAGGCGCGGTGCATGAGCGAGTTGCCGTCGATAACGGCAAAGGTGCGGCGCTTGTCAGACATATTGAATACCTCGCTTTGGGCTGGGCACGGTTTGCTCACACCAGTTTACACGCTCCCCGCCCCGCGGCCACCGCACATCAGGCTTCCCTGCCGCCGCGGGCCCGCGCGTGATACGATGGCTCACGGTACATCAACCAGCACGATCGATCCGAAAGGAGCCTGCGTCATGGAGCGTCCCTGCGCATGGAAAAAGTACACGCCACAGCAAGTCGAGGAGCTCGAGGAGCTTTGCCGCGGCTATAAGCAGTTTTTGAGCGAGAACAAGACCGAGCGCCTGTGCGTCAAGACCGGCATCAAGATGGCCGAGGAGGCGGGATACGTCGACCTGGAGACCGTGATCGCCGAGGGCCGCGAGCTCAAGGCAGGCGACAAGGTGTACGCCGCCAACCACGGCAAGGACCTTATGCTCGTCAACCTGGGCACCGCCCCGCTCGAGCAGGGCTTTAACATCCTGGGCGCCCACGTGGACTCGCCGCGCCTGGACCTTAAGCAGAATCCCGCCTTCGAGGCCGGCGACATGGCCTACCTCGACACGCACTACTACGGCGGCGTCAAGAGCTACCACTGGGTAGCCTCCCCGCTCGCACTCGTGGGCGTCATCTGCAAAAAGGACGGTACCACCGTCGACATCAATATCGGCGACAAGGCGGACGACCCGGTCTTTACCATCTCCGACCTGCTGATCCACCTCTCGAGCGAGCAGATGTCCAAGCCTGCCAAGGACGCCGTCGATGCCGAGATCCTCGACGTGATCGTGGGCGGTCGTCCCGTCAAGTTCGATGGGGACGACAAGGACGCCCCCAAGGAGCCCGTCAAGCAGATGTTCCTGGACATCCTCAAGGAGCAGTACGACGTCGAGGAGGAGGACTTCCTCTCCGCCGAGATCGAGGTCGTGCCCGCCGGCCCCGCCCGCGACATGGGCCTCGACCGCTCCATGATTTTGGGCTATGGCCACGACGATCGCGTCTGCGCCTACCCCTCCATGCTCGCCCAGATCGACGTCGCCAACGTGGAGCGCACGAGCATCACGCTCATCGTCGACAAGGAGGAGATCGGCTCCGTGGGTGCCACCGGTATGACGAGCCGCTTCTTCGAGAACACCGTCGCCGAGATCATGACGCTCGCCGGCGAGGATAGCCCGCTGGCCCTGCGCCGCGCACTCGCCCGCAGCCGCATGCTCTCCTCCGACGTGTCCGCCGGCTTCGACCCGGGCTATGCCGGCAAGTTCGAGACCAAGAACGCGGCCTTTATGGGTCGCGGCCTGTGCTTTAACAAGTACACGGGCAGCCGCGGCAAGGGCGGCTCCAACGACGCCGATGCCGAGTACGTGGCCCTCGTCCGCGACATCATGGACGAGGCCGGCGTGGACTTCCAGACCTGTGAGCTCGGTCGCGTCAACGCGGGCGGCGGCGGCACCATTGCCTACATCATGGCCAAGTATGGCATGAACGTCATCGACTCCGGCGTTGCCGTCCTGTCCATGCACGCCCTGTGGGAGGTCGCCAACAAGGCCGATATCTACGAGGCCTACCGCGGCTACAAGGCCTTCATCGAGCGAGCCTAACCAACCCTTCATCAGTTGCGGTGAAATACGGACTAAACTGGCCCATAAACGGCCAAAACAGACCGTATTCCACCGCAACTTTTTTTGGCAGAGGAGAGTTCATGCTGCAGGTCATCATTTCGCCCGCCAAGCAGATGCGCGCGGCCCAAGATGCTTTTGAAGTCCTGGGCATCCCACCCTTTGTGCGCGAGACGGCTCGCCTCCACCGCGCACTGCTAGATATCGAGCGGAATGAAGGCAGCGGCGGCCTGCAGGCGCTGTGGAACGTGAGTGACAAACTGCTGGGGCCTTGCCTCAACACCCTGCATGAGTTCGGGCCCATCCTGAAAAGCGGCGATCTCGACAATCCCGCACTCGCTCGCCACCTCTCCCCTGCCGTCATGTCCTATCACGGCATTCAATACCAGAGCATGGCACCCGAGGTGATGGATTCCGCGCAGCTCGCATGGCTGCAAGACCATCTGTGGATCCTCTCCGGCCTCTACGGGTGCGTTCGTCCCTTTCATGCCGTCGAACCGTATCGGCTGGAGATGGGCGCGAAGCTCGCCGTTGACGATGCCCGAGACCTCTACGCGTTTTGGAGCGACAAGCTCGCGCGGGCTATCGCCCCGGCAGGCTCAAACACCACGATCGTCAACCTCGCCAGCGTAGAGTATGCCAAAGCCGTTCTGCCCCACCTCGCGGGCGACGCCACGGCCGTCACATGCCTCTTTGGCGAGGGTATCCGCAACGGGAAGCCCATCCAACGGTCGACCGCCAGCAAAAAGGCGCGCGGCTCCATGGCGCGGTGGATGGCAGAAAACAAGCTCGAGGATGCAAGCGAACTTACCGCATTCAACATCGGCTATCGACACATCCCCGAGCTTTCAGACAAAAACACCCTGGTTTTCATGAACGCGCAGGCACAATAGACCCGCCGTTTCCAAACACCTCGTTACTCCGCCAAGCCATCGGCCTTTGCAATCTCGCTCGTCGAGCTATCTTGGTAGGTAATCTTAACGTGCTCCACCTCGGATACCGCAGCGCCCGCCGGGGGCTCCAAGCGCCATTCCGTCAGCGCAATGTCCATGGTCGTGGGCACGTCCCCTTGATCTTTGAGCTTCACCGTCAGCGTTTTGAGCGTCGCATCAAACGTCACGCGTTCGATTTCTTCGCCCGGAATAGACCCGCCGCTCAGCTGCAGCTGCACAAACTCGTCGCGCGGATACCAATAGTCGCCCGGCGCGGCAACGGTATTGCCGCCCGTAACCTTCACTGTCATGATCGGCAGGGCATCGTCGGCCTCGAACTCCCATGCAGCGCCGCCGCGACCACCAAACGTCCAGATACAAAAGGCAATCACCAGCACGGCAAGCACCGCAAAACCAATCGCGACCAACCCATGGTGCGCACGGCTTTCCTCGGCCGATACATCCCATTGTGTCTCTCGATATAGATGCTTGTCTTCCATGTACGCCTCCCCACAGGCACGCTCGTTAGGCCAATCGTACCCATTCGAGCTATACTTGAGCCCATTACATAAACGGGGAGCTTGCAGGACAAGACGGCAGGCTGAGACTGGGCGCGCCCGCCCTGACCCGCAAACCTGATATGGGTAATGCCAACGAAGGGAGCCGTGCCAATGAGCACACAGACCGAGCCCAAGCTCGTCACGCAAATCGACTTCGCCCGTGCCGGGCAGATCACGCCGCAGATGAAGGAAGTCGCCGAGCGCGAGCATCGCGACCCCGAGTACATCCGCGAGCGCGTGGCCGACGGCCGTATCGCCATTCCCGCCAACATCGTGCACATCAAAAAAGGCATGCGCGCCTTTGGTGTCGGTGAGGGCCTGTCCACCAAGGTCAACGTGAACTTGGGCATCTCGGGCGACAAGGCCGATGCCGCCGAGGAATGGAAGAAGGTCAAGATCGCCGAGGACTACGGCGCCGACGCCATCATGGACCTCTCCAACTCGGGCAAGACGCGCCAGTTCCGCCAGCAGCTCATCGACGAGACGCCGCTCATGGTGGGCACCGTCCCCATGTACGACGCCATCGGCTACATGGAAAAGCCGCTGGTCAAGCTCACCAAGGACGACCTGTTCGAGGTCGTGCGCGCGCACGCCGAGGACGGCGTGGACTTTATGACCATCCACTGCGGCATCAACAAGTCGGTCACCAAGACTTTTAAGGAGACCGGCCGCCTGATGAACATCGTGAGCCGCGGCGGTTCACTGCTGTTTGGCTGGATGGAGGTCACCGGTAACGAGAACCCGTTCTATGAGTTCTACGACGAGTTGCTCGAGATTTGCCACGAGTACGACGTGACGATTTCGCTCGGCGACTCCTGCCGCCCGGGCTGTCTCTACGACTCCAACGACGCCACCGAGACCGCTGAGATGATCGAGCTGGGCAAGCTGTGCAAGCGCGCTTGGGCCGCCGGCGTCCAGGTCATGGTCGAGGGCCCGGGTCACATGGCGCTCGACGAGATCGCCGCCAACATGAAACTGCAGAAGCGCCTGTGCCACAATGCTCCGTTCTATGTGCTCGGACCGCTGGTGACCGATATCGGCGTGGGTTACGACCACATCACCGCCGCCATCGGCGGCGCCATCTCCGCCAGCTCCGGTGCCGACTTCCTGTGCTACGTGACACCGGCCGAGCACCTATGCCTGCCTAACGCCCAGGATGTGCTCGACGGCCTCATGGCCACCAAGATCGCCGCACACGCCGCCGATATCGCCAAGAAGGTGCCCCACGCCCGCGACATGGACGACAGGATGGGCCAGGCACGCCGCAAGCTCGACTGGGACGCCATGTGGAAGTGCGCGCTCGACCCGGTTACGGGCAAGAAGCGCTACGAGGAGTCCCCCGCCGCCACCGAGGGCACTTGCACCATGTGTGGCAAGATGTGCGCCGTCCGAACCGTCAACAAGATCTTCGAGGGCACCACGATCGACCTTGGCATGGAGGACTAGCCCTGTCGCCGCGGCCGCTTCTGGCGGCGAGCCGGTGCCTGTCAATTGTTGACGTGTGAACATTTGCTTGCATTTGCGTAAAGATTGCATCGCCCGCCCGGGTTCGACATAGAGTCGGCCCGGGCATCTTTATAATGCTGGCTTATAGACCCATTTGATTCCGACCGAACAAGGGAGCGAACATGGATCGCAGTAAGGTACCTGCCGTTCTATCCATCGCAGGATCCGATTCCAGCGGTGGCGCCGGCATTCAGGCCGACATCAAGACCATCACGGCGCACCGCCTGTATGCCGAGACGGCCATCACCGCCATCACCGCACAGAACACCCTGGGCGTCACCGCCGTGCAGAACATCTCCCCGGATATTGTCGCGGCGCAGATCGATGCCGTTTTTGACGATATCCGCCCCAACGCCGTCAAGATTGGCATGGTTTCCTCTGCCGAGATTATCGAGGTTATCGCCGACCGCCTGAGTGCCTGGAACGCACAAAATATCGTCGTCGATCCCGTCATGGTCGCCACTTCGGGCGCCCGCCTCATTGCCGAAGATGCCGCTGAGGCGCTCACGCGTCGCCTGTTCCCGCTGGCGACCGTCATCACGCCCAACATCCCCGAGGCCATGGCGCTGCTCGACTACGAGGTCGATTCCGAGCGCACCCAGCAAAACGCTGCCATGCTCCTCACCCGCCGCTTTGGCTGCGCGTCCCTCGTTAAGGGCGGGCATTTTGTCAACGAGGCCAACGACGTACTGGCCGAACCCGCGCCGCTCGATGATGAGGGCAACCACCTAGGCGATCCGCTCACCACGTGGTTCCGCCACAAGCGTATTGAGACCGACAACACGCACGGCACCGGCTGCACGCTCTCGTCCGCCATCGCCTGTGCGCTGGCGCAGGGCATGGATCTTGCCGACGCCATCAATGCCGGCAAGGCCTACCTGACAGGCGCTCTGGCCGCCGGCCTGAACATGGGCAAAGGCTCCGGCCCTGTCAACCACATGTGGCAGTATTAAGATTCGCAGCCCAAGCCACCGCAAAGGCGCCCGTCCCCTTTGCGGTGGCTTGGGGTCGCGCTACTCTCCGAGCATCTCTTGGAGCTTGGCCGCCACGGCGTGACCCAGGCTCTCATGGCTTTCGGGCATCATATGCAGATAGTCGATATCGCCCGGCTCGGCAAAGTCGGCTGCATTCAAAAAGTCGCAGCCAAACTGCTCAGCCACATGCGCGTAGTACTCACCAAAATGTTCCGAGGCTTCTACGGAATGCTCGTCAAAATCGGTCATATATACGTCGGCGATCTGCGGCTTAATCTTGATAGGCGCCATCAGCAGAATGCGTGGACAAGGCGCAGCGTCGGTCCACGGAAACGCGCGGACGGCGCGAATCAGCGCCATGGCGCCACGGGCGATATCGGAAGCTGTCACGTTAAAGACCGTCTTACAGTCGTTGGTGCCCAGCATGATCACAATGGCGTCCAGCGGCTTATGGGCCTCGAGCAGCATCGGAAGTGCGCGGATGCCGTTAAGATTGGTGTCCAGATGGCACATGTCGTCGCGTACCGTCGTGCGGCCGTTGAGGCCTTCTTCAATTACATGCCAGCCCTCGCCTAAGTCACGTTGGGCCACGCCGCACCAGCGCACATCCTGCGCATAGCGCACCGCGGTGCCGTCGCGCATGCCCGCCGGATCGTAACCATAGGTGTTGCTGTCGCCAAAGCATAGAACGTTTTTCATCGTAAGCCCCTCGCTCAGTAAAAAGCCGACGGAAGCAGCCTCTCCCGCCGGCTCGACCTATCTGTCAGCACGTACCGATTACAGGTACTTGCGCCAATCGTCCTCGTCCTCATCATCCTCGGTAGCAGCCTGGGTCTGCTCGGCGGCGCGAGCTGCCGCAGCGCGAGCGGCAACCTGGGCATAGGACTCCTCGTTGCGCTCGGGGAAGTTTGCCAGCACGTGCTCGAACTTGGCAAAATCCTCATCCCAGCGCGTAGAAGGCACGGCAAAGAAGACTTGCTTGACCTTAAAGTCGCCCGACGCGAGCTCCTTGCGGAAGAGCTCGGCCACGGCCTCTGCGTCAAAGCCGTTGTTGTCGCAGCCCCAAGCGCCCAGCACGAGCTTCTCGCGACCTAGCTCGTCGCAGATGGCAAGCACAAAGCGAATGCGGTCGCGCAGGGCATCCAGCAGAGCATCGTCGCTCACGCGATACTCCTGGCGGGCGCGCTTAACGTTGGGCGCGGCGGCCACGATCACGTCGGCGTATGCATGCACGTGGTTGCGGTCGAAGCGCACCGCAGGCACCACCAGCGCACGGTTTCGGTAAAGCTCGCAGTTGATGTTGCGGCGACGGTTCTCGCCGTACCATTTGCGCTGCTTATCGAGAACGTTGTACAGATACGAATCGGCGCACAGCGTGGCCTCCTGGCCCAGATAACCCTGAATATAGCCACCGCCCGGATTGGTGAACGAGGCAAAGGCGAGCACGGCCATGTCGCAGAACTGCGCATAGCCACGACCGTTATCCAGAATGGCCTGCGTGGCAGAGGCGTCGAGCACGGTGACCTCGGGCAGGACCGGAGCGGGCTCCTCGGCGGCAGGCGCGGACTCGGTCTCCGTGGCCTCCTCTGCGTGTGCAGGCTCGGCCGTAACCTCGGTCTCGGCGGACGCAACCTCAGCGGTCTCGGCCTCGGCGGCCTCAGACTCCTCGGCAACCTGTTCTTCGGTGGCCACAGCACTCTGAACCTTGGCCTTCATCGCCGAGACAAAGCCGGCAGGCATACCGTCAAACTCGCGAACACCGGCAAGCGAACGCTCGATATCCTTGGCGCACGCTTCGGACACAGTTGCCACGTGACGCTCGGCGGCCTTGGCACGGGCCTCGCGCTTGGGATTGGGCTGACCCGCTCGGTTGGACCTGCGGTTACGGTTCCTGTTGTCGACGTCTGCCATAAGTGGTCACCTTTCTCGGTCTCTGCCGCTATCGGCTTTTCCCATCCATGATACCCCGTCGCGTACAAAAAAGACGGCCCCGAAGGACCGCCTTTCGCATCGATTTGCATGCACGGCAAGCACCGCCGCAATTCGCCACTAGTCGCGACGGCCGAGGATGTTCAGAATGCGCAGGAACACGTTGATAATATCCACGAACAGGTTAGAGGCCATAAGCACGGCGTTGGGCAGTGTAGGCGGCACTGTCGTGGCAACATAGGTGTCGTAGCCAATAAAGCCGGCGAACACCACGATCACGATCAGGTCGGTGATGGTCTGCGAGACGCCCATGAACATCAGCACGATCTCAACCAGAATAGTGGCGAGCAGAATGCCAAAACCGATGCCATATACGCGCTGGAAAAACTTGGGGAACGTCACGCCCAAGGCGCCAAAGACAAAGGTGATGGCGGCCGTGGCGATAAAGGCAGTGTTGATGGTGGGCAGGTCGTAGTTGGCAAGGCCAAACGACGCGGTCAGGCCAAAGGTACTCGCAAAGATTACGTAGCCCACAAGGGACAGGCCCACGGACTGTTTGCTGGCAGCAGCCGACATCATAACCATGCCGACGATGGTCAAAATAAACGAGCCAAAGACCAGCGGCAAGGCGGCGCCGCTCATCATCATGCGCGCAAACGACATGGTGCTCGTAAAGTAGGCGCCGGCGCCCATGGCGCAAAAGCCCAAGAAGATCAGGGCAGACATGGCGAGATTGTACGCGCGCGGCGACATCTCCTTGGCGCGGCTTGCGCCGCTCTCGACGGGGCCGTTCTGATAGCCCTGGATATCGTTCATAGGTTCGTCCTTTCAAAAAGCGCCACAAATAACGGCGCAGTAGCTGACAAGATTCCTGTCATTGTACCCGAACGCCGTGCGTCCTTACCTACGGCGCTCGCCCTCAAGCGTACGATCAAACGCCCAGACCCACCAACGCATCACGTGGGCCTGCGAGCCGTCCGGCCGTCCGCACGCCTGGTCCTCCAGATACAACTCGGTCGCATGCCCGCCAAAACGCACCTTATAGGTTGCCGTACGGATGCCGTGAACCGTCAGGCCAAACCCAGTGGACGAGACAATCTCGTCAATTGTAAAGCAGCGACCGTCGACCCAGCAGACGGTAACCGGCACGACTTGTCCGCCCGCAAGGATGCGGGCCACGACGTCCACATACTGCTTGTGCACGCGCCGAGTTTTGCCATCTGTCTGTCGATATTCCATGCCCCCATTATCGAACGCATGTTTGTATATTGTAAAGCGAACAGACTGTGGTTTTGGAGTGTCGGAGCGAACGCGCGTGTCCGCATGGCGTGATAGCAAAAAGAACACCCACGGTCAACAGGGCTAATATTCAATTTTAGTGCCAAAAAATTACTTCTCCCATCAGAACTCGGCAAAGAAACCCGCAGGAGGTGATACGATTTATCATGTTTTTGTAACGTGTCTGCAAACTTCGAGAAAGCCCATATATGGACGTAACGTTCTCAACCTTCCTCGGCCAAATTGTGTCGAACCCAGTCCTTGCCGTCACCGTGATCCTCGCGTTGGGCGCCATCTTCGTCAATGGATGGACCGACGCGCCCAACGCCATCGCGACCTGCGTCACTACGCGTTGCATGCCCGCCCGCGCCGCCATTCTCATGAGCGCCGCATTCAACTTCCTCGGCGTGCTCATCATGACGCACTTTAACGCGAGCGTCGCCAACACCATCTCACATATCGTCGACTTTGGCGGAAACAGCACCATGGCGCTCGCCTGCCTGTGCGCGGCGCTGTTCTCCATCGTCGTCTACGGCGCCACAGCGTCGCGTTTTGGCATCCCCACCTCGCAAAGCCACAGCCTTATCGCCGGCCTGACCGGTGCCGCCATCGCCCTCGGCGGCGCGAGCAGCGTCAACGTCCACGAGTGGATGAAGGTCATCTACGGCCTGGCGCTCTCCATCGGCCTGGGCTTTGTTATGGGCTGGGTCCTGTGCAAGCTCGTCTCGATTCTTTTCGCCGCCGCCAACAGGCGACGTGCCAATGTCTTCTTTAAATACGCTCAGATCGCGAGCGCCGCGGCCATGAGCTTTATGCACGGCGCGCAGGATGGACAGAAGTTCATCGGCGTGCTCTTTTTAGGCGTGGCCTTCGCCAACGGCCAGACGAGCATCGGCGATGCCGGCATCCCCATCTGGATTATGCTGCTGTGCTCGGCCACTATGGGTATCGGCACCAGCGTGGGCGGCGAGCGCATCATCAAGTCCGTCGGCCAGAGCATGGTCAAGCTCGAGAAGTATCAGGGCTTCTCTGCCGACCTCGCAGGCGCCGCGAACTTGCTGCTTGCCACCCTTACCGGCATCCCCGTGTCCTCCACGCACATCAAAACCTGCGCCATCATGGGCGTCGGTGCCGTCAAGCGCCTCTCGGCCATCAACTTCGGTGTCGTCAAGGACATGATGTTCACCTGGTTCTTCACCTTCCCCGCCTGCGGACTCATCAGCTTTGTCATGGCCAAGCTGTTCATGATGTTCCTCTAGTCAAACCGAACGTCCATCCGGACTGCATTACCTCGCCCGCCCATCTTCACCTCGAAAGGACCACCCATGGCAAAGAAACCCGATTCGTTCTACTTTGACAACTACGTCGCCTGCGCCGACCTCGCCGTCCAGGCCGCCGAGCTGCTTACCCAGATTTTTGAGAACTTCGATCCCGCGCAGATTCACGACATGCTCAATAAGATGCATGCGATTGAGCATGCGGCAGACAAGAAGCACCACGAGCTCGAAGACGCCCTGCTCACCGCCTTTATCACCCCGCTCGAGCGCGAGGATCTGGATCTGATGAGCTGCGCGCTCGACACCGTGCTCGACCGTATTGAGGGCGTCGTGCAGCGCGTCTACTTCACCAACATTCAGAGCATCCATCCCGACGCCATCGTCATCGCCCACAAGGTGACTGACGCCTGCCGCACCATGAAAGACCTGATGGTCGAGCTTCCCAACTACCGCAAGTCCAAAACGCTGCGCGAGCTCGTCATCCAGATCAACACCATCGAGTCCGAGGCCGACGAGCTCTACATCAACGCCATGCGCAACCTGCACGTTAACGGCAAGGATCCGCTCGAGGTCATCGCTTGGCGTGACGTCTACGCCTTCCTGGAGTACTGCGCCGACTGCTGCGAGAATGTGGCCGATGTTGTGGATTCGATTGTCATGAAGAACAGTTAATTGGGGGTACGTATCCCACCGGTCGCGGGCCCGACCACTAATACCTTTTTCACTCCGGCTGCAAGCAGAGTCGTTCAAAAGGTATTAGTGGTCGGGCCCGCTCCCTTACGTACCACCATTGGGAACTTTGGCTGAGGGGTTGAGCGTGGTGGGGCCTTTGCTGTGATGGCCCTTGATTGCTCGGGGTTTTACTTTGGTATTCGATGAGCGATTGGCTGATTGCCGCTTTGGGTACTCTTTGGGTTACTTTGGGTTTGTTTGATTTTTAATTGTTGGAGGGCTTGTATGTCTTATTTGGATCTGGCTCGGGGTCGGTATTCTTGTCGTGAGTTTGAAGATCGGGCTGTGGAGCAGGCTGTGGTGGATGCCATTGTTGAGGCGGGGCGTATTGCTCCTTCTGCTTGTAATAATCATCCAAGCCGTGTGATGGTGCTTGATACTCCGAAGTTGTTGGAAAAGGCTGCTGCTTGTCAGCCGCGCTTTGCTCGTGATGGGTCTATCTTTGGGGCTCCGCTTATCTTTCTTATTTGCAGCGTTACTGACGATGCTTGGGTGCGCCCGTATGATCAGATGAACTCGAGTGCCATCGATACTTCGATCGTCTGCGATCAGATGATGATGGAGGCCACCGAGCAGGGCCTGGGAACGTGCTGGGTATGCCATTTTAAGCCTGAGGTGGCACAGGAGCAGTTCAACCTGCCCAAGGGCGTCTATCCCTATCACATGCTCGTCTGTGGATATCCTGCCGACCACATCGCCGATCCCGAGCATCGCGAGGCCCGTACCATTCCCCTCCCCGACTTCCTCCTCAAGTAGGTTTTGGGACATGCCTTAAAACCCACCCTTGACCGCTCACCCGTTCGCCGAGTTCTGCGCCACTATGTGCAGGGCTCGGTTTTTTATGTTGCGCGCCCCGGTACAGTCATAAAAAAGGACCCGCAAGCTGCGGGTCCTTTCTAGGCACTAAATTGTAGGCCGAATGTTAGTCCAGGTCGTCGGCAGCGAAGTTGTCGATCGGGGCGAAGGGATCGGCCACGGGGACAACCGGGTCAGCGACGGGCAGCGGCTCGGCGGGAACAGTCACCGCAGGAGAAGCGGCAGAACCGACCGGCGTGGAGGCCATGAGGTCGGCCGGGAAGGAGTTCTGGGCATCGTCCATGAAGTGCTGGATGAGCTTGAGATACTCGGCCTTGAACTCCTCACGAGAAGCCTTGAGACGATCGATCTCCTCGAGCTCAGCCTGCTTTTCGGTCAGAGCCTGGCGGATAACCTCGCGGGCCTTGGCGTCAGCCTCGTTGCGAATACGCTCAGCGTTCTCATTGGCATCGTTGACGATGGTCTCAGCGGTCTGCTGGGCAGCGATCAGGGCAGCGGAAATCTGGCGCTCCTGAGCGGAGAAGTCAGGGGCGGGAGCAGCCACGGGGGC
>WGSN01000008.1:0-96213 GCA_014871645.1 Collinsella sp.
CTGCGGAAACGCGGGGTCCGTTCAGGCTGTTGCGTTGAGATTGAAAATCAACCAAGCGATGAAGCACGGCAGGACACCTCTCCCCCATGGCGGAACAAAAAAGGCGCCCCGGCCGAAACCGGGGCGCCGCATGCGCACGAATATGTCGCGTTTCGATTACTGACGATCGAGCTTGCGGACAGCAACGCGCTTGCTGTACTCATCGACGTGACCGAAGTCGCCGATGCCGACGGACTCGGCAACGTTGGCGCCGGTGGCCATAGCGAGCTTCATGGCCTCCTCGACGTTGTCGCGATCCCTGTACCACTTGTGCAGGAACGCAGCAAGGGTGCAGTCGCCGGCGCAGACGGAAGAAACCAGCTTGATGTTGAACTCACGCTTGGCGTACCAGATGTCCTCGCCGTTGGAGAAGTAAGCGTCGCCGCGGCTACCACGGGTGAGCAGCACGTTCTGAACGCCAGCGTCGTGAGCCATCTTCATGGCGACGCGAACCTCGTCGTCGGTGTCGACCGGCACGCCGAAGATAGCCTTCATCTCGTGATGGTTCGGCTTGATGAGCAGCGGCTTCTTGTGAGCGAGCTCCTTGAGCTTGTCGGAGGACAGGTCCAGGACGACGTCGGCGCCACGAGCCTGAGCGTGCTCCATGACCTGAGCCAGGAAGTCGGGCGTAGCTTTGGGAGGAACGGAGCCGGAGACGATCAGGCACTCGAGATCGCCCGCGGTATCCAGGATGTTGTAGAGCTCCTCCTGGTGCTGCGGCGTAATAGGAGCACCCGGGTTCAGGATGCCGTACTCGTGCTGGCCATCGTTGACGTAGGTGTTAATGCGCGTGATACCGTCGGTCCAGACCGGGCGGCACAGGCAACCCAGGTTCATGACCTCCTCGACGATGAACTTGCCCGTGAAGCCAGCGAAGAAGCCGAGCGCGACGGTGTCGACGCCCATCTTCTTAAAGGCGAAGGACACGTCGAGGCCCTTGCCGTTAGCCGTGTAGCTGGCCGAGCCGGTGCGGACGTTCTCATCGGGCTCGAGCGGAGAGCTCGAAACCGTCATGTCGACAGCCGGGTTAGCGGTTAGCGTGTAGAACATTTACAGTACCCCCTGTATATGTGAGGGCCGCGTGGCCGGCCCATTCCAACCACGCGGTTACCTCTGATACCAAATTAGCGAGCTGCGGACTCGAGCAGTGCCTTGACCTCGGCGGCGGTGTTGCAGGCGAGTGCCTTCTCGGCGAGCTCGTCGCACTCGGCCTTGGTCCACTGGCTGATGGTCTTGCGGGCGCGCAGGATCGACGGAGCGCTCATCGAGAACTCCTCCAGGCCCCAGCTGATCAGCAGCGGCTCAAGCAGCGGGTCGGCAGCGGCCTCGCCGCACATACCGACCATGATGCCGGCCTTCACGCCGCTCTCGATGACGTTCTTGAGCGAGCGGAGCACGGCGGGATAGTAGACCTGGTACAGGTTGGAGATGGTGTCGTTGCCACGGTCGGCGCACATGGTGTAGCCGATCAGGTCGTTGGTGCCGATGGAGAAGAAGTCGGCGACCTCGGCAAGACGGTCTGCGAGCAGCGAAGCGGCGGGCGTCTCGACCATGATGCCGACCTCGATGTTCTCGTTGAACTTGCGCCCCTCTTCGGTCAGCTCGGCCTTGCACTGCTCGACGAGCTCCTTGACAGCCAAGACCTCCTCGACGCAGGTGACGAGCGGGATCATGATCTTGACGTCACCGAAGGCGCTAGCGCGCAGCAGAGCGCGGAGCTGGACCTTGTACTGGTCGGGATTGGCCAAGCAGTAACGCACGGCGCGGAAGCCCATGAAGGGGTTGTCTTCCTTGACCATATGCAGATACGGAATCTCCTTGTCGCCACCCACATCGAGCGTGCGGATGATGACCGGAGCACCCTTGAGCGCGCTGGCGACCTTACGGTAGGCGTTGAACTGCTCCTCCTCGGAAGGAAGCTCAGCAGAGTCCATGAACAGGAACTCGGAGCGGAACAGACCGATAGCCTCGGCGTCGTGATCGAGCGCGTTGGGCACGTCATCGGGGTTACCGATGTTGCAGGCGATGATCTTCTTGATGCCATCGGCAGTCACGGACGGCTTGCCACGGAAGGCCTCGAGGGCTGCCTTCTCGGCAGCGAAGGCCTCGGCCTTGGCAGTGTAGACAGCGAGCGTCTCCTCGTCGGGATCGGCCTCGACGATACCCTTGCCGCCGTCGACGACAACGGTCATGCCGTTGCGCAGTGCGGTGCAGCTGTTGGAGACCGAAAGGACAGCCGGGATCTCGAGGGCGCGCGCAATGATCGCGGAGTGCGACGTGCGGCCACCGGTCTCGGTGACGATACCGGCAACGTGGGCCTTATCGATCGTGGCGGTCATGGACGGCGTGAGGTCGTGCACGACAACGACAGTGTTCTCGGGCAGGACGGAGAGGTCGACGACCTCCTTGCCCAGCAGCTCGGCCAGAATACCGGTGCGGATGTCGGCGATGTCGGCCGCGCGAAGACGGAACATCTCGTCGTCCATGGACAGGAACATGTTCTCGAACATGGTCGAGGTGTCCATGAGCGCCTGCTCGGCGCAGGTACCGCCGTCAATGGCGGCGTTGATGGCGTCGGTCATACCCGGATCCTGAGCCAGAACAATGTGTCCGCTCATGATCTCGGCCTCGGCCTCGCCCACCGTCTCCTTCATGTGGTCGGCCTGAGCCTGGGTCTTCTCGCAGAAGACCGAAAGAGCGGACTGATAGCGCTCCTTCTCTGCTGCCGAATCAGCAACCTCGTGCGGCTCAAACGTCAAGTCGGGATCGACGGCGACCATGACGGTGCCGATACCGATGCCCTCGGAAGCGTTGACTCCCTGATACATTCCCATTCCTCTCTCCGTGTCATGTGATAAAGCGTTTTGCCATATCCATGACAAAAGAGCGCAGTTACCTTACAACAGGTCACTGCGCCCCCAAATATGAACTTAGTTGTTCAACATGCGACCCGTTTGAGTTCTACTCGCCAAGACCGCTCTTGATGAGCTCGATGGCAGCAGCCAGAGCCTCGGCCTCGTCGGCGCCGTCGCACTTGACCTCGACCTCGGTACCGCAGGGGATACCAGCAGCCATGAGGGCCATCGGGGACTTGCCGTTGACCTCCTTCTCGGGGGTGACGACCGTCACGTCACAGGCGTACTTGCCCATGGTGGAGGCGAACAGACCAGCCGGACGCATGTGCAGACCCTGAGGATTAACGAGGGTAGCCTTCTCAGAAACCATAGTTGACTCCTTTTTTGTGTTTAACCCCTGTCATGTATGTGGCAGGAGTCAGATTCACGACGTTGTTTATATTAACTCACATCAAACGGTTTTTCATTATGTTTCGGACGAATTGTTGGACAGATGTGTTTGTCGTCCGCTTGCTCGCCGGGCGGGCGCGGGTTAAGTTTGCTGCTCTACAGTCCTGCGCAAGACGGAAAGCACATTAAGTGCTTTCCTTTGCGTGCGGAACTCGCGACAAACTTAACCCGCGCCCGCCCGGCGAGTAAGCTGCGGAAACTCGGTCGGTCCAGAGCAATATCGTGCGAACGGAATTCTGGCTGATGATCTGTTCGCGACAAAGACTCGATAGGCAGCCCCCTCTATGCCCTTTTGTAAGTTGCGGTGAAATAGGGACTGAATTGGGGTTGAATCGTTTAAACAGTCCCTATTTCACCGCAACTTATGGGAGGGGTAGAAAAAGGCGGAGGCCCTGGAGAGGGACTCCGCCTTATATACAGGGGGCGATGTTATTCGCGGGCTGGGGGATTAGACCAGGCGGGCGTTGATCGTCTTGGCGATCTCGGCGGCGTCGGCGGAACCCTTGACGGTGGCACGGAAGTCCTCGTCCATAAGCGCCTCGGCGACCTTGGACAGGATCTTGAGATGCGTGGTTCCAGCCTGAGCGCCCGGGATGAGCAGGGCGATGGCAACGTTGACGGGAGCGCCGTCCATGGTGTCCCAACCGGTCACGCCGGACTCGTCCTTGACGACGATGACGGCAGCCTCGGTAATGGCGTCGGACTTGGCATGCGGGATGGCGAAGCCCTCCATCATGCCCGTGGTGCCCTCGGCCTCGCGGGCCAGGAAGGCGTTCATCACGGCGTCGGCGTCGCTGGCGATACCGGCCTTGACAGCCTGGTTGGAAACGAAGCTCAGAGCCTCGTCACGAGAAGCGAAGTCCTCGGCGACAAAGACGTTCTCGACCTTCACGAAGTCAGCAGCCTCGGCCTTGGGGGCCTCGACGGCAGCGGCCTTGGGGGCCTCAACCGGCTTGGTTGCAGGAGCGGGCTTCTGGTTCTTCTCGAAGTCGTACTTCTTGAAAGCCACGAACAGGATGCCACCGACCACGGCGCCGATGAGGATCGCGAGGACCCACAGCGGACCGTTCTCGACAACGGGCAGGACCAGGAAGCCGCCGTGAGGCGCCGGATCGTGAACGTTGAAGAAGATGGTCAAGATGGAAGCGATGGAAGAACCGAGCATCATGATGGGCATAACGGGCCAGATGTTCTTGGTCATGAACGGAATGGCGCCCTCGGTGATGTGGGTGCAACCAAGGATGAGGTTGACGATACCGGCGTCATGATCCTCCTGGCTGAAGTACTTCTTGCCGACAACGACGGCGAAGGTGGTGATCAGCGGCGGAACGATGCAAGCGGCGGAGACGGCAGCCATGAAGTTGGTGCCGAAGTTGTAGGTCTCGGTGCCGACGCCAGCTTCGAGAGCGGTACCGAGCAGGAAGGTGCCAGTAGCGTAAGCAGCCTTGTTGACCGGGCCGCCCATATCAAAGGCGCACATGCAGCCGATGGCCAGGCCAAGGATCACCGGACCGGAGTTACCGAGGCTCTGCAGGAAATCCATCATGCCCTGGTTAATGGCAGCCATGGGGCCGGAAATACCGAGCATGACCAGGCCGACGATGGCGGTAGAGCACAGCGGATACAGGAAGATTGCCTTCAGGCCATTAAGGCTCGCAGGAATTTTAGAGAAAACCTTCTCGAGCAGCAGGATGACATAGCCAGCGAGGAAGCCGCCGACGATGCCGCCTAGGAAGCCAAAGCCCACACCTGCGCCACCGGCGTCGATCATGCCGGTATCGGCGTTAACAGGCAAGCCCTGGATGGCAATCATACCGGCGACGAAACCGGGGACGAGCGCCGGGCGCTTGCCGATGGACTCGGCGATGTAAGCGGAGAGCACCGGAACCATGAGGTTCATTGCGATACCGCCGATAATCTTGAGCATCGCGGCAAAGCTGTTGTAGTCGGCAGCCGTCGAATCAAAGGACGTGATGCCCCACAGGAACGAAATGGCGGTCAGAACACCACCGGCAACGACGAAGACCAGCATGTGGCTGACGCCGTTCATGAGATGCTTGTAGATGATGTGACCGATGGACTCCTTCTCCTCGACCTCATCCTCGATATCGGCGGCAGCGGCAACCGTGTCGTCACCCTTGGCGGCGAGCGCGCGGTCAATCAGCTTACCGGCGGCCTCAACGGACAGGGCCTTGGAAACACCAACGGAAACCATGGGCTTGCCGGCGAAACGCTCAGCCTGTACATCCTTGTCGGCTGCGACGACGACGGCCTTGGCACCAGCGATCTCACTCTTGGTGAGCTCGTTCTCGACACCGACCTGGCCATGAGTCTCGACCTTAATGGTCAGACCGCGCTCGGCAGCTGCCTTCTCCAGCGCCTCCTTAGCCATGAAGGTGTGCGCAATGCCGGTCGGGCAACCAGTCGCGGCGATGATGTCAAACTTAGCCATGTGTCCCTCCTTCTTGAGTACAGCGCCCGCGGGCGCTCCCCTACACGCGCTTCGATGCGCGTTTTTCCACAACTGAAAGATACCAACCTACCGTCCGCGTGAGAAGAGCTAAGGTGCAAATCTCCGGTGAAAGGTTCTTTCATAACCGTAAACGGTAAGTGAAAGTTTACCATCAACACTTGAAACGGCAAGGTGTATCTTGTAATTGAAAATGCCCGTATACTATGGCATTGCAAATCAAGCTAGATTTTCATGCCAACCAGGAGCCATCCATGACCGATAGTAGCAAGAGCGCACTTTCCCTCATTAGCACCCATCAGGGATACAGCGAGTCCGAGCAGCGCATTGTCGACTATATATTGGAGCACCAGTCCGAGGCGCCACGCCTCACGGCCGCTCAGCTCTCGCGCGCCGCTGCCACGTCCGAGGCGACCGTTTCGCGCTTCTGCCGCAAGCTTGGGTTTGGCAGCTTCCGCAGCTTTCAGTTTTCGTTGGCGAGGGATTTGGAAAGCCAGCGCAACGAGGGCCTGACCGACGAGGTCTCGCTCGACAATATGGAGCAGAGCCTCAAGAACATCCTGGCTGCCAAGGTGAGCGAGCTTAATGCGACCATCGACGGTATCGACCACGATACGCTGGCGGCTGTTGTGCATGCCCTTAAGCATGCAGGGGTTATTGAGTTTGCGGCTGTGGGCAATACGAACGCGGTCGCGCTCGATGCGACGTTTAAGTTTTCGCAGCTGGGCCTGCGCTGCATGGCGAGCACCATTAGCGAGACATCAATCGGCTTTGCGCTCACGTTGCGCCCGGGTGACGTTATCGTGCTCATCTCAAACTCCGGCAAATCGCGCCGACTGAATCGCATGGCAAAAGCGGCTCGCGACTGCGGCGCAACCGTAGTCGTCATCAGCAGCGACAGCAAGTCTCCGCTTGCTCGTTTGGCAGACTACACCTTTAACACCGTGAACCACGAGGCGCTGCTCACCACGGGCGACTTTGCGTTCTCCAAGATCAGCGCCACGATGATCATCGAAGTCATCTACAACTTCCTGCTGCCCGAGATTGAAGACGCGCGTGAGCATATCAGCTACTACGAGGAGCTCATCCAACCGGACAAGGTCGTTGAGTAAAACGCGTAGTGGGACAAAAATTTCAGTCTATTTTGTCCCACCAACACCGCTGTTACGACCTAACCTCGAGCTTCTTCGAGCATCTGCTTTGCGTGGGCCAAGCTTGCCTCGGACTGATCGCCGCTCAACATGCGGGCGATCTCGGCGATACGCGCTTCGCCGGTTACCTCGTCCAAATGCGTCTGGGGAACATCGCCCGGTTCCTTGCTGACGACATAATGCTTGTCAGCCATGACGGCGACCTGCGCCAAGTGGGTTACGACAATCACCTGATGCGTAGCGGCGAGATCTGCCAGCACGCCCGCGAGCGCACGCGCCGTGGAGCCACCGACACCGGCATCGACCTCGTCAAACACCAGCGTATCAACACCGTCCGCGTTACCGAGGACAACCTTGCTTGCAAGCATGACGCGGCTGAGCTCGCCGCCCGACGCAATTCGACGCAGGGGGCGCGGCGTCAAACCGGAACCGCTGCGGTATAGCAGCTCGTAGCTCGAAGGACCAACGGGCGTCCACTCAGCACGGGGAAGATCGCGCGACTCCCAGACGAGCTCGGCACTACCCATCTCCAAGCGCGCCATCTGGCGGCCAACCTCGTGGCAGAAGCGCGGGGCCGCCGTATTGCGAGCGCGCTTAAGTGCCTTGGCAGCGGCAAACAACTCGCGCTCGGCGCTCCCGAGTGCCTCACGCGCCTTTTTGATCTGTTCATCGCCATCATCGACCAGGGACAGCAGCTCTTGCGAGCGATCGCGCATGGCAAAAACATCGTCCATGGTGGGGCCCCACTGACGCAACAGCCCCTTGAGGTCGGAATACCGCTCACGCATGCGGGCGAGCTCGCGCGGGTCGAAGGCGACCCCATCGCGATAGGCACGAAGCTCGTTCGCGCAATCCTCAAGGGAGATACAGGCATCCGAAAGCGCATCGGCAATGTCGCCCAGTTTGCGATCGACGGTAGCCATACGGGAAAGCTCTGCCACGGCGTTGTTCACGGCATCGAGCGCTCCCCCTTCGGCGACAAGCGATGCATGGGCATCGCTAGCAGTGGCAACCAGTACCTCGGCATGTTCGGAGCGCGGCAGCAGTTCCTCGAGTTCCTCATACTCGCCCGGCCTGGGGTCGACCTCGGCAATGCGCTCCAGGGCGAAGCGCGCCTCCTCGACACGACTCCCCTGCGCACGCGAGGCCTCCTCGACGCGACGAACCTCCTTGGCAGCCGCGCGCGAGGCTTTAAAGCAAGCACGGTAGTGCTCGAGCGCCTCGAGCGCAGAACGTCCCGCCCACGCATCGACCATCGCAACGTGATGCGCCGGATCGAGCAAGCGCTGGTGCTCGTGCTGGCCGCACAGATCCATCATCACGCCAACGCGCTCCGAAAGCTCGCGCACGCTGGCGATGCGGCCGTCAATCTTCACGCGGCTGCGGCCCTCGGCAGAAAGGCTACGCTGGACCGTGAAACCCTCCGTGTCGTGTGGACCGTCGAACAGCCGCGCCTCAACGCTAGCAAGCGCCTCGCCCTCGCGCACCGTCGAAGAATCCGCACGCTCGCCCAAAATAAGCTTGAGGGCCGAGAGCAGCGCGGTCTTACCGGCGCCGGTTTCTCCAGTCAGAACCGTTAGGCCCGCGCTCGGAACCAACGTCGCCTCGCGAATGAGTGCAATGTTGGAAACCTGCAGCTCATCGATCATGACGCACTCCGTAGAATACGCGGCTCACCGAGTTGTAAAAACTCTCGGGGCCGTAGTCGAGCAGCAGCACATCGCCGGGGCCTCGGCGCACGGCCACGCTCTCGACCGTGCCGTCGCAGGTAATAAACTGTCCATCGATAGCGATCGCCGGAACGCTCGGGCGATCATCGGACATAAAGATTTCGACGACATCACTCGGCGAAGTCAAGAAGGCACGGGCCTGAATGGTGTGCGGCGCAATGGGTACGCAGACCATACCCGTATAGTCGGGGCTCACAATGGGGCCACCTGCACTGAGCGCGTACCCCGTAGAACCAGTCGCCGTGGACACGACCACGCCGTCGCCACGCAGTCGATCGATATGGTGGCCCGACACCGTGATGTCGAACTCAACCATATCGGACAGGGGGCCGCGCGTAAGCGCCATGTCGTTGAGGGCGAAGGTGCGCACAACATCCTTCGTACCATCTTCGCGCACGGACACGATATCCGCGGCGATGGTAGCGCGACGGCTCACATGCAGCTCGCCGGACAGGGCGTCGCTCACGACCTGCAGAATGTCGCGCTCCTCGGGACTCGCAGCAGTTAAAAAACCCAGGTGACCATAGGAAAGACCGAGGATAGGAATCTCACGATGGTTGAGGATGCGGGCAGCGCGCAGCAACGTGCCGTCGCCGCCGAGCGTAATGACCAGATCGGAGCCGTCAATATCAGGCGTGCTTTGAATCTTCGATCGCTGGTCGGCAGCCCATGCGACCTCATAGCCCTGGCGCGTCAGCCAAAGCTCGAGCATCAGGCCGCTCTCGACCGCCTCTTGCTTGTAGTAATTGGGAACCAGAAAGACCTTCATAGCGTTGCAGCTTTCTCGCTCATAACCGATACCTGGGATTGCAGCTCGTCTTGCGAGCGATCGCCGGGGTCAAATCTCGTGCCGTACAGGAAAAACTCAACGTTGCCCTTGGCACCATGAATGGGCGACACGCACACATCGACCGGGAACAGGCCCTTGGCAGCAAAGAGTTCAACCGCCGCCACGAGTGTATCGCGGCGCACGGCGGGATCGGTCACAATGCCGCCCTCGCCCACCAGCGCCGCCGGAGCCTCAAACTGCGGCTTTACGAGCGTGCAGAATGCACCCGTAGGCGCCAGGCACGCCAGTACCGCATCGATAATGTTCGCGATGCTGGTAAACGAGACATCACACACAGCCAGGTCGATAGTGCCGACATAGCCAAGCTCAGGCAGCTGCGTCACGTTTGTGCGCTCATGCAGCGTCACGCGATCGTCCTGGCGCAACGACCAATCGAACTGGGCGCGACCCACGTCCACCGAGACAACGGTCGCAGCTCCGCGCTTGAGCAGACAATCGGTAAAGCCGCCGGTAGAGCAGCCCACATCCAGACAGGCAAGGCTCGTCGGATTGATGCCAAACGCATCAAGCGCGCCTTCGAGCTTAAGACCGCCGCGGCCAACATAGGGAATGCGCCCCTTCACATGCAGCGGCAGCCCCGGGATCACCTTAAGGCCCGGCGAAGTCAAGCGCTCACCGCCACTCGAGACCAAGCCGGCCATAAGAGTGCGAAGGGCATCCGCGCGATCGGCGCAGATGCCCTGTGAAATCAGTTCGTCATCAAGACGCACGCGTTTCATGAATGCCATCAACCATTCGTATCCGGAGATGCGGCCTAGCTATCCTGGGATTCGTTTGCCGCATCCTCATCGTATTCCTGCTCGAGCTTGTCGGCCTCACGCGGCGTCAACTCAAACTTGTCGACCATATCGACCGCGCGGGAGCCCAGCTCAATCGCCTCGTCAAACAAATCGAGCGAACGCTCCAAGGAGGTATCCTTGGAGCGAACGGTAGCGATGATCTGATCCAGACGGTCCGAAATCTCATCAAAGTTACGGACAGAACCCTCTGGCATGGCTACTCCTCGACGGAGTCGATGTCAGCCTCGGCGGCGTCCGCATCCTCGGCCAGCACGCCAGCCTCAGCCTGAGCAACCGCAACCTTGGCGGCAGCCTCGGCAGCCTGCGCCTCCTCGCGAGCGCGATCTTCGGCCAGCAGCTCCTGGTACAGGCCCTCGCCCGGCAGCTCCTCGCTGCGAGCGATCTTGCCCAGCACGCCGTTGACGAACGATGCGGACTGGTCGGTGCCATAGGCCTTGGCAAGCTCGACAGCCTCGTTGATCACGATGGCGTCCGAGACCTCCTCGTCGGTGAGGAAACGCATCTCGTAAACAGCGATACGCAGCAGATTGCGGTCGGCGCCGGGCATGCGCATAAGATCCCAGTTCTTGGCAACGGATCGCAGAGCGCAGTCGATGCGGTCGATATGCTCGTAGGCACCGCGGCACAGCTCCAACGCATAGGGGTCGAGGGGACCCTTCGAGATCAGGAAATCACCCTCGAGGACGCGCTCGAGCGGGCTGTCCGTGGCCTCGGCCTGGAACAGCAGCTGCAGCGCCTGACTGCGGGCAAGCGTACGCCCGCGATAAACCTTAAGGCTCAAAGGTTACTCCTTGGGGAAAACGAGGCCGTCGATGCAAACGTCAACACGCTCGACCTCAACGCCCACCTGGGCATCGATGGCGGCGACCACGGCGGCGCGAACGGCCTCGGCGAGTTTCTTGAACGGATAGCCAAAGAACACCACGACACGCACGGTGAGTGCGAGCTTGTCGCCGACGACCTCGGCCTCGACCGCCGGCTCGGAAGCCGGGGCCTTGGACGAGAGCATCATGGAGACAAGGTTGGTGGCAAGGTCCTTGACGCCAACGGAGGCGATGCCCTCGACATCGGACACGGCGCGCGAGACGATGGCGGTCAGAACATCGGGCGAAATGCCGATGCCGTCAATCTTGATTTCCTGGGGCATGAGTCCTCCTAGAAGATTTGGTTGCTAGACGCGGGAGACGAACTTGCCGTCGCGGGTGTCAACCTTGATGACCTCGCCCTCGTTGAGGTACATGGGAACCTGGATGACAGCGCCGGTATCGATCGTGGCCGGCTTGGTGGAACCCTGGACGGTGTCGCCCTTAAAGCCCGGGTCGGTCTGGACGATGGTGGTCTCGATGAACATCGGCGGGGTCACGCCCATGAGCTCATCGTCGGCGAAGAGCAGCTGGCAGACGTCGTTCTCGCGCAGCCACTTGGAGTTCTCGCCCACCATGTCCTCGGGAACGGGAACCTGCTCATAGGACTCGTTGTCCATGAAGATGTAGTCGGTGCCATCGTTGTAGAGGTACTGGAACTCACGGGTGGTGAGCATGACGCTCTCGAACTTGGTGCCGGCGTTGCAGGTGTTCTCGACGACGCGGCCGCTCTTGATGTCGCGGGTCTTGTAGCGCACAAACGCGCCGCCCTTGCCCGGCTTGACATGCTGGAACTCGACGATGGTGTAGACCTTGTCCTTGATGCGGAGACCGAGGCCGTTCTTGAAGTCGGCGGTAGAAATGGTAGGCATAGCGACCTTTCTTGTTATGGGCAGAACGCACAAGCGTCCAAATTACATACGACAGAAATTATACACTTGCAGACGGCGCCTGCAGCGAGCGCATAAAAAGAGAACGCGGGGCGTCCGAATCGATCCGAACGCCCCGCCCCAAACTATCTACCGAAGTAGACTAGCAGTCGATAACGTGCAGGTCGTGCGGGGTCTTGGTGAAGGGCTCGTAGCCGTTCTCGGTGACCACGCCGTAGTCCTCAAGGCGCACGCCGCCCACGCCGGGCAGGTAGACGCCGGGCTCCATGGTGACAACCGAGCCGATCTCGATGGTGTTCTTGCTGCGGTTGAAGTTGGGCAGCTCGTGGATGTCGATGCCCACGCCGTGGCCCAGAC
The DNA here is from genome assembly GCA_014871645.1 of Collinsella sp. GTDB lineage: Bacteria > Actinomycetota > Coriobacteriia > Coriobacteriales > Coriobacteriaceae > Collinsella. The sequence continues at coordinate 12,456 of WGSN01000008.1, forward strand.
CATGGTTGTAGTAATCACCATAGCCGGCATCGCCGATGATCTTCTTGGAAAGCTTGAAGATGTCGTTACCCTCAACGCCCGGATGGATGGCGGCGACGCACTCCTCGTGCGTGCGGCGCACGAGTGCGTACAGGTCGAGCTGCTCCTGGGTGGGCTCGCCCATCACGACAGTGCGCGTCATATCGGAGCGGTAATCGCAGTAGCCCGCGCCGTAATCCATGAGGACGAAGTCGCCCTTCTCGATGACACGGTCACTCGGCACGGCATGCGGATTGGCGGTGTTGGGGCCGCTCGCGACGATGGAACCGAAGGCCAGGCTGTCAGCACCGTTGGCGAACATAAAGTTCTCGAGCTCGTTGCGAACCTGCTTCTCGGTCATACCGGGCTTAATAAAGCCGAGCATGTGCTGGAAGGCGGCATCGGTGATCGACTGCGCATGGCGCATGAGTTCAATCTCCTCGGCGTCCTTGATGGCGCGCATCTTGCGGATGTCGTCGTGCATCAGCGGCAGCATACAGGCGACGGAGCGGTCCTCCAGGCCGCGCTGAATACCCTGGTAGAAATTAATCTGCATATCGTCCTCGACAGCGCAGACGCGGCATTTGTTGGCCGCGATCTTGCCGGCGACCCAACCGGGGATGGTGCCCTCATCCATGTCGTAGACCCAAGGGCTGCCGGCGGGCGTGTTCTCCTCAAAGCTATTGAGGTAGCGCGAGTCGGTGTGAAACAAGCACTGGTCGGCCGTAATAAACGCAGCGTGCGGGAACTCGAAGGTGTAGTCGAAGACGCCCTTCACGCCCGTAAGCCAACGAAGGTTGGCCTCGTCGCGCACCACGATGGCGTCGTAGCCACGCTCGACCATCAGGGCACGGACACGCTCGATACGACCGGCAGGACCGGCAGCAAACTCAGACATGCAGATTCCTTTCTTGTTGTCTCTATATAGACGGGACGGGTCTCAACCGAACGACGGAATCGCATGCGATCCGAAACCGATTGGAAACCCGCCCCTCAACATGATACGAAAGACGATGGAAGTCAATAAATCTTAGAGAAGTTCTTTACGAGAAGCCAGGTAGGCGTGAGCATGGCGCTCAAGAACCTCGTCCTCAACGTTCGTTAGGCGAATGGCGCCGAGTGCCGCGGGCAGCGGCAACATGCTGCGGTTTGAGCGCGCGAACTGCTGCTTGCGGAACTCCTCGATATATGCGGCAGACTCCAGATTGAAGGCAAGTTCCTCGATACCAAAGTCCTCCAAGCAGTCATCGACCTCAAAGACGTAATCGATATCGAAATCGCAGGCATCATGTGCTAGGCGCGCCTCAAAGCGCATGCCCTCGGACAACAGCTGGTAGGCAGGGACCTGCGAAGCGGCATCGCCCAAGCAAGCGCGCAGGGTACGCTCCCCCGTCTTGCCAAAATCGAGCGCATGGCGAGCGCTCGGGTTCGTGGCCATCAGTACGTCCTTGCGGGCAGTCTGAGACCATTGAACGGCATTGACGAGCGCGACCTCCTCGCCCGCGAGAATCTCGGGGACGGTCTCAGTAAACTGATTCCAGCGTGACTTGCTGCTCGAAAGCATGGTGCCAACAAGTACCGCATAGCCGAGCTTGAGGTCCTCGGGGTCCGCCTCGCGAACAAGGTCGAGGTCACACACGACCAAGCCCGGTTCGGGACGGAACGCGATAGCGGGAAGCGCATTGGCCGACGAGGCGACGAGCGGCTTCATGGTCGTCGCGACCGTGAACATGGCGTCGAAGGTCGTCGGCAACAGCGCGCACTCAGTTCGGCCGCACCACTGGTTGGCGCACCAGCTAACAACCGAGCAGGTTGCGGCATCGCCAACGGCGACAACCAGATCGTCGCAGGTAACGCCGTTAGCCGACAGGGCGCCAAAGACAGCATCGGCATCGACCAGCGTGGCACCGGCAGGCGAAACCTCGAGGACGAGCGGCGACACGGCAAAACCGGCGTCGACCAGCGCATGCTCGACAACCTCGCCAAAACGCTCGGATGTGGCGTCGTTCCAAACCACCATCGCACGCTTAGGCTTGCCCACAGCCGAGGCAAACATGCGCGACAGCTCCTCGAACGCCCCCAATCCGACGCGGACATCGACACTGCGGTTTTGGAAATTGATAAGTTGACGGCGAATCATAGCAGTCCACGCTCCAAAAGCTTCTCGGCACAAAGGTAAGAAACGTCCTCGAAGGACTTGTTGCGAATATCAAGGGTAATATCGGCGGCCTGGCGATACAGCGGACGGCGATGCTCAAACAGGCGCGCAGCGTGCTCGGGCGAGCGAAAATCGGGTCGGGTATCGGAGCGGCGGATCTGGCGCAACGAGTCCTCAAAGTCGCCTTCGAGGTACACGCATATACCCATCTCGTGCATCAGCTCAATGTTCACCGGCGTCTCGACGATGCCACCCCCGCACGACACCAGCAGGCTGCGCTCGCTTTGAAGCGAACGGAGTGCCGAGGTCTCGAGCTCGCGAAAACGATCCTCGCCCTCGGTCTCAAATATCTCGGTCACCGACTTGCCACATCGACGCACAACCAAACGATCGGTATCGATGAATCGACGCTTGAACATAGTGCCCACGTTACGCGCGAGCGTCGACTTGCCCGCGCCCAAAAAGCCGATAAAGAAAATATGGTCGCAGCCGTGTTTGATGTGCTGAGACATGGCGAAACCTATTCCTCGCAGGGAAGGTCGCGCAGGGCCCGGCGCTCAAAGATACGGAAGATCTGCGTGTACCACAGGTCCTGGGTTGCCTGCGGCTTGACCAGAATAGTGTCAACACCGGCAAAATTACCGCTCCACACGTCTGTGTACAGCTGATCGCCGATCAGCACCGCCTCGTCTGCCGTGGCGCCGAGGCGCTTAAGACCCGCCTTCAAGGCAAACGGGGCGGGCTTCATGGCGTGGCTGATGGCCTCGAGTCCCAGCTCGCGTGCAGAGCTCATGACCTGATCGCGATGCCAGTTGTTGGACACCATGCACAGCTTAAAGCCTTTGGCGCGGGCGGTATCGAGCCAAGCGGAAACCGCGGCGGGAACCTGCTCGGTGTCGCGCGGCACCAAGGTGTTATCGCGATCGAGCAGAATGGCGCGTTTGCCGTCGGCCCACAGGGTATCAAGGTCAATGCGATCGACCGAGGCAACGTATCGTTTGGGGCTAAAAATCCTCATGCTAATTCCAAGACTGTTGATGCTCTTCGTAGGTTTGCGAGAAGTACTCCTCGTCCTGCGTAATGTAGAAATACAGGTCATCGGAGTCGGTCGGCTCAAGCGTGGCCTTGAGTGCCTCGAGCGACGGAGAGCAGATGGGCGTGGGCGGTAGGCCCTCATGCTTATAGGTGTTATACGGACTATCGCTCTGCAGGTCGTCGGCGGTAACCTCGCCACCGGTGACATACATCATGGTCGCATCGCTGTTGAGATAGCGCAGACCGTCGAGTTTGCCGGCAAGGCGGTTGTAGAAGACCGAGGCCACGTGCGCACGTTGATCGGCGTTGAGGCCCTCGCGCTCAACGATAGAGGCCAAGTTGACGATGTCGTAGTCGGACATCTTCACGCCGTAGCGTTCCTTGATCTTGGCTTCGCAGCTCGCAAAGTCAAGCGACTTGTACTCGGTCTTAAACTGATCGAGCATGGCGCGAATCACGTCATCGGCCGTCGGCGAATCGCCCAGCGAATAGGTCTTGGGGAACAAGAAACCCTCGAGCGAATCGTTGGCGGCGCCCTTAAGGAAGCTATAGTCGTCAACGTAGTTGGAGGCCTTGACCTGGTTGAGGAAGTCTTCCTTAGAGATGCTGCCGTAGGCCTGGGCCACACGGTCGGCGACTTGATCGACCGTTAGGCCCTCAGGGATAGTCAGCGCATTGGAGCCCGCGTTGGGGCCTTCCATGAGCTGCTGAACAACCTTGGTCGCATCCATGAGTGTGGTGAACGAATAATCACCAGGCTTGAGCGACATATCGGCGTTGAGCTTTTTCACCGCCGCATAATAATCCTTGGGATTTTCGACGATATGGTTCTCGGAGAGAATCGAGGCGATAGTATCGCCCGAAGCACCATCGGGAATGGTCACCGTAACCTGCTGACCAGCCGTGACCTTGGTATCCCCACCGGCAAAGAAGCCCTTGACGGCCGGCACGACAAAGAAAGCAATCGCAGCAAGCGCGAGCACCGCCACCACAATGCCGATGATCATGGGAACCGGAGAACTCTTCTTTTGAGCACCGCGACGAGCATGCGTGTTGTAGCTCGAACGGGTCGCCGGAGCAACGCCATGCGAACCGCGAGCGTGATGCGAATGCGATTGGGGGGTCTGCGTTCGCTGGGTAGGTACCTGCTGCTTAAAGCGGGTGCCGCCTGCAGGCTGGGCCGTACGAGCAGAAGGCTGCTGAGCCGCATGAGAAGCCGGATGCTGAACCGAACGAGCAGAAGGCTGCTGACCCGTCCGTTGAACAGGTTGGGCCGAACGAGAGAAGGACTGCACCGGGCGCGCGGCAGGCTGAGCTGCGCGCTGCGTCGGCTGTGCCGGACGCTGGCCAGGCTGGGCAGGGCGCGACTCCGGCTGACGTGTACGATTCGGCTGGCGCGGATCGGAAGCACTAGGCATGCGAAACCTCCTCGTTTTTACGATCGAGCCACGTCTGCAAAAACAGGCTGGCGGCAATCATGTCGATCTTGCCCCTCATCTGCTTTTCGTTGAGTCCCTGCTCGCGCAGGATACGCTTGGCCTCTTGCGAGGACAGACGCTCGTCCTCAAACTCCAGCGGAAGATCGAGCTCGTCGGCAATCTTTTGCGCCACAGCGGCAACGCGCTCGGCCTGAGGGCCGGGCTCACCGGCCATGGTCAGGGGACGTCCGCTTACCAGGATGTCGGGCTCATAGTCCTCGACCAGGTAGCGGAACGTCTTGGCCATACCGGTGACCTCGGCGGCCGGGAGCACCTTGACGGGCATCGCCATCTTGCCATCACGGCTCGAGACGGCGATGCCAATCCTGGTCTCCCCTATGTCCAACGCGAGCGCGACCACAGTGACTTCTTAGATTCTTAGGCGCCGAGCGCGGTCTTGGCGGCCGCGAGGGCATCGGCGATACCGGCGGCGTTCTTGCCACCGGCCTGGGCCATGTTGGGACGGCCGCCACCGCGACCGTCGACCAGGCCCGCGATCTGCTTGATCACATTGCCGGCGTGGAAACCGGCCTTGACGGCGTCATCGGAACCAGCGGCGAGAAGGGCCGGGGTGCCCTTCTCAGTCACGCTGGCGATGACACAAGCGACAGGGCCGGCCACCTTCTGGTGCACGGTATCCCATACGTTGCGCAGGTCGGCAGCCTCAAGGCCCTGGAGCTCAGCAACGACGAGCTTATAGCCGTCGAGCTCGACAGCACCCTCGATGGCGCTGGAAATGGCGTCGGAGGAACCACCGGTCAGAGCCTTTTTGAGCTTGTTGGACGTCTCGCGCAGTTCGGCCTGCAGGTTCTCCACACGGGCGGGAACCTCGTCGACGCGGCACTTGAGCGCAGCGGCGGCGGCGTCAACGAGTGCCAGGCGGTCGGCCATATAGTCGAGAGCACCCTTAGAGGTCACGGCCTCGATACGGCGGACATTGGAGCCTGTGGAGGACTCGGAAATGATCTTGAACAGGCCAATCTCAGCAGTGTTGGCAGCGTGCGTGCCACCGCAGAGCTCGCGGGAGAACGGCTGGTCCTCGGCGCCCACGGAGACGACGCGGACGACATCGCCGTACTTCTCGCCAAACAGAGCGACAGCGCCGGCGGCCTTAGCCTCGTCGATGCCCATGACACGGGTCACGACCGGCTTGGAAGCGAAGATCTGCTGGTTGACCAGATCCTCGACAGCCTTGAGCTGCTCGGAGGACAGGGCCTCGAAGTGCGTAAAGTCAAAGCGCAGGTGCTCGGGCGTCACCAGCGAGCCGGCCTGGGAGACGTGCTCGCCCAGGACCTGCTTAAGGGCAGCGTCGAGCAGGTGCGTGGCGGTGTGGTTGCGGCGCAAGAAGCCACGGCGCTCGGCGTCGAGCGCGGCGGTAACAGCGGCACCGACAGTCAGCGTGCCCTCGGCAACATGCGCGACGTGGGCATACAGGCCGTTGTGGTTCTTGGTGTCGGCAACGGTCAGAACAACGCCCTCGGCGGAAAGCTTGCCGGCATCGCCCTGCTGGCCACCCATCTCGGCATAGAACGGGGTGCGGTCGAGCACGACCTCGACATCCTCGCCGGCGGCAGCGGACTCGACGGACTCGCCGTTGCGCACGATGGCGACAACCTTGGCGCCCTCGATGACGTCGTTGTCATAGCCGTCGAACTCGGTCGCGGCAACCTTGTCGGAAAGCTCGACCCACACGTCGTTGAAGCTGCCCCAGGCATCGCCCTTGGCGTTGGCACGAGCGCGGGCCTTCTGGTCCTCCATGCAGGCGGTGAAGCCGTCCATGTCGACGTCGTGGCCAGCAGCGCCGGCGATCTCGACAGTCAGGTCAATGGGGAAACCAAAGGTGTCGTGCAGCTTAAAGGCAACGTCGCCCGGAAGGACGGCGCCGTCGGCGAGCGCGGCCAGGGCCTCGTCCAGGTAAACACGGCCGTTGTCGAGCGTCGTGGAGAAGCGCTCCTCCTCGGAGGCGACAATACCCTTAACGAGCGCGACGTTCTTGAGCAGCTCGGGATAGGCCTCGCCCATCTGAGCGTTAACCTCGTCGATGAACTTGGTCAGGAAGGCGCCCTCGATGCCCAGCAGGCGGCCGTGGAACACGGCGCGGCGGAGCAGGCGGCGCAGGACGTACTCGCGGCCCTCGTTACCGGGCAGGATGCCGTCCGAGATCATAAAGTCGACGGCACGGGAGTGGTCGGCGATGATGCGCAGGGAGCGGCTGGCGCCGGAGTAATCGTCGGCGTCATAGGTCTTGCCGCTGATCTCCTCACCGAGCTTGATGAGGTGCTGCATCAGATCGCCGTCGTAGTTGGCGGTCTTGTGCTGCATGATGGCGGCCATGCGCTCCAAACCCATGCCCGTATCGAGGTTACGGTGTGGCAGCTCCGGCATGGAGCCGTCCTCCTGGCGGTCGTACTGGGTAAACACGAGGTTCCAGAACTCAAGGAAGCGGTCGCAGTCGCAGCCGGGCTTGCAGTCGGGGCTGCCGCAACCGACCTCCTCGCCCATGTCAAAGTAGATCTCGGAGCACGGACCGCAGGGGCCGGTGGGGCCAGCGGCCCAGAAGTTGTCGTCCTCGCCCAAGCGGGAGATGTGGTCCTCGGCAACGCCCAGGGAGCGCCACACGTCATGGGTCTCATCGTCCTCGGTAAAGACGGTAAAGTACAGGCGGTCGAGCGGCAGCTTGAACTCCTTGGTGATGAGCTCAAAGGCCCAGGCGCAAGCCTGCTCCTTGGAGACGCCGCCAAAAGAGAAATCGCCGAGCATCTCGAAGAACGACAGGTGACGGCCGTCCTCGCCGATGCAGTCGATGTCGTTGGTGCGGACGCACTTCTGGCAGGAGATCGCGCCAATCTCCTTCATGGTCTTCTTGCCCTGGTAGTACTCCTTAAACTGGTTCATGCCGGCGTTGGCAAGCAGCAGTGAAGGATCGTCGGGGACGAGGGACGAAGAAGGATAGAGCTTAAGACCGCGCTCCTCAAAGAAGTTGAGGAACTTGGAGCGAATCTCGGCCGTAGTCATTGACGGGTAGTCAGCACTCATAGAGGGAATCTCCTCGGTTTCACATCGAAACAGTTCAAACGTAACGATATTACCATCCCGCCGCGCCTGTGCAAAAAAGAGGGTCGCCAAACAGCGACCCTCCAGCGAAAGTGCACGTTATTTAGTACTGCGCGATCCTTTGAAAAAGGACTGCTGTATAATTGCATATAAGATTCACCCGGAAGGAGCGATCGATGAAAAGCAAACGATTTGTCCTAAATGCACTTCTGGTTGTAGCACTTTTAGCGCTCTTAGCCTTCTCATGCTGGTACGCAAACCAACCATCATTTGGATACGTATTGTATACAGTAATGTCCGGCGATAAGGCTTATTACACTCTACGCGCAATTGACGTTCTCTTTTTCTATGTAGCCGGCCCCTTATCAATCGCTTTGGTCGCGTTTCTTGTCATTTACAACTTCAAGAAACGTTAATAGAACCTATTTAGAATCCGAATCGTCCATGGAGCCGTCGATGCCGGTTTTGGTGTCGTCGTTCATATTGAAATCGTCGTCTTTGGCGAAGGGATTCTTGAAAAAGCCCGTAGCATCGGGCTGAAGGCCCGAGAGCTTCATCCAGGGATTATCGAGCTCGGGTTTGGGCATGGCCTGGGCCTCGGGCGCAGTCTCGTTACCGATGAGCTCGGACTCATAGATGAAGGTGTCGTCGCCGAGCGCGTCGTAGGCGGCGACCGGGTTGCCATCGGCATCGCGGTACGGCGTGCCCTTAAACACGGCTCCGTCATAGGCCACAAGCTGACGGCCGGTCTCATTCTCAAAGTAGTACACGAAGATGCCCTTGAGGGCCGCACAAAGCGGGATGGCAATAATCATGCCGATGGGCCCCATGAGTGCCGAACCAATAACGAGCGCCGTGAGGCTCATAATGGGATGAACCTGCACTGAGCTCTGCATGACCTTAGGCGAAATCACATTGTCGGTGACGTTTTGCGCGACCATCGTCACGATGAGCGTCCATAACGCCAACATGGGGCTGAACATAAAGCCGAGTACCGTGGCGATTGCCGCGCTCACCCAGGGACCGACGACCGGAACCAAGTGCATGATGCCAGTGAAGATAGCCATGAGCGCCGCATACGGATGGCCGATAATCAGGAAGCCGATAAAGGCGAGGAAACCACCGCAGATGGACGTCACGACCATACCGCGCATGTAGCCGCCGACAGAGCGAGAAAGGATGGCGACCATAAAGCGGTACGAGGTCTCCTTCTCCTGACCGATGATGGTGCAAATCTCGTGATGCATGCGAGGGTAGTCGCAGGCCATCCAGTAGGCAAGCACCAGACCAAGGAAGAACACGAACAACTGCGAGGCCGTATTGGTGATGAGCGGAAACACACCGCGGCCAAGCTCGGCAGCAATCTGAGACACATACTTCGATGCCACGGTAACCAGCGACGAAAGATTATCGTCCAAATACTCCTTGAGCGGCGTGTTATTGAGCGTCTTGGCATGCGAGATCATCTCATTGAGATCGCCACCCGCAACACGAAGCTGCTCGGGCAGGAGGCTCAGGACTTCCATGATCTGACCAAAGAGAATCGGCGACAAGATGCAAACGACACCGACGAGCACGGCAACAACAACAATAAGCGCGATAAGCGAACCGATGCCGCGATTCACGCCATGGTGCTCGAGCCAGTTGGTGATCGGGGACATCACAAAGGCAATGATGGAACCAACAGCGAGAAACTCGATAACCGGCGCCAGGATGCCCATAAGGTTAAAGATGACAGCGGCGATGACAATGCAGCCGACAACAGCCCAAATGCGCAGCGTCAGAATGCGGGTGTCGCGCAGCACGCGATCGGTTTGTTGGGGGTGCTCACTCATGAACGAATCATCACTCCGTCGGGGTCGATCTTGTCCTGAATCTTCTTAAGCGTGCGGCGCAGCAGACGCGAAACCTGCACCTGAGAAATACCCAGCTTCTTGGCGATCTCGATCTGGGTCATGCCCTTCACAAAGCGCAGCTCGATCACCTCGCGCTCGCGCGGCGAGAAATCACGGATGGCTTCCTCGATCACTAGGCGGTCATCGGTAAAGTCGAGCTCGTTGTCGTCGTCGGCGTAACGGTCGAGAATCGAAGGGGCATCGTCGGAATCGGACGCACCAGGAGCCTCGATGGGCACCGAGGTATAGGCCGAAGACGATTCCATAGCCTCGAGGACCTCATCGACAGTCACATCTAGATACTCAGCGATCTCCTCAACCTTGGGCGAACGCTGCAGCTCGTTGGTAAGTTTGTCAGTAGCCTGGTTGACCTTGGCCGAGAGCTCCTGCAGACGACGCGGTACGCGCACGCTCCAGCCCTTGTCGCGGAAATGGCGTTTGATCTCGCCCAGGATAGTGGGTGTCGCAAACGTCGTGAACTCGAGTCCGCGCTCGGGATCAAAACGGTCGATAGCCTTGAGCAAGCCCAGATAGCCGACCTGCATGAGGTCGTCGAGCGGCTCGCCGCGATTCTTAAATTTGTTGGCAAGAAACCTTACCAGGTTCATATGGGACATGACGAGCTGCTCACGGGCGTCCGGATCACCGGTCTCCTTGTAACGACGAAACAGCTCGCGGGTTTTCTCCTTGTCCCAAGCGGTCTTGCCGCTCCGGGAACGTTCGGTCATATTAGATATCCGCCTTGAGGTCGAGGGAAAGCGTCAGGGGCGCCGCAGTCTTTTCGTAGGAGTCGCACACGCTCGCGAGGATGAGCTCGGCATACACCGCAGCCTGGTCGTCTTCATCGACCGTAGCCTGGTCGCCAAAGGTAATAGTCATGCCAACGTGGGTCTCATCGACATCGAATTTGATGGTGATGTCATCGCAGTCGACCGCGGTGCAACCAAAGATGAAAGCCTCCTCAGCAGCCATGCGGATGTCCTCGATGCGATCGACAGACATAGAGCACAGGGCACCAACGTTGGCTGCCGTCATGCGCACAAGGCGAGCGAGACGCGGGTCACCGGCAACGGTCAGCGTGATAGGGCAGGTTGCTTCGCTACTCATCGCAGGACTCCTTGGAGGTCTCGGCGGGCGTATAGGTGTAATACTGAGCAGGCTTGGCTGCGGGCTTCTGAGCCGCATCCGCACCATCGGCGGCCTCGTCCTCAGCCTCACCAATCAAAACGCGCTCGGTAGGCTGCTCGGCCTCGGCGGCGGCAACGGCGAGCTTGCGATCGACGTCGGCTGCAGGAGCCTTCACCTTATTGAAGAGCTTCTGCACGGCGCCGGCCGCAGAATCAGTCACGCTCGACACGGCATTACTGGCCTCGGCCATGCTGCCCGTGACCTCGGAAATATCGCGAACGACCGCCTCAACCTCAACGAGATTGGACGTCAGGGCGTCAACGGCAGTCTTGCTCGACTTGAGGAGCGGCTCCACCTGGGCAAGTGCCGGCGTAAGCTCATCAACGGCGCCATCGAGCTTTGCCACCACGGGCTGTGCCTCGGCGAGCGTGTTGTTGAGGTCGCTCACCGTCTTGTCGAGCGAGTCGACGACGGTGCGGGTCTTGCGCAGCGTGAGCGCGAGCTCAATAACAGCCCACACGCCGGCAACGGCGAGCAGCAGCAAGGCGATTTGAATGGGACTCATACAAGCCTCCCAAAGGAATCGAAATACAGACGCTGTTTATGGTACCCCAAAGAAGGGGAAAGTTACCCAAAGGGAATGCGTGAGGCGCCAATGACCTACTTGGGAGCGTTGCCGCTACGGTCGCGCTCGCTTTGCTCCACACGCCACTCTTCCCAGCCGCGACCGGCAGGCTGCCAGAACGCGCCGCGCTCCAGTCCCTCGGGCAAATAGCGCTGATCAACCCAGCCTTCGGGATAATCATGCGGATACTTATACACACCGTACTCGTCGCTGCCCGGGCGATGACGGTCGCGCAGATAACTCGGCACTTCGCGCAGCCCACTTGAATGGATATCGGCCAGCGCCGCATCGATCGAGGCCTCGCACGCGTTGGATTTTGGCGCCAAGCACACATAGAGCGCAGCCTGAGCCAGGTTAATGCGACATTCGGGATAGCCAATGACCTCGGCGGATTTAAACGCAGCATGTGCCACCAAAAGCGCCTGCGGATCGGCGTTACCGACGTCCTCCGAGGCCTGAATCATAATGCGGCGAGCGATAAACTTAGGATCCTCCCCTGCGTCAATCATACGCGCGAGCCAATAGATCGTGGCATCGGGGTCGCTTCCGCGCATAGACTTGATGAACGCACTGATAATGTCGTAGTGCATGTCGCCGTTTTTGTCGTACGAAAAACCACGACGCGGGTTGGCGATCTTAACGTCATCCACGGTGATGGGATAGCGCTCCCCCGCCGCCGGCGCTGGCGTCCCTTCCGTATCGGGACGCGTGACGGCAATCTCGCTCGCAAGCTCGAGCGTCGTGAGCGCCGATCGAGCGTCGCCCGCAGCCAGCGTACAAATGGTCTTAACCGTATCCTCATCGGCCGAGAACTTACCGTTCAGACCATGCGGAGCCTCGAGCGCACGCTCGATCAGTGTGGCAATGTCCTCGTCCTTAAGGTGTTCAAGTTCCACAACACGACCACGCGAAAGCAGCGCCGAATTGACCTCAAAGTACGGGTTCTCCGTCGTGGCACCAATCATAATGACGGTACGGTTCTCAACCGCATGCAGTAAGGCATCCTGTTGTGACTTCGAAAAGCGATGAATCTCGTCGATAAACAGGATGGTACGACGGTCATACGTATTCAGGCGAGTCTTTGCCTCGTCGATCACGCGACGCAGGTCCTTCACGGTACCCGTGACGGCGCTGACCTCGACAAACTCGCTCTTGGTATGGTTGGCGATAATATGGGCCAGCGTCGTCTTACCCGTACCGGCAGGCCCGTACAGAATCACGCTCGAAAGCACGTCGTGCTCGATCGCGGCACGCAACCATGAGCCCTTACCGACGGCCTTTTGCTGACCCACGTACTCATCGAGCGAATTGGGGCGCATGCGCACCGCAAGCGGCGCATTCTGAAAGGAACGCTCGCGCGTCGAAGCAGAAAAAAGGTCGTCCATAGCCATCCCGTGCATCAATCAAAAACGTTTTCTACTAACAGTATACCGAATATATACGAACTACCGTTCGTTAATATAGGTACGGTGCGGAAACTTCAACCCCGGGAACAACTTGCTCGTCAGCTCGCAGAAATAGCCGTCCGTCATGCTCGAAATGTAATCCACTACGGTCTGATCTTTATCGTCCTGCCAGGCATAGACGCGATCGTAGTAGGAAAGCTGCTGCTCAATGCGAGAAATATGGTGCTTAAAGATGTACGAGGACTCATCGCCTTCGTTTATATCCTGCAGGCAACGGTCATAAAGTTTATCGAAGGCCTCGCGCAGCTCCGCCTCGGAGTCGCCTTCGATGCCGCCCTTGCTATAGATCTTCTCGTAGTTCTCGCGCTTGGCACGGCGGATTTCCTCAAACAGGTCCTCGCTCATCTCGATGCGCGGCTTGCCATAGCTGTGCTCAACGATATCGATGGAGGCATGCGTAAGTATCCAGCTGTTGTAAGCCCCGCCCAGGCCATCGTCAAACGCGTCGGGCGCCAGCAGGCCCGCCGCAATGGCGTCTTGGCGATCGCGTCCAACATAGGCAAGGATATCCGAGATGCGAACCACGCAGCCTTCGAGCGTCATGGGACGCAGGTGCTCAATGGCGCCATAGCCCGTGGCAATGCAGTCCTCGACAGTTCGGTCGAACTGGTCAAAGGAGCCCGTGTCCGAGAGCTCAAACTCGCGCTGCTCGTACTCGCCGTTATGGCACAACACGCCGTCGAGCGTCTGGAGCGACACATTGCGGCCATATAGGGCATCGAGCACACGGACCGACTGCACGTTATGGAAAAAGAAGCGGCCGGTACGCTCATGATAGATATCGTTGAGGAAGCGCTCGCCGGCATGGCCGAAAGGCGTGTGTCCCAAGTCGTGGCCCAGACCAATCGCCTCGATCAGATCGCAATTGAGCCCCAGAGCGCGCCCGATATCGCGAGCGATACGCGAGACCAGCTGCACGTGCAAACCGCGGCGCGACAGATCGTCATTGCTACGGAAGCTAAAGACCTGCGTTTTGCCTGCATAACGCGTGTACGCCGGAAGATGAAGAATCTTTTCGGTATCGCGCATAAACGCGGGACGCATAAGCGTGCCTTTGTCGGCAGCGCGATCAACACGACGGATGACCTGGTCGTCGTTGCAACGATACGGGTTGACATAGCCCGAAGCACGATCGGCGGCAATGCGCTCGACAAGTTCGGGCGGCAATGCCGAGGGAATACGGTCCATGCACGCCTTAATGACGGCCGTTTCTTGATTAGTTGTCATGGCATGCTCCTTAAGAAGGATGCGCAATCGGTTACAACGTGCAGCCCACGACCTCGATTATGGCAAAAATCGGCACCAAAAACGGGAGCAATGGCAGGGAGCGCGATTTTGTGATGAGGCAGGTGATGGCAAGCGCCAGGAGCGAGGCAGCAAATGCCACGATGCCACCCATAGGATCGAGCGTGCAAAGCGCGAAGAGCGCCTTGACATCTCCCATGCCAATGCCCGAGGTTTGGCGAAGACGACGCCAGAGGGACTCAGTCAGCACGAGAGCAAGATACACGATGACGGCAAGACCTGCGTGGTCAAGCGTTGTGTTAACACCCTTGTCGAGCCAAACGCCCGCAAAAGCCGCCACGGCACATGCGCCGGCAAGCTCATTGGGAAACCGTCGCTCTCGGGCATCAATGACCGCGCCGGCAAAGATGCAAATCCAAAACGGGATATAGAACATCGGGTACCTCCTCGAGCTGCATCGCAAAAGCAAAAACCACCACAAAGGTGCCTGTCCCCTTTGCGGTGGTTTTGGTGGTGGTTATTTGGCGCCTTGCATGACCTCGTCGAGGGTGACGTTTACGGCATGCTGGGTAGGAACCCAGTCGACCTTCAGGAACAGCGCGGCCACCGTGATGGGGATATAGCTGAACATAAAGATCGGGAAGGTAAACAGGTTAGTCACCAGACGCCACTTTTGCGCGCAGTGAATGTGCTTGTACTCAAAGATAGTCGTGAGCAGCGCCAGGATAAAGAAGGTCTGATACATCATGGCGAAGGTCATAATGAGCGAAGCGGCGCACGCCTGCATCTCGACTTCGGTAGCCAAGAAACCATGCGAAAGGCCACCCACAATCAAGAACGTCGCATTAGCGAGCATCGAGATCAGCGATAGCAGCATACCCGGGGCGATCGTCATGAACATGTCGTAGGCGGCAAAGCGATGATAGCGGAACGTCGACTTGACCAGATGCTTGCCGTAGGTAAAGAACACCTGGTAAAAGCCCTTGGTCCAGCGCATACGCTGCTTCCAGGATGCCTTGAACGTCACGGGTTGCTCGTCAAAGAACTCCGCCGGCGCATAGCCAATGCGAATACCGTGAATAGCGCAGAACGTAGTGAACTGAATGTCCTCGGTCAGCGTGTGGAACTGCCAACCGTGCATGCCCTCGATGACACTGGCGGAGATGAGGTAGCCCGAACCCGAGACGGCACAAGACGTCTTGCAAATGTTGCGCGCGTTGTTGAGAAAGCGCGCCTCGCGCAGATACCACGTAGCATTAGCCGCCGAGATCCACGAGCTGCCGAAGTTTTTGGAATTGCGATAGCTCGTGACCACATGGAAGCCCTGGTCAAAGGCATCGTTCATCTTGGAGACGTAATCGCGGGAGATGACGTTATCGGCATCGAAGATAAAGTAACCTTCAAACGTATCCGGATACTCGTTAAGGATACGGTCGAAACCAAAGTCCATGACCCAGCTCTTACCCTTGCGGGCAAGGTCGTTGCGCTCATAGACAATGGCGCCCGCCTCGCGCGCAAGCTGTGCCGTGTTGTCGGTGCAGGCATCGGCGACCACAAAGACCTCGATAAGCTCGGACGGATAATCCTGGTCCTTGATGGAGCGAACGAGGTTGGCGATCACGGCCTCCTCGTTATGCGCCGCGATAAAGAAGGCATAGCGGTGGAGTTTTTTGGCCTTGGGAGGCGCGACCTCGCCACGAAGAGCACCGATGACAAAGAAGACCACCTGGTACAGAAAGCAGACCGTGAGCAGCGTGACGACAATCTGGTTGAAGATCACGATGGGCGTGTTGGTTTGTAAAAAGGCGAGCATGCAGGCTCCCAGGAACGCGTTACGTAAACAATCGTATATCTTACCGCAGGCTAGGGGCGTTCAAGAAACCACCTAATACTGACTAGGCTTCGAGAAGACCGAGCTGAGGAACGATCTCGTCGCCGGCAGCGGTGCGACCAAGCGAGCGCGGGGCCAGGTCGTCAAGAACCGCAGCGAGATCCCACGGCAGCTCGTCGCGGCACTCAATGCGCTCCCCCGTCACGGGATGGTCGAATGCAACACGCCAGGAATGAAGGAATTGCCTGGTCAGACCCTGATCGGCGCGTGCATCGCACTTGCCGTAGAGCGGATCGCCCACGCAGGCGTGGTTGATATGGCGCATATGCACGCGAATCTGATGTGTGCGGCCCGTAAACAGGTGGCACTCGACGAGCGTATAGCCGTCGTCAAAACGCGTGGAATCGAAGCGCTCGAGGACCTTAAAGGTCGTAATGGCCTGACGGGCAAAGGGGTCGTCCGAAACCGCCATCTTGACACGGTCACGCGTAGAACGGGCAATGCCGGTGTTAATGGTGCCCTCATCCATAGCGATATGTCCGTGGACAAGCGTGATATAGCGGCGGTCGAGTGTGCGCGTGCGGATAAGATTTTGGAGCGCGCGCTGGGTGTCGTCGTCCTTTGCCGCAAGCATGAGACCCGAGGTATCGCGATCCAAACGATGCACGATACCGGGGCGATCCTCGCCCTGCACGGTGCCCAGATGGTCGATACCGCAGTGATAGACCAGGGCGTTCGCAAGCGTGCCGCTCTGGTGGCCATGGGCGGGATGGCATACCAGGCCGCGCTGCTTGGAGAGCACGATAAGGTAGTCGTCTTCGTAGCGGATATCGAGCGGGATGGCCTCAGGAATCACGTCGGTCGGATCGTGTGGCTCGGGCAGATCGACCGAAATGCGGTCGCCGGAGCGCACGGCATACTTTTTTGACAGGCAGGTCTCGCCGTTGACGGCAACGGCGCCGCCCTCGATCAGATGCGCGCAGGCAGAACGCGTGGGGCAGCCGTCATTGGCGCCCAGATAGGCATCGAGACGCTGGCCAGCGCAATCGTCGGCAACAAGAATATGGATGTCGGCCATTAACGCTCATTCCTTTCGCGAATCTTGCGGGCACGCTCCCCACGCTGCTTGGCTTTGCGCTTAGCGCGGGCCTCATCACGGGCGTTAAGCTCGGCGGTCGCATCGACCTCACGGGCCGCAGGGCTCAAGAACATGTAGCCGATGAGGGCAAGCACGACGCCTACGGTGATGCCGATATCGGCCACGTTAAAGACGGGAAAGTCGATGAAGGTGGTGGCAATAAAATCGGTCACGAAGCCAAAGGCCAAACGATCGATAGCGTTGCCGATAGCACCGCCCGCAACCATCGCCATGCCCACAACCTCAAGATGGGCGAGCTGGGGTGCACGAACGAGGTACACGGCAATAGCGATAATGACCGCCAACGCCAGCACGGCAAACGCAATGCCATGCCCCTCGCCCATACTAAAGGCAGCACCGATATTGCGGACAAACATAAAGTCGATGACACCGGGGATGACAGTCACATGCAAAGCGTCGCCCACGGCACGAACCACAAGCTTGGTCAGCTGGTCAACAAGCAGCACAACCAGTGCCACCCCACCAGCAACACCCAACCGCCAACCCAAAGGCGGCGTCATATCCCCAGTACGACCCAAATCAATCCCCTGCCCTCAGAACAATCGAATTCCGTTGAACGCAATTAACCATCTTATATTGCCATACGCAGAGCGCACGACATATCCACCAACGCAAGCGAAATAATCAGCATAAAACGAAAGCGACATTCCGAAAAACAGAATGCCGCTTGAATATGACACAGGTAGTCGTTGGGGACGTTCTTGTTTGACTAGTCGTTTAAGAACGTCCCCAACGACTAGGTCCATAGAAACGCCGCATTACCGTCGCCAACAGCGAAAACGTCCCTAAGCGAGCAAGGTGACGTGAAAGAGGAGGGAAGCGTACTTTGGTACGCGACCGACGATTGAACGTCAGATTGCCGCTTAGGGGCGTTTGCAGCGTCGGTAGGTTACGGCGTTCTACGAACGCCGTAACCTACAGCGCATCAGCGCAGCGCTTGCAAATATGTGCGTGGCCGTTGTACTCGCCAACGGTGGTGCGGTAGTTCCAGCAACGGTCGCAGCACTCGCCCTCGGCAGCCTCGATGTCAACGGAGAGCTCCTCGCCCTGGGTCAGCTCAACATCGGAGACGATGTAGAACTCGGCCAGGTCGACGGCCTTATCACCGGTCAGCAGCGCATACATCTCGGCGGGAACGACCGCCTTGACGCGGACCTGCTGGCTCTTGGTGAAGGTGCCGGCAGAACGGGCATCCTCAAGGGCCTTGGTCACGGCGCTACGGAGCTCGAGCGAAGCCTCGAGCACGCCCTCGAACTCATTGGCCTCGTCGACCGTGATGGGCGACTTGTACCAATCGAGCAGCGCGGCGTACTTCTGGTGATCGACGCAGCCGGCTGGCGCATATGTCATGGCCTCGTCAACCGTGTAGGACAGGATCGGCTGCAGGTCGCGCATAAGCATCGAGAAGAGCTCGGCCAGCACGGTCTGGGCGCTGCGACGCTCGAGCGAGCCGGGCTTGTCGCAGTACAGACGGTCCTTCAGGGCGTCGAGGTACACGTTGGAGAGCTCGGTAACCACGAAGTCGTAGAGCGCACGGTAGGCGCGCGGGAACTCGTAGCTGGCGTAGGCGTCGTCGACCTCGGCCTGGACCTGAGTCAGGCGGGCAACCATGAGCTTGTCGAGCGGCAGCAGGTCGGCAAAGGCGACGCCGTCGGTCTCGGGCTCAAACTGACCCTCGAGCTCGGAGAGCAGGAAGCGCAGCGTGTTGCGGAAACGACGGTAGGCATCGGACGTACGAGCGAGAATCTCATGGTCGATGGAGACGTCGGAGCTGGTGTCGACGGAGGCAACCCACAGACGGATGATGTCAGCGCCCATCTCGTCGCAGACCTTGTTGGGGTCGATGACGTTGCCGAGCGACTTGGACATCTTGCGGCCCTGGCCATCGAGCGTGAAGCCCTGCGAGACGACCGCCTTGTACGGAGCATGGCCGTTGGCACCCACCGAGGTGAGCAGCGAGCTCTGGAACCAACCGCGATGCTGGTCGGAACCCTCGAGATACACGTCAGCCGGGTACTCAAGCTCGGGTCGATACTCGCAGACGGCCTTCCAGGACACGCCGGAGTCCCACCACACGTCGAGAATGTCCTTATCAGCCTTGAGGTGATGGCCGCCACACTTGGGGCAAACGCAAGCCTCGCCCAGGTAACTCTCGGGAGCGTCGGTGAACCAGGCGTCGGAGCCCTTCTCGTGGAAGAGCTTGATGACGGCGTCGAGCGTAGCGTCGTTCATGACCTTCTCGCCGCAGTCAGCGCAAGTGTAGCTGGGGATAGGCACGCCCCAGTTGCGCTGACGGCTGATGCACCAGTCGGGACGCTGCTCGACCATGGCGCCGATGCGGTTGGCCGCGTGGGCCGGATACCACTTGACATTCTCGCGGACCTCTTTGCCAGCCTGCTCGCGCAAGCCGGTCTTGTCCATCGAGACAAACCACTGGTCGGTAGCACGGAAGAGCACCGGGTGCTTGCAGCGCCAGCAGTGCGGATAGCTGTGGGCGATCTTCTTCTCGAGGACCAGGGTGCCGCGCTCGCGCAGGAACTCGATGATGTGCGGGTTGGCCTCATCGGTATCCATACCGCTGAAGGGGCCACCGGTGCCAAACTCCTCACCGGTGTAGAACTTGCCGTCGTCATCGACCGGCATGCAGATGTCGGTGATTCCCTCCTTGAGGCAGGCAAAGTAGTCGTCGACGCCGTGGCCGGGCGAGTTGTGGACGATACCGGTACCGTCATCGACACCGACGTAATCGGCCAGCAGCGCCACGCCCTCGACACCGTCGAAGATCGGCTGCTTGTAGTGGATGTGGTGGAAGGTCTCGGCAGGAACCACGTAGGGCTTGCCGTCGACCATAACCGGGGTGTACTCCCAGCCAAACTCCTCGCAGCACTTGGGAGCCAGGTCCTCGAGCATGACCTCGGCACGACCCTCGTGCTCAACGGCGACATAGGCGGCGCCGGGCTTAAGGGAAACGGCCTGGTCGGAGGGGATGGTCCACGGCGTGGTCGTCCAGATGATAAAGTCGACCGGGCCGTCGAAGTTCTCGAGGCCGGCGGGCTTGGAAGTCATCTCGAAGCGCACGAAAATGGAGGGGCTCGTCTCGTCAGAGTACTCAATCTCGGCCTCGGCGAGTGCGGTGTGGCAGTGCTTGCACCAGTGGACGGGCTTGTGGCCGCGATAGATCATGCCCTTGTCGAACATAGCCTTGAAGACCTCGATGTCGGCGGCGTCATGCTGGTGATAGAGCGTCAGGTAGGGGTTATCCCAGTCGCCGAGCACACCCAGACGACGGAAGCCAGCCTTCTGCAGCTCGATATTCTCGACAGCGAACTCGTTGCAGAGCTCACGAATCTTGGCCGTGGGAGTCTGGTTGAACTTCTCGGTGCCGAGCTTCTCCTCGACCTTGTGCTCAATCGGCTGACCGTGGCAGTCCCAACCGGGGACATAGGGAACCTCATAGCCCTGCATCATCCAGTAGCGGTTGATCATGTCCTTGGAGATCTTGTTCATGGCATGGCCGATGTGGATCGGGCCGTTGGCGTACGGAGGGCCGTCGTGCAGCACGAACTTCTTATGCCCCTCGTTCTTCTTTAGAACTTGCTCGTAGACCTTGTTGTCCTGCCAGTCCTTGAGTCGCTTGGGCTCGGACTTGGAAAGACCGGCACGCATGGGAAATCCGGTTTTGGGCAGATTCATCGTCTGCTTGTACTCGTTTGCCACGGTACCCCTTTCATGTCGTGGGCGCGCACGCCCTCTGGGCACCAAAAAAGCGCCCGTCCCTACAAGCTGGGACGAAGCGCCATAAAACAGACAGTCTGCCCGTAAAAGCTCTTCGCTTAACCACCCAGCTTAGATGCCCTCGCCCGCGTATTCGCGCGCTCGCATCCGTTACTCGGCTGGCCTGTATCGACGGCCATCTCGGCGATGTCTACTAAGACGAACCTGCGCGGCACGTCCGTTGGGATCGCAGCTCCGGGGTGATTTTCATCGGTCGCATGCACGGGTTCTCAGCGCTCCCCGCTCTCTGTGGCATGCGGACGGCCGACTACTCGTCCCCATCAACGCTTATGCGGAGTATGCTAGCACGTTCCACGCCGACGAAAAACCCTCAACACTGGTTTTATACGTTCGAAATTTCTCGCAGCTGTGGACCTTCTCTTGGAGCAAAATACCTGAAAGCACTTTATCGAACGAAAGAAGGTTGCTATGCGCACGATTGGAATGAGCGACTACACCGTTGGCGAGGATTGCTTTGACGAGCTGCCCACCGCACTGGCGGAGTACGGAGCGACCAAGGTCGCGATCATCGGTGGCAAGCGGGCACTGGCCGCAGCACTTCCCGGTATCGAAGCTGCGCTAGCGGGTACCGACGTCGAGATTCTGGAGACGCGCGTCTACGGCACCAACAGTACGCGCGCCAATATCGCCAAGGTCGTAAACTCCCCCGCCTGCCAGGAAGCCGACGTGCTCATTGCTTGCGGCGGCGGCAAGGCGCTCGACACCGTGAAGACCGCAGCCATCGAGCTCAAGAAGATCGTCTTTACGGTGCCGACGATTTGCTCCAACTGCTCCGCTGCGACCGCCATTGCCGTCGTGTACAACGACGATGGCTCGCTCGAGGGCTATTCGTACCCCAACCGACCGGCGCACATCTTCATCAACCCCAAGATCATCGCCGAGGCTCCGGCGGAGTACTTCTGGGCCGGCGTGGGCGATGCCCTGTCGAAGCAGCCCGAGGTCGAGTACGCCACGAGCGCCGGCAACCTGGAGCACACCGCCGGACTTGGCCTGGCACTCGCGCACACCTGCTCCGAGCCGCTGTTTACCTACGGCTTGCAGGGTCTTAAGGACGTGCGCGAGAACCTGTCGAGCGAGGCCGTCAAGCAGATCGCGCTCGACATCGTGGTCAACACGGGCTACGTCTCCAACCTGACCAACCAGAACGATTACTACTACAACTCGAGCGTGGCGCACGCGTTCTACAACGCCACCTGCAGCATTCCGCGTGAGGGCACTTACCTGCACGGCGAGGTCGTGAGCCTGGGCGTGCTCGTGCTGTTTGCCTATACGGGCGACACCGAGAACCTTGAGCGCTATGCTGCCTTTAACAAGCAGATGGGGCTGCCCGTGACGCTTGAGCAGGTCGGGCTTTCCGAGGCCGATATCCCTGCCCTGTGCGAGCACGCGCACGCCACCAACGAGTGGAAGCAGGGCAACCCGGAGCCCTTCACCGACGAAAAGTTCGCCGCCGCCATAAAGGCTGCCAACACCTACGGTCACACGCTCTAGCTCTAACCCAAAACCACCACAAAGGGGACAGGCACCTTTGTGGTGGTTTTTTTATTGCTCCAGCATGCTGGGATCGAATTCACTCGCTTGGATCACACGGTACCCATTGCGCAGGAGCAGGTCGACAAAAACACCGTTGCCCGCGGTGAGCGTACCGCTAAAGGTGCCGTCGTAGATGTGACCCGCACCGCACGAGGGGCTACGGTCCTGCAAGACGCACGCAGCGATCTGGGACGGGCCGCCTGCCTGCTCACACATATCGAGCGCACGTTGGGCACCAAGGCGATACTCGCGATCGACCGAGATGCCCTCGCAGGTACGAACCTCGCCGTTCACAATCTCGGACGGCTTGCGCGGCGTGGGCAGGCCCCCAAAGACCTCGGGGCACACGAGGAGGACCTCGGTCCCCGTGCGCTCGCAGGCCTCGACCAACTCTCGATGATAGTTGTCGAGCCCGTTATACTTGCAGCTCTCGCCCATCAAGCAGGCACTTACCACGATCTTCATATACAACTCTCCCTACGCAAAACGCCCCATTTGAGATGGACACTCAAATGGGGCGATTGAGACTGCGCAACCAGTATTACTGCTGCTTCGGCATCAGCGGATTTTCGCGTGTGAGGAGGTTCATGAACTCCTCGCCCGTGATCGTCTCCTTCTTGTACAGATAACGAGCCAGCTCATGGAGCTTGAACTTGTTCTCCTTCAGGATCTGCAGGGCGCGATCATGCGCGTCCTCGATCAGCTTGGCGACAATCGCGTCCACGCGCTCGGCCGTACCGGGGGCGCAGGTGAGCGACGTGTCCTGGTTGAGGTACGCGTTCTGGACGGTACCGAGCGCCATCATGCCAAACTCATCGGACATACCAAAGCGCGTCACCATGTTACGGGCGAGTTTGGTGGCCTGCTCGATATCGTTGGCGGCGCCGGTCGTCATCTCGCCAAAGATGAGCTCCTCGGCCGCGCGGCCACCGCAGTAGACGGCGAGCTTGTCCAGGACCTCCTGGCGCGTGGTCAGGAAGCGCTCGTCCTCCTCGACCTGCATGGTGTAGCCCAGAGCGCCGCTCGTGCGCGGCACGATGGTGATCTTGGTAACCGGCGCGGAACCCTTTTGGCGGCCAGCGACGATGGCATGACCGATCTCGTGGTAGGAAACGACCTGCTTCTCGTGGTCGGAAAGCACCGTGGACTTACGCTGCTGGCCGGCAATGACGACCTCCACCGACTCCTCGAAGTCGTCCTGGGTCGCGCGCTTGCGGCCTTCGCGAACAGCGCGCAGGGCACCCTCGTTGATGATATTGGCAAGGTCGGCGCCCGAGGCACCGGGCGTGGCGCGGGCAATAGCGGTCAGGTCGATCGGCGGCTGCGTCTTCACGCTCTTGGCATGCAGCTCGAGGATGTTCTTGCGGCCAGTCAGGTCGGGCAGCTCAACGGGAATGCGGCGGTCAAAACGACCGGGGCGCAGCAGGGCGGGATCGAGGCTGTCGGGACGGTTGGTCGCAGCGAGGACGACGATGCCCTTGTGGTTATCGAAGCCGTCCATCTCGGTCAGCAGCTGGTTGAGCGTCTGCTCGCGCTCGTCGTTGCCACTAAAGCCGCCGCCATCGCGCTTCTTGCCGATGGTATCGATCTCATCGATAAAGACGATACACGGGGCCTTTTCCTTGGCCTGCTTAAACAGGTCACGAACCTTGGCGGCACCGCGGCCGACGAACATCTCGACGAACTCAGAACCCGAAATGCTAAAGAACGGAACGCCCGCCTCACCGGCAACGGCCTTGGCGAGCAGGGTTTTACCGGTACCCGGAGGGCCGACAAGGAGGGCACCGCGCGGCAGCTTGGCGCCAATTTCCTCGTAGCGCTGCGGCTTCTCCAGAAAGTCGACGACCTCCTTAAGGGATTCCTTGGCCTCTTCCTGGCCTGCAACATCCTTAAAGGTCACGCCCACATCTTTGGAGGCGATAACGCGAGCGCCGGACTTACCCAGTCCGCCGCCGCCAAAGCCACCACCGCCAAAGTTCATCGACGGACCGTCTTCGCCCATGGCCTTCTTCATACGGCGGTTGAGCCACCAGCCGATGAGGAAGAAAATCGCCATGGGAAGAATGAGGGTGAGCAGGTAGTAGGTCATCAGACCCGAGTTCTTATCGGGAACGACCGACTCAAGCGAGGCGCCAGATTCAAGCACGCGATCGGTAAAGCCCGCATCATTCGGCACACCGGTCGTCTTGTAGGCGATGTTCTCGTCCTCGCCCTTCTTGGTGTAATAAATCGTGTAATCGTCCGTGTTGTACTCAACCTTGTCAACGCTCTTCTTATCGAGCGCTTTGACAAACGTCGAGTAATCGGTCTTCGTAATCTGCTGCGTGTGACCGATGTTGGGGAACAGAACGGTCGAGAGCACGAGGTAGACGACGAAGGCGATGAGCACGTAGAGGATCATATTCCGTCTACGTTTGTTGTCATCCATCTCCATCTGCTTGAACTCCATCTACTGGGGTTGATAATGCTAACTAGAATACCCAACCCGGACGGCGATAAACCGACGCCGGGCACGAAAGGATAGAGATGGCATCACTCGAAGTCGGCAAGGTTCAGATCTATACGGGCAACTGATCGCGATGAAACCCGACACCACAGAGCTCATACTGACCGGCCGCGGCCTGCTGCCCCTCGCTGACCTCGCCGACCTGGTCACCGAAATACGCCCCGTCAAACACTACTTCGACGAAGGCCTCCTGGCCCGCCAAGGCATCGAATACTAATTGATCCGAAGGGGACGGAGGAAAACGGATCATCGACAACACGACGGAGAGCAATGATCCATTTTCCTCCGACCCAAGGGATCATTAGGCGGTGGCGCGGCCGAGCCAGTTGCCGCTGTGGTGGTAAATGGTGAACATCGTGGCCGTGATGAGCCAGGTTACGGGGTAAACCAGCAGCAGGTGCTCAAGCGACGGATCGAAAGGCATAATCGCAAACACCCAGATCACCCTGAGCACGACAGTGCCAAAAATCGTGAGCAGCATGGGCTGCAAGCTCACGCCGGCACCGCGAATGGAGCCCGACGCGTTTTCGATAATCGAGAAGATCGCGTAGAACGGCGCGATGAAATGAAGAATCGTCGTGGTGTACGCCGAAATCGAAGCATCGTCGACAAACAGACGCGACAACGGACCCGAGAACACCAGCAGCACGGCAGACAGGCCACCAATGAGCATAAACGACAGCACGAGCGACGTATGGTAGCCCTTGCGCATGCGCTCGTAGTTGCGCGCGCCAAAGTTCTGTGCCGAGAACGTGGTGATCGACACGCCGAGCGCCTCGGTAACCATCCAGATAATGCCATCCAGGCGCCCAGATAGACCCCAAGCAGTCGTGACATCGGCGCCAAACGAATTAACCGACACCTGGATCAACACGTTCGAGATCGAGTAGGCAGCCGATTGAAAACCGAGTGGCAGACCACACGAGATCATACTCTTGCAAATACCGCGATCGATGCCGAGCCTAGACAGCGAAAGACGCCATGCACCCGGAGCGCGCATCATGCGCAACACGATCATCGTTGCATTGGAGCAAATGGTCAGCGCCACTGCGATGCCACAGCCCAGCGCCTCCATATGAAGCACGGCAACGAAGATGACATCCAGCACCGCATTAACAAGGCAGCCGGAAGCAATAATCACAGCAGGCCCGCGCGTGTCGCCCACGGCGCGCAGCAGTGCCGTTCCCATATTGAGCAGCAGCGCTGCAACCATCGCGGCAAAATAACAGCGAGCATAGGCCACGCCCTCGGCCAATAGTTCATGCGGCGTGTTCATAAGCACCAGCATGGGCTCAACGAACACTATGCCAAGAATCGAGAAAACGATACCGCCCACCAGCGCGAGCGTCATGGCGGTATGGACCGATCGGCTCAGCCGCTCATCATCGTGCTGACCAAAATACTGACCGGTAATGACGGCACATCCAGCACCCACACCGACGCAAAAACCGATGCAGAGCTCGGTGAGCACCATCGTTGCTTGAATGCCGCCCAGCGCGAGCTTGCCGCCAAACTGACCGACGATATAGGTACCGATAAGCGTGTAGGCCTGCTGAAAAAACGAACTAAAAAAGATGGGAACGCACAGCGACAGCAGCTGTTGCCAAATGACACCCTGCGTTACATCGATAGCCGTAGATTTCTTAGCCACACGCCCTCCCCGCCAGCGTACGTCAAACAACAAAACGGCAATTTAAGACCAAAGCCAAAACCAGCTTAGCACCGACTGGCGGCGACCGAAACACCCCGAATTAGAGCGCGGTGCGGAATAACTGCCTAGTGATACAAACCCGGCTGGTAGTGATACTCATTGCTCACGTGAGGGCACAGCTGCCAAAAGGCAACGGCGCTCGCCGCGGCCACGTTGAGTGAATCGACCCCGTGCGCCATCGGAATGCGCACAGCTCGGTCACAGCCGGCAATAGTTTTAAAGCCCAAGCCGGCACCCTCGGTGCCCATAAAAATCGCCAAGCGATCAATCTTCTGCAGCACAGGATCGTCCAGCGAAACGGAATCGTCCGTCAACGCCATAGCGGCACACGAAAAGCCGGCATCATGAAGCGCGGCCAAGCCATCATGCGGCCACACACGAGCCTCGCTGCCAATGCGCGTCCACGGCACCTGAAACACGGTGCCCATGCTCACACGAGCCGAGCGACGATACAGCGGATCGCAGCACGTAGGGCTCACCAGAATGCCGTCAACGTTCAATGCGGCAGCCGAGCGGAAAATCGCGCCGACATTGGTGTGATCGACAATACCCTCAAGCACGCACACGCGCACCGGACGATCCCCCGCCGCCTCGACGACGCCGCCCAAGAACTCATCAACCGGAATCTGACGCGGGCGACGGAACGCCGCCAGCGCGCCGCGCGTCACGTTAAAGCCCGTCAACTGCTCCATGAGCTCCATGGAGGCCACGAACACGGGAACCGGACCCGCTCCCTCGCGCACGACAAGCTGGTCAAACAGCGGCATCATCTGGTCGAGCCAGCGCTCGCCCAGAAGAAAGCTCACCGGCTCATATCCGGCGCGCACGGCACGCTCGATGACCTTGGCGCTCTCCGCAATATAGATGCCCTTTTGCGGCTCCAGCACGCAGCGAAGCTCACGCTCGGTCAGTCGCACGTAGGCATCGAGCCGCTCGTCCTCGAGCGAATCAATTCGCAGAACCTCAACGGCATCAGTCATAGCAGCCAGCCCACACCCTTCTTTACAGCACATCTATACCAAACGAGGCGACGCTAAGCGCCGCCCCATACATTCAATCAACCCGATGATACCGTTCACGCCAGGCGATTTACGCCTCGATGCGACGATACGTCACGAACTCATAATTGACGCCCTCGTCACCCTCACCGGCGGCAATCGTCGCGACCCCGCTACGCTGCGCAATCTCCCACGCGGGATCGGCGTCCAAGTCGGGAAAGTACGTGTCCACGACATGCACGCAGTGGTTATGCGTGACCTCGGCCTCGACGCAATACGGCAAAAACTGCCGATACACATCGCCGCCACCGATCACCCATGCAACAGGCTCATCGGCAACCGCGGCGAGCGCTTCGTCAATGCTATGCACCACGTCGACGCCCTCGGGCGCAAAATCCTCGTCGCGCGTGAGTACGATATTGCGGCGGTTCTTGAGCGGACGCCCACCGGGAAAACTCAACAGGTTCTTGCGCCCCATAATAACCGGGCAACCTTTGGTGCACGCCACAAAATGGCGCATGTCGGCGCGATTGGACACCACCATGTCGCCCTCGCACCCAATGCCCCAATCCTCACACACGGCGACGATAGCAGATAGCTTACACGTCATGAGCACCACCTACACCGCAATGGGAATGTTCTTGACCTGCGGGCCGTGCTCATAGCCCTCGACGATCAGGTCATCGGTCGTAAACGCATAGAAGTCATGCACATCGGGGTTGAGCGTTACCTTGGGTGCCGCAAACTGCGGACGCTCGATAAGCTCGCGGACGATATCGACATGACGATCATAGATATGGGCGTCGGCGATCACGTGCAGCAGCTCACCGGGAATCATATCGACCGACTGCGCGACCATCATCAGCAAAATGGCGTACTGGCACACGTTCCAGTTGTTCGCGGCCAAAATGTCCTGGCTGCGCTGGTTGAGAATCATGTTGAGCGTCGGCTTGTCGTCCTGCGGGCGCTGTGTCACGTTATACGTCACGCTGTACGCGCACGGATACAGGTGCATCTCGGAAAGGTCGCTAAACACGTACGTGTTGGTCATGATGCGGCGGCTGTACGGCGTGTGCTTGAGATCGTACAGCACGCGGTCCATCTGGTCAAAGTCGCCCTCGGCATAATGGCTCTTCTGGCCAATCTGGTACCCGTAGGCTTTACCGATGGAGCCAGTCTCGTCGGCCCACTCATCCCAAATATGGCTGTTGAGATCATGCACGTTATTGGACTTCTTTTGATAGATCCACAGGATCTCGTCCATGGCGGACTTGAGCGCCGTACGACGCAGCGTAAGCGCGGGGAACTCCTCGCGCAGGTCGTAGCGCGCCGTGACGCCAAAGTTTTTAATGGTATAGGCAGGGGTGCCATCCTCCCACACCGGGCGGACCTTTTGGCCCTCGGTGGTGGTGCCATGGTCCAAGATATCGCGGCACATGGTTACAAACTGTTGATCAGCCTTGCTCATTGACCCTCCTGTCAGTCGCCTACAAGCGAGATTCATTGTAGCCCAGGCGCACGCGGCCCCACAGCCCAAACATAAGCCCTCATTTTCTGACATATGTCAGAAATTCCTTGCGCAAATCCGCACGTTCGCTATTCTATTGTTGACATATGTCAGATTTGGAGAGTGTATGGCAGGAAGACGCGAAAAACTGCGCCGCGTTAGAATCATCCCCGAATATCGCGGCTTTACCCCCGATGGCCTTGCCAGCGGAGACGCTATCGATATGACGGTCGACGAGCTCGAGGTACTGCGCCTATGCGACCTGGAAGGCCTCAATCAGGAGGAAGTCGCCCAGAGCATGGGCATTGCCCGCGCCACGGTGGCGGCAATCTGCAGCCGCGCGCATCGCAAGGTGGCAAACGCGTTGGTCAATGGACGGGCGATCGTCATCGAGGGCGGCAATATCGCATACTCCCCCATCACCACGACAACGGCCGCATGGCCAGCAAAGGAGGTCGACACCATGAGGGTGGCAACCACGTACGACAACGGCAACATCTTTATGCACTTTGGCCGCAGCGAGCAGTTCAAGATCTACGACATTCAGGATGGCAAGGTGCTCAACGAGCAGGTCGTAAGCACCGGTGGCACCGGCCACGGCGCCCTGGCGGGCCTACTCGCCAACGGCGGCGTGGACACGCTCATCTGCGGCGGCATCGGCGGTGGCGCTATCAACGCGCTTGCTCAAACCGGCATCACGGTATATGCAGGTGCCCAGGGCAACTGCGACGCTTGCGTCGAGGCACTTATCGCCGGCACGCTCGCACTGAACGGCGAGGCCACGTGCAGCTGCCACGGCCATGACCACGAGCACGCCCATGAGCACGGCGAATCCTGTGGTTGCCACGGCCATCACGAGCACGAGGGCCACGAGGGCTGCGGCTGCCACTAACGGCACGGCACCGCGAACTCGGGGCGCGACGCTGAACGCAACCCAACAATCAAAGCCAACAACAAAGGCCACCCGGTAGCTTCCGAGTGGCCTTTGCCATATCAAGCTGGAATTACAGCACTATTTCTTATTACGCATCTGCGCTTCCATCTGGCGCAGCAGCTCCATATCGGACTTGGGACCGCCCGTACCCAGGCCGCCCATGCCGCCCAGACCCATAGCGTCCAGGCCAGGGATATTGGGCATGCGCATCCTCTTGCCCTTCTTTCCCTTTTTGCCCTTCTTGCCGCCGGCCTGTGCCTGATTGGCCATCGTGCGCATGCGGCCCATCATCTTATTCATCTCGCCCCACTGCTTCATAAGGCTGTTTACCTCAGTGGGGGTCACACCGGCGCCCTTGGCGATACGCGCGCGGCGCTGGCCGTTGATGATGGAGGGACGCAGGCGCTCCTCCTTGGTCATCGACATGATAATGGCCTCGTTCTTGTCGAAGATGCCCTCGTCCAAGTTGCCGCCCATCTGGTTGAGCGCGCGCTGGCCACCGGGAAGCATGCCCAGGATACCCTTCATACCGCCCATCTTTTTGACGGCTTTCATCTGGTCGAGCATATCGTTCATGGTGAAGCCCTCGCGCAGCATACGCTCGGCAGCCTCAAGCTGCTCTGCATCGGCTGCCTCCTGGGCCTTCTCGATAATGCCGACGACATCGCCCATGCCCAAGATTCGCTTGGCCATACGATCGGGATAGAACGGCTCCAGCGAATCGGGTTTCTCGCCCATGCTCACGAACTTGATGGGCTTACCGGTCACCTGGCGCACGGAAAGCGCGCCGCCGCCACGGGCATCGCCGTCGAGCTTGGAGATGATCACGCCGTCAAAGTCGGTTCGCTCGGCAAAGGTCGAGACGACGTTGACGATATCCTGGCCGGTCATGGCATCGACGACCATCAGTACCTGATCGGGCTTGACGGCCTTCTTAATGTCCACGGCTTCCTGCATCATCTGTTCGTCGATCTGCAAACGACCGGCGGTATCGACGATGACCACGTCGCGCAGGTGGTCGACGGCCTCCTGAATGGCGCCCTTGGCGATGTCGACCGGGTGTGCACCGTCGCCGCGGAAGACCGGTACGCCGATCTCTCCGCCAAGCGTGGCAAGCTGATCGGCAGCAGCGGGACGGTAGACGTCGCACGCGGCGAGCAGCGGCGAGCGGCCCTGCTTCTTGAGCAGGTAGGCCAGCTTTACGGCCGCCGTGGTCTTACCGGAGCCCTGCAGGCCCACGAGCATGATGACATTGGGAATGCGGTTGCTAAAGACGAGCTTGCTCTCAGTGGAGCCGAGCATCTCGGTGAGCTCGTCGAGCACGATCTTGACGACGTTTTGCGCCGGCGACAGCGACTCCATGACCTCGGCGGTCATGCAGCGCTCCTTGGTCTTAGCGACAAACTCCTTGACGACCTTAAAGTTGACGTCGGCTTCGAGCAGCGCCATGCGGATGTCGCGCATGGCCGAGGTGATATCGGCCTCGGTCAGCTTGCCCTTGCCGCGCAGGCGGTCAAATGTGTCGTTGAGGCGATCGCTCAGGGAATCAAACACTAGTCACTCCTTAATTGGACTCGCCCACCAGGGCGCGGCAGAAATCTTTGGCGTTAAACTCCTGCAGGTCATCGACCTGCTCGCCCACGCCGATGCGCAGGATCGGAAGCTTAAGCTTCTCGGCCACGGCCATGGCGATACCGCCCTTAGCCGTGCCGTCGAGCTTCGTCATGATAATACCGTCCAGGCCCAGCGCCTCGTTAAACTCGAGCGCCTGGTTCAGACCGTTCTGACCAGTGGCGGCATCGATCACAAGCACGACCGAGACCGGCATGGGACCGGCGGCCATATTGGCGGCGCGCTTACGCGTCACGTTGACCACCTTGGCGAGCTCGCGCATGAGCTCGGGGCTCGTGTGCAGGCGGCCGGCGGTATCGATGAGCACCAGGTCGCTGCCGCGCTTATCAGCCTCGTCGAGCACGTCATAGCACACGCTCGCCGGATCGGAGCCGCGGTCACGCTTGATGACCGGTACGCCGGCACGCTGGCCCCACACATCGAGCTGCTCGATGGCGGCGGCGCGGAAGGTGTCGGCCGAACCGATCACCACGTTCTTGCCGCGGGCGGCCATGGCGCTCGCAATCTTGCCGACCGTGGTGGTCTTGCCGGCACCGTTAATACCGACAAACAGCACGCAGCTCGGCGTATCGGAAAACGGATCGCGCTCAACAGGCACAAAATGGCCCTCGAGCTGCTCGGCCAGGGCGCGGCGAAGCTGCGGGGCGGTCTTGAGGTTCTTCTTGGCCGCGGCGTCGCGCAGGTCATCGGAAACCTGAATAGCGACCTCGGCACCCATGTCACCCATAACGAGGGTATCCTCAAGGTCCTCCCAAAAGTCCTCGTCGACCTCGCCGCCAAAGTAGAAGACCTCGTTGAGGGCCTCGCGGCTGCGCTCAAGTCCGCGCGAGAGAGCATCGAAGAATCCCATTATGCATTCACGACCTTTCCGGTTTCGCGATCGAGTTTTTGCGAGACGACGCGACTGACGCCGTCGGCTTGCATCGAGACGCCATAGAGGACGTCAGCGTCCTCCATAGTACGGCGCTGATGCGAGATAACCAAGAGCTGCGTATCGGAACGCAACACATCGAGCGCGCCGATGAGCTTGGACAGGTTAGCGTCATCGAGCGCCGCCTCGACCTCGTCCAGCACATAGAACGGCACCGTGCGCGTGCGATACACAGCAAAGAGCAGGGCGAGCGCCGTCAGGCTCTTCTCGCCGCCCGACATGAGCATCATCTTGGTGATGCGCTTGCCGCGCGGCTGCGCCACGACCTCGATACCCGTCTCGGCAGGATGCTCGGGATCGGTCATCTCCAGATGAGCCTGGCCGCCCGGGAAGAGCATGGCAAAGATCTCGCGGAAGTTCGCATCGACCTTCTCGAAGGTTACCAGGAAGGCCTTCCGCATCTTGCGGTCGATGGCCACGGTAATCTTGGTGAGCGCCTTGCGCGCGCTCTCCAGATCGGCCAGCTGTTCCTCGATGTAATCGGCGCGGCGCTTGAGCTGCTCGTACTCTTCCATGGCAACCTGGTTCACAGGACCCAGGTTGTTGATTTGGCGAACGAGCTGGTTGAGCTCACACTCGGCAGCATCGCGGTCCGTGGGCGCCGGAAGCATGAGCGCTTTCTCGAGCACCGTCGTGCCATCGGCGGTAATGGCCTTAATGGCGGCCTCTACCTGCACCTCGAGCTTGCCACGCGCGACCTTGAACTCGTTTTGCGTGGCAGAGGCGGTATCGACTCGCTCCTTAGCGCGAGCAACCTCTGCCTTGGCATCCTCGATGGTCTTCTTGAGCGAAGCGGAGTCCGCCTCCTCCAGAGAGGCCTGGTCACGCAGGCGCGCTGCCCAATCCGACGCGCGTTCCAACAGGGCAGAATATCGCTCGTGCATGGGATCGACGCGCAGGCGCAGCAGCTCGAGTGAGCGCGAGGCCTGGCGTGTTCCGCGGATACGGCGGTCGATGCCCTCCAAGCGATGCTCAAGGTCGGGCACGCGGCCCTTCAGCGAACGCAGGCGCTCGCTCGTCTGGGCCAGGCGCACCTTGGCATCGGCGAGCTTTCCGGCGGCCTCGGAATCGTCACGGCGAACGCGGTCGAGTTCGTCGTTGGCCTCGGCAATCTGGAGACCCAGGTCGCTTGCCTGCGCACGGGCCTCGTCGCGCGAACGGGTGAGCTCGTCAACGCGCGGACGCGCAGCGCGAACGGCTTCGGAGGCCTGCTCGCGGCGCTTGAAGATGCGCACGCGCTCGACCTCGGCATTGTTGGCGCTTTGCTCCAAGCGGCCGATCTCGGAGAGCAACGAGCGGCGCTCGCCCTCAAGACGGGCGATCTCGCCGGCGGCATCGCCCTCAGCGGCACGCGCTTCCTCAACGGCCGCATTGGCCTCGACGACCTGATCCGACACATGCTCAAACACGGCAGCCAAATCGGGCTCCAAGCCCTCCAGCTCGCGAATGCGACGCTTGCGCTCCAGGGCACCCGACGCCTCGCCGGCATCGAGGCCCACGCGCACAAGGCCGCCACAGCTTACGCGGGCGCCATCGGGGGTCACATAGGTCACACCGTCAACGACAGGCGCAGCCAGCGCGGCAGCCAAGTCATCGACCACGTAATAGCCACCGAGCAGCGCCTCGACAATCGGGCCATAACCGGCACGCACGGAAAGGCGATCGACCAGACGCGAACCGGCAGCGCCCTCGGCGGCAGCAGAGCCGCTCACGCCGCGCGCCACCAGCAGCGCCTCACCCGAGGCCTTCTTTTGGTCCAGAGCCGCACGACCGGCACGCTCAAGCGCGGCGGCGTCATCAAATAACAGGGCATCGATATCGCCGGCAAGTAGCTGCTCCACCAGGCCCTCAAGCTCGCGCGGGGCCTCGAGCACGTCGCCCAGACGACCCGAGACATCGTCGCCCAACGCACCCACCAGACGGCTCACGAGCGGCGAGCTGTCGGCCATGCGGGCATCAAACTTCTTTTGGCTGGCAAGCTCCGAGCGCACCTCGGACAGCTTGTTGCGCGCCTCACTCTCACGATTACGCAGGTCCTTCAGGGCCGCGCGTGCCGTCTCGGTGGCCTCACGCGCATCGGCCTGGGCCTGGCGCGCTTCCTCAAGAGCGCCCTCAAGCTCCTCGGCGCGGTCGCGACGGCTCTCGAGCGAGGCCATGACCTCCTCGAGCTGCTCGTCGATCTGCTCCAGGCGCGAGGCATACATGTTGTCCTCGACCTCGGCATTGCTCAAGGAATCCTTCACCTTGGCGAGCTCGAGCGCGGCGTTATCGGCTACGCGCTGCACATCGCGTTGCTCGCGCGTGAGCTGCGATATCTGATTGTCGAGCGCCACGCGCCGCTCGTGGAGCTCGGCGGCGGCAGGACCGGCGGCGTCAACGTCCTCCTGGGCCTGCATGTGCGCGCCGGTCACTTCCTCAAGCTGCGCACGCGCGTCCTCGAGCTCCTCGACCACGCGACGTCGCTGATGTTCGGAGCTCGAGATCTGCCCGCGCATGTCGGACAGGCGCGACACCATGTTGTGGCCCTTTTCCTCGAGCAGGCGCATGTCGGAGTTAATGCGGCCGACCACATCTTGCATATGACGGCGTTGCTCGCCCAGATCGCCCACAAACAGGCCCTTTTCCTCGAGCATGACCTGGAGCTTCTCGAGCTCACGCTCCTTTTCGCCCATGCGGTACTGCGCAAGCTCAAGCTCGGCCGCGCCCTCCTTGGAGCGGCTCTCCAGGTCGTTCCACTGCGACTGCAGCGAACGCAGCTCATCGACGGCTAGCATCTGCGTAAGCTCGTTCGCGCGCGAGGACAGCTCTTTGTACTTACGTGCGCGATCGACCTGACGCTCCAGTGGTCGCAGCTGACGGGCGATTTCCTTATTGATGTCGCGGGCACGCGTCAGATGCTCGTCCATCGACTTAATCTTTTTGAGCGCACGCTCCTTGCGGCGCTTGTGCTTGGAGATGCCGGCGGCCTCCTCGATGAGGGCGCGGCGCTCCTCGGGGCGGCTCTGCAAAATGGCGTCGAGCTTGCCCTGGCTGATGATGGAATGCGTATCCTTGCCCAGGCCCGAATCGTGCAGGATGTCCTGAATGTCCATCAGGCGGCACGGACTCGAGTTGATGAGGTACTCGCTTTCGCCCGAGCGATACATGCGACGGGTGATGGCGACTTCGTCAAAATCGACGGGCAGCATATGGTCCGAGTTATCGAGCACCAGCGTGACCTCGGCGACACCCACCGGCTTGCGCGCTGACGAGCCCGAGAAGATGACGTCCTCCATGGCCTGGCCGCGCAGCTGCTTGGCGCTCTGCTCGCCCAGGACCCACAGAATTGAGTCGGAGATGTTCGATTTTCCCGAGCCGTTGGGACCGACGATGACGGTCAGGCCCGGCTCAAACGTCATATGGGCGCGGTCGGCAAACGACTTGAACCCTTTGAGCGTGAGGGACTTGAGATACACGGTTCCTCACTTACACGTGCTTCTTATTGAGAATCACGCCGTTGGTGGTGTAACCCATACGGTCGAGCGCCTCAAGCGCGGCGGCTCCCTCGGCTTCCTTCTTAGAGGAACCGGAGCCGCGACCCTGGCGAATACCATCGATCAAAACCACAGCGGTAAAGGTGGGCGCATGCGCCGGGCCCTCGGAGCCAACGAGCTTGTACGCCGGAGGTTCGTGACCGTCGGCTTGCACGCACTCCTGCAAAAACGACTTGGGGTTCGCAGGATGCTCGGCACGCTCGGAAGCCAAATGCGGCTTAAGCGTACGGTGAATGAACTCCGCCGCCGCATCCCAGCCGGCATCCAGGTACAGCGCGCCCACGAGCGACTCATAGACGTTCTCGAGGGCCGAATGCAGGCCGCGCGCACCGGTACCGGTCTCGGAGGCACCAAAGATGATGATGTCGTCAATGCCCAGCTCGTGAGAAACCTCGGACAGCGTAGCGCCCGAGACAAGCGACACCTTCAGGCGCGTGAGCTTGCCCTCGTCAAACTCCGGATAGGACTCAAACAGGGAGCGTGCGACCACAGCGCCCAAAATGGAATCGCCCAAGAACTCAAGGCGCTCATAGCTGGCAGAAACCGGCTGGCCCTCGACTGCCGAGGGATGCGTAAGCGCCGCGCGCAGCAGCACCTTATTGTTGAACTCGTGGCCCAAGATTTCCTGGGCGCGCGTAAGTCGTTCGGATAAAGCCAAGACTTAGGCCTCCTTGGCAGCTTCGATAGCGTCGACGGCGTCGGCGACAGAGTTGAGCGAGAGCAGAGTCTCGTCATCGATCTCGAGGTTGAACTCGTCCTCGATAGCCGTAACCAGCTGCAGGCGCTCGAGCGAGTTGGCATCGAGGTCGTCAAAGGTGGTCTCCTCGCTAATTTCGGCAACATCGACGCCCAGAACGTCAGCAGCGATCTCGGCGATCTTGTCGAAGATTTCGGAGCGGTCCATAGCGCTTCCTCTCATAGTGCATGAATACCAAAAGAATGGTACCGCCCGGGCGGTACCAAGACACGGTTCTGATTCTACCCCACGACGTGCGCCGCGAAGCACATAACAGCGCCCTAACTCGCTCTTATAAAACGATACCGTCCATAGAGTTGGCGACATTCTCAACCAGCCCGGCGCGCACGGCTTCGGCCGCCGCGAGCGTACCGTTTTTGACAGCCTCGACTGAGGTGGCGCCATGGCCGATCAGGACCACGCCGCGCAGGCCCAGAAGAATCGCGCCGCCCTTGGCGTCGCCAGAGAGCTTGGCCTTAATCTCGCGCATCTGCTTTTTAATGAGCAGCGCGGCGATCTTGGTGCCGAGCGAGGCCATAAAGGCGCCCTTGAGCTCCTGCAGCAAAAACTTGGCAGCGCCCTCGGTAGCTTTGAGAGCGATATTACCCGACATGCCATCGGCAACGACGACATCGAAGTTACCTGAGGTGAGGTCGGTGCCCTCGCAGTTACCAACAAAGCCGGGAACGGCGGCCTTCATAGCAGGGAAACAGGCCTTGGTAAAGTTGGAGCCCTTCTCATCCTCGGTGCCGTTGGCAAGCAGGCCCACGCGAGGATGCTCGATTCCCAGGACGACGCGGGCATAGGCGCTACCCATCTGGGCAAAACGCACCATGTCATCGACCTCCACATCGGGGTTGGCACCCATGTCGCACAGCACCGTCAGACCGCCGGCGCGATTGGGCAGCGCATTGGTCAGACAGGGGCGCACCGGCTGCTTCTTGCCTTCGGCCTGATACCTAAACGGCGTCACATAGGCGGTGGCGGCGGCGGTCATGGCACCGGTGGAGCCGGCGGAGAAGAACGCATCCGCGTTGCCCTTCTTAATGGCGCGGCAAGAAAGCACGATCGACGACTTACGCTTGGTCATCACGGCGCGAATGGGATCGTCATCCATGGCGATAACGTCAGGCGCCTCAAGGGCCTCAACACGTGCATGGGAAGCTGCAAAGGGATTGACGATTTCGGCGGGACCAGCTGCCAAGACCTCGATATCGGGATCGGCGGCAAGCGCAGCCTCGATACCATCAAGAACAACCTGAGGTTTCTCGTCTCCGCCCACAACGTCTACACAAACGCGAACGTTACTCATATACATGCTCCTTATACAAAAATGGCCGACTCATTGAGCCGGCCATTGTGGTTCCATTTGGAACGGCATCGCATCCAGAGTATACCGTTACTCGGTAACGATAACCTCGCGGTCCTTGTAGAAACCGCAGCTGGGGCACACGTGATGCGGGAGCTTGACAGCACCGCAACGGGGGCACGTGGACTGAGCCGCAGCCGAGATCTTCATGTTGGCGGAACGACGGGTGTGAGTGCGGATACGACCCTGCTTTTGTTTAGGTACGGGCATAGTGACCTTCCTTATGAACTATCCAGTGTGGCGATTACGCGCAAGTAGCGATACTACCACAGTTTTACTCATCAAGCTTGAGATTCTTCAATGCTGCAAATGGATTTTCCGTGGCAGCGGCCCATTCTGCCTCTGCCTGGGCGGCGCAATCGCATTGCTCGACGTTGAGATTGCAACCGCATGTGGGGCACAGACCACGGCAATCGGGCTTGCAGAGCACCACAAACGGCGTGTCCATAACGACCGCGTCATTGATAGGCTCACCCAGATCAACGATACGGTCCTCACCCAGGAGCTCGTAGCCGTCCTCGTAGGCCTCGGGATCCTCGGGCTCCTCAAAGAGGTAGAACTCCTCGATCTCGCCGGCGATATCAAACGAGGCGGGCTCCAGGCAACGGTCGCACTCGCCGGTGGCGTGCGCGCGAACCATGCCCGTGAGCAAGACACCGGTACCGGCATTGGTAAAGACAACGTCGTAGTCGATGCCGTCCTGTAGCTGGTACTCCTTCTCGCCCACCGTGTAGGTGGCGACATCGACCTTACCGGTCAGCGGATACGAATCTCCAGGAAACTCGAGCTGCTCGGAAAGATCGACGGTAACGCTCGGGAACTCAGCCATTACCACTGACCATTCTGCTGGGCGGCACCCTCGTTGAGCTGCTGACGGCAACGGGTAACGGTGCCGGTCAGGCTCTTGAGGTTCTCCTCCAGGTGCGTAAAGACCTGCTCTGCGTAGTCCTCGGCAGCATAACGCGTCTCGCGCTCGTACTGCTGGGCACGATCGCGGATGTCGTCGGCCTGCTGCTGCGCAAGGCGGACGATCTCCTGCTCACCGGCAATGGTGAGGGCCTGCTGCTGAGCATCGGCGATGATGGAATCGGCCTGAGCGGCGGCGGAAGCCATAAGCTCCTCGCGCTCCTTAAGGATACGGCGGGACTTCTGCCACTCCTCGGGATAGCTCATGCGGATCTCGTCGAGGATGTTGAAGAACACGTCGGCGTCGATGACCTTGAACTGAGCGTTCTTGCCGAAAGGCGGCTTGGCTTCCTCGATCAGCCCTTCGAGCTCATCGACCAAGCTGACGATCCTATCGCCAGGAAAATTCTCGCCCGGCATCCGGTCTCCTTTCATAGGTAACATATCATCGTGCTAGTTTACCACATGCCACCAGGCAATAAGAAACGTCACGAAAAGCGATGTTTGAGCGCTTCGACCACGTTGGGCGGCACAAACGTCGACACGTCGCTGCCAAGCGACGCAATCTGGCGCACCACCGAGCTCGAGATGTACCCGTACTGTGGAGCACTCATGACAAAGATGGACTCCAGCTCGCTATCGAGGCGATAGTTAAGGTCGGCCTGCTGCAGCTCATACTCAAAGTCGGTCATGGCGCGCAGACCCTTGACCACGGCCCCCGCCCCCTGCTCACGAGCGAAGTCGACCAAGAGGCCGGTAAAGGGCAGGACCTCGACGCCGTCGATATCACCGAGCGCCTCGCGGGCCAGCGCCACGCGCTCATCGAGCAT
Organism: Collinsella sp.; assembly: GCA_014871645.1. Classification (GTDB taxonomy): domain Bacteria; phylum Actinomycetota; class Coriobacteriia; order Coriobacteriales; family Coriobacteriaceae; genus Collinsella. The sequence goes on from WGSN01000008.1 coordinate 52,469, forward strand.
AAACGTGGTGCCCACACCGTTTTTACCCTGCGACTCGGCAACAGCGACGATCACGCTGGGAAAGATGCGTCGGGCGCGGCGGATCACATCGATATGGCCAAACGTGATGGGATCAAAGGTGCCCGGGACGATCACGCGGTTGATGGTGTCATTCATGGGCGTCCTCCTGAAACGTCGTGGCATCGTTGTTATCAGCATCGGTGACGGCACTATCGCCCTCACCGTCGTCATCGCCGACCCAACGAAGCAGGTCGACCGAGGTAATGCCGTAGCGCTTCTCACGTACAGTCTCAAAGCCTACCGGATGCGCGCCCGCATCGGCGGCGGCATGCTCAAACAGGGCAAAAGCGCCAGGTGCAAGCAGACCCTGCTGAGCCAGGTTCTGCAGCAGTTCCTCGACCGGCTCGGCACCAAAAGCATAGGGCGGGTCGAGCAGGACCAGATCAAAGGGGCCGCCCGGTACACGACCGCGCGAGGCACTCGCCAGCATGTCGCCCGTGACCACGCGCCAACGCGCACGGTCACGGCAGAGCGACTCGATATTCTTGGTAATGAGCCGCGCGGCGTTGCGATCGATCTCAAACGTCGTGAGCGAGCGGGCCCCACGAGAGAGCATCTCTAACCCTAAGGCACCGGAGCCGCCAAAGGCGTCCAGCACACGGACCTCGTCCAGATCGAAATCGAATGCCGACATGACCATAGATGCGCACGCCTCGCGCACGCGATCAGTCGTGGGGCGGGTGACATCGCGACCACGGGGCTCCTCGATCTTACGACCGCGCCATTCGCCGCCGATGATTCTCATCCTCCGCTGACCTCCTTAAAGATATGTCGATAGCGCATGGCGACCGCGTCGCGCAAGGGGCGCGTCGCCACGGAGTCAAGGGTGCTAGCATACCGCAAGAGCTCGACCGCGTCCAAATGGGCCCACTCGATCAGTTCCTCGTCGGCATCCAGGTCGACAAAGCGCAGGGTCACGCCGCCGTGCTGGCGGTACCCCAGGATTTCGCCCTCGTGACGCAGACGCAGGTCCATCTGGGCGAGTGTAAAGCCGTCCGAGGTCTTTTCGAGCGATTGCAGACGATCTTGCGCCGCCGATGCGCCGCCGTTGCCCTTGGAGTGCGTCATGACCAGGCAGGTGCCCGACACGCTGCCACGGCCCACGCGGCCGCGCAGCTGGTGCAGAGCCGCCAAGCCAAAGCGCTCGCCGTTCTCGATGACCATAACGGTGGCGTTAGGCACGTCGACGCCCACCTCGACCACCGTGGTCGAGACGAGCACGTCGATCTCTCCGCGCTTGAAGGCATCGATCACGCGGTCCTTCTCCCCCGCCGGCATGCGGCCGTGAAGGCGTTCGATGGTAAGTCCCGGCAACGCCAGGCGCAGGCGATCGAGCTCGGTTGCCGTATCGTGGAGCGGCACGGGCACGGTCACGCGGCCCTCGTCGTCGCGGGCGATACCAGGCACGTCTTCCAGCTCATCGGCCGAGTCACTCGGCTCCACGAGGGGGCAGATCACATAGGCCTGCTGGCCCTTTTCGTGCGCCTCGCGAATAGCGCCGTAGGCCAGGTCGCGGCTCGACTCGGTAAGCACGCGTGTCGTAACGCCCGCTCCCGGAACAGGTCGATGGCGAATAATGCTCGTGTCCAGGTCGCCGTAGACCGAGAGCGCCAACGTACGCGGGATGGGCGTTGCCGTCATAACGAGCAGATCGGCACCGGGGCCCTTCGCGCGCAGGGCGTTGCGTTGGCCGACGCCAAACCGGTGCTGTTCATCGATGACCACGAGCGACAGATGCTTGAACGTAACGTCATCCGAAAGGACCGCGTGGGTTCCAAAGAGCACATCAAGCTCGCCCGATTCCAGCTGGGAATGGATCCGCTCGCGCTCTGAGGCCGGCGTGGCACCCGTCAGAAGCGCCCAGGACATGCCGGCCTGCGAGAGCAGAGGGCCGGTCTTATCGGCATATTGGCGCGCCAGCACGCCCGTGGGCGCCATAACGCAGGTCTGGGTGCCGCTATCGGCAGCCACAGCCAGCGCGCAGGCAGCAACGGCGGTCTTGCCGGTACCGACATCGCCCAGCAGCAGCCGGTTCATCACGCGCCCGCCATCGCACATATCATGCAGGATGTCTTGGAACGCGGCGTCCTGCTCGTCGCTCAGCGAAAACGGCAGGGCTTGCTTGAGCGCGGCCAGGTGCTCGCCCGCGGTGTGGGCATAGGGCACCACATCGACCAGGCCGCCGTCGTTGCGCAGGCGCAGCGCCAGCTGCAGGTAGAGGCACTCCTCGTAGGCAAGCCGTGCGCGCGCGATGTCGCGCTCAGCCATGCTCGAGGGAAAGTGGATCGAACGCAACGCGCGGGCATTGCTCATGAGCTTCCGCTTTGCGCGCAGCGGCGCGGGAATGGGATCAAAGGGATTGCCGACGACCTCGAGCGCGCCGCTTACGATGCGGCGCATCCACGCCTGGCTCACGCCATCACTCACGTAATGGACCGGCAGGATAGTGCCCGCGGCACGCCCTTCCTCGAGCTTTTCAAAGTGCGGCGAGGCCATCTGCTTAAAGCCGTAGGCAAACTCGACCTTGCCCATCACGGCCAGGCGGTCGCCCTGCTTAAGCTGCTGGGCAATCCAGGGCTGACGGAAAAAGGCGACCTGCAGCACGCCCGTCTCGTCAACGAGTGAGACCTCGGTCACCTGCATGCGCGGACGAGGCTGCTTTTGGACGATACGGTCGACCGAGGCGATGATGGTGCACACGGTACCGATGGGCGCCATCTCGATGGACCACGAACGGGTAAAGTCGAGGTATCGATGAGGGATATGGAGAAGGAGGTCCCCCACCGTCCGAATTCCCAGACGGCGAAGGGCCTCCTCACGTTTACCCGAAACAAATTTGAGTCGCGCGATATCCTCGTCGAGCGCATTGCTCTGGGCAAAGCGCTCCGAGACGCGCGGCACGGAGCAGAGCTCGGACATGGGCAGATGCCTACTCGATTGAGAAGATTACGGGATAGAGCGGCTGCTCGCCACGATGGGCGTCGATCTCCAAGTCGGGCTGAGCCTCCTCGATAGCGTCGACGATCTCCTGGAAGGCCTCATCGGACAGTTCCTCGCCGGCCAGAATCGTCAGCGCGTCACCCTCCTCTTCCTCCTGCATGCGGTTGATGCAATCGAGCGTGACCTGCTTCACGTCGGAGCCAACCACATCGATGGAGCCGGCAATGATGCCCATGACATCACCGGAGTGAATCGGCGAGCCGTCGGAGGCGCTGGAGTCGCGCACGGCGCGGGTAACCTCGCCATCGCGGACCTCGCTGATGGCATCGACCATGGCGGCGACAGCGTCCTCGAGCTCAGAATCGGGCAGGACGGCGAACAGCGCGGAGAACGCCTGCGGAACGGTCTTGGTGGGAACGACGGCGACCTTCTTGTCGGTGCAGGCAGAGGCTGCGGCCTCGGCAGCCATGCGGATATTGCCGTTATTGGGCAGGATGATGACCGAGGTCGCGTTGACCTGGTCGACGGCGCCCAGCAGGTCTGCAGTCGAGGGGTTCATGGTCTGACCACCCGACACGATTACGTCGACGCCGAGAGACTTGAGGATGTCTGCCTCGCCGGACCCAGCGGCAACGGCGACAAAGCCCAGGGCCTTCTCGGGCTCGGCGGCCTTCTCCTGGTCCTCGTGAATCTTGGCGGTACGGTCGTGGGCCTCCATCTCCATGTTGTGGATAAAGACCTCATAGATCTGACCGAGCTGCAGCATGTGCTCGAGCACCAGGTTGGGGGTGTTGGAGTGCACATGAATCTTATAGTCGGGGTAGGCACCCACGAGCAGCTCGCAGTCACCCATGGAGCCCAGGAACTTAAGGCACTCGTCCTCGTCAAACGGGGCGTCGGCCTTAAAGAGGAACTCGTTGCAGTAGCGGAACTCCGAGCCCTCCCAGTCATCGTTGGCCTCGATCTCAACGCGACCGAGGGCCGCGTCGCGGGCAGAGCCAGCGGAATCAAACGTGGCGGAGAAATCTTCGACAACGGTGCTGCGGCCAAGCGCGGCGGCAACAAAGTTCTCCAGGAAGATGGCAAAGCCAAAGGCGCCGGAGTCGACCACGCCGTTCTCCTTCAGAACGGGCAGCAGGTCGGGCGTGCGGGCGACGGACTGGTAGGCCTCGACGACGATGGCGTCGAGCGCATCCTCGGCAGAGAACTTCTTCTTCTCGCACTCGTCTGCCTTGGTCGAGACATCGCGCAGGACCGTGAGGATCGTGCCCTCGATGGGCTTGCGGACAGCCTGGAAGGCGACCTTGACGGCACGACGGAACGCATAGGCGATGTTCGCGGACGTGATGGGCTCATCGGCAGAGACGAGACCCTCGGCCACACCGCGCAGAATCTGCGAGGTGATGACACCGGAGTTGCCGCGGGCACCCATCAGGGAGCCGTGGGTGATGGCGCCGGCGATGGCCTCCATATCGGCATCGGCGGGAAGGGCGGAAAGCTCCTTGGTCACCGAGGCGAGCGTGAGCGACATGTTGGTGCCGGTGTCACCGTCGGGTACGGGGAAGACGTTGAGCTTGTTGATCTCCTCGGCCTTGTCGGAAACGGCAGCCGCAGCGATCGGAAAACAGGTGCGAATGGTCTTTGCAATCATGGGTATTTGAATCTCCGTTTTCGGATGCTAGTTCAGACGGCTCTTGAGCGCGTCGATATGGATGCCGATCTTAAGGCTGGCGGGATCGATCTGGGCGATCTCCTGCAGGGTGAAGGCAACGGAGCTCGAAAGATTGTGGCAGACGGATTTCATGTTGACGCCGTTCTCGAGCACAACGTGAAGATCGACCGTAAGGCCGTCCTCGTCGGCGGAGACAAGCACGCCCTTGCGGAGGCGCTGACCGGCAAGCAGGCGCACGCTCTCGGCGCCCTGGAGCTGCTCGGCCATACCGACGACGCCATAGCACGTCATCGCGGCATAACCGGCAATATCGGCAATAACGTCGTTCGAGACGCTCAGGCTGCCGTTAATGGTCTCAGACACAAGAATCTCCTTTTCTTGGTGCTCGCGGCACCATGTCGTGGGAGCAATCATTGCAATATTCTACAACGACCGCGCCATGTTGAGGTGGCGGGCCTCGGGATTACATCCTCGACACGAAATGTTGATACGGTAACGTTCGCGAACGGCGATAGCGTCATGAAAAAACCCGCCGCATAAGCGACGGGTTTTACAACCTGGCTCCCCGGGTAGGACTCGAACCTACAACAGCGCGGTTAACAGCCGCGTGCTCTACCATTGAGCTACCGAGGAATAGGTGCGTGCTCTCAAGCAACGAAGTTTATTATACGGACGAATCAGCTCAGGGCAAGAACTTTTTTAAGAAATTTTCCGACCTAATCATTGGGGACGTTCTTAAACGAGTAGTCATTCAAGAACGACCCCAATGACTACGTGAAAGCGCCCCCAAGCGGATGTGCTTGAGGGCGCCTCTTGCTTGACTAGCTTTCGATATAGTCCTTGAGCTTGCTCGAGCGGCTCGGGTGGCGGAGCTTGGCCAGGGTCTTGGACTCGATCTGGCGGATGCGCTCGCGCGTGACGCCAAACTCGCGGCCGACTTCCTCGAGCGTACGGGGATGTCCGTCGACAAGGCCAAAGCGCAGCTCGATAACCTTGCGCTCACGATCGGCAAGCGAGTCGAGCACCTGGGTGAGCTGCTCCTGCAGCATGGAGAAGCTGGCCGCATCGGGCGGAACGATAGCCTGGGAGTCCTCGATAAAGTCGCCCAGTTGGGAATCCTCTTCCTCGCCGATGGGGGTCTCGAGCGACACGGGCTCCTGCGAGATCTTCTGGATCTCGCGGACGCGGTCGGCGCTCATGTCCATCTCGGCACCGATCTCCTCGGGGGTCGGGTCGCGGCCCAGGTCCTGGAGGAGCTGACGCTGCACGCGGACGAGCTTGTTGATGGTCTCGACCATGTGCACGGGAATACGGATGGTACGGGCCTGGTCGGCGATAGCGCGCGTGATGGCCTGACGGATCCACCACGTGGCGTACGTGGAGAACTTAAAGCCCTTCTGGTAGTCGAACTTCTCGACGGCGCGGATCAGACCGAGGTTGCCCTCCTGGATCAGGTCCAGGAACAGCATGCCGCGACCGACATAGCGCTTGGCGATGGAGACGACCAGACGCAGGTTTGCGCTGATGAGCGCCTGCTTGGCTTCGAGGCCAACGTTCTCAATGCGCGTAAGACGACGCATCTCGGCACGCGTGAGCTCGAGCTCACCGGCATCAGCAGCCTCGAGCTTCTCGGTGGCCTCAAGACCGGCCTCGATCTTCATGGCCAGATCGACCTCTTCGGAGGCGGTCAGCAGATCGACCTTGCCGATCTCCTTGAGGTACATACGAACCGGATCGCCGGTCAGCATCACCGTGGAGGCATCGATGCCACGCACGCGGGAGCGTGAACGGGACGTGCGCACGGTGCGCTTCTTCTTGCTCTTGGAAGAACCCATCTCGGCATCGGCCTGACGGGCCATCTTGAGCTCGTGATCGTCGAGCGAGCCGGAATCGTGCTCGTCGTCGTCATCGAAATCGTCGGTATCGGTATCGTTATCGTCATCGTCGACGTCCATGGGGGCGTCGTCGTTTCCGCTCGCGGAGATAATCTGGATGCCGCTGTTGCGCAGCGCGGAATACACCGCGGTGAGCTGCTCATCAGTTACATCGATATCCTTCAGGGCGACCTGAATCTCGTCCTCGGTTACCGAAGTCCTGTTTGAGCCGTTGCCCATGAGCTTTGCAACGTAAGATTCCAGCCCAGTACCCGTGCTCTCAGTCTTTTTTGGCACAGATTCTCCCTTCATAGTCCACAGGACTCATTACTTTAGCACACAAATAGACGTCTATACCCAAAAAGAGGACTGGATATAGGCGAGAATACGATGGTTGACCACAACATCTAGGCCTATTCGGTGCCTGCGGTCTCCAGACCGATCAAACGGAACGGGTCCGCCACGCCGCCGATCGACTTTTGCAGTTCGCGTTGACGCTGCGAATCCTGCGCGGCCTGCACGGTCAGTGCGCGACGGGCCTCATCATCGAGCGAACGGTCCTGGCGCAGCTTGGCCTGTGCGGCACGCATGCGGCGCTTGATGGTGTAGAGCTCAAGCGTATCGAGCATAAACACGATGTTCGTCTCGGTGGGGTGCTTGCTCGTCGCCGAGATGCGCCCGGCACTCACAAGCGTTGCCGCATCGGGACACACTGAGCGAGCCGCATCCATGCAAGCTGCAGGATCGGTTCCCGGCGGCGTTGCCAGAACGGCCCATGCGATGGACTCGTGACGTGGGTCAACCCACTCGATGGAGCAGATGCGGTCGGCATACGTGCGGAACAGGTCGGGGTAGCTCGTGAGCATCGTCAACAGTTCGCGCTCCCCTGCCAAGGACTTGCGTTCAAGATCGGTAAGAACCATCGGCGCCGCCGCAGCCGGTGCACCCGAACCGTCAGCCGCAGGCACAGCGCCCATACCGTCAGGCACATCGATCGGCGGAAGATCTTCGACGACCTCCACGGGCGCGGCACCATAGGCATCGAGCGGGACGTAGTCGTACGGCTCTTCTTCGACCGGCACGGACACCGGCGGCGTCGCGCCCGACGCCCAAGCACCACGACCGGCGTCGCGAGAACCCGACGCCCGACCGCCCGTCCCCCCGGACCGCTCAGTCTGTGCCCGCTGGCGCTCATAGTTCTGCTCACGACGTCGTTCCGCATCCTCGCGCTTAGAGACATCACGAAACACGCGGCCCGAGCTCGCACGCACTGTCTCCAGATCCAAACCAAGCAGGTCGGCAATCTGGATAAAGTACGTGTCGATCATGTAGCTGTCGCGCAACGGATAGATGAGCGTGAGAGCGTCCTCCAGCGCCTTGGCGCGACCGCCCGGCGTGGTGATGTCGCTCGACTCCTGCAGCGAACGGTAGACGAAGTCCATAAGCGGCTCGGCAGCGTCAATGCGCGCCTGCAGCTCCTGGCCGCCGTGTGCCGTAATAAACTCCATAGGGTCGTTGCCGTCGGGCAGCACCACGCAGCGCAGGTCCATCGAATCCTGCTCGATAAACTGAATCGCACGGCGAGCGGCCTTCTGGCCCGCGGCGTCTCCGTCAAACATATAGACGATGCGCTTGGCAAAGCGGGTGAGGGTCTTGACGTGATGCTCCGTGAGCGCGGTGCCCAGCGTGGCGACAACGTTTTTAATCCCCGCCTCCCAGCAGGCAATGCAGTCGGTATATCCCTCCACCACGATGGCGGTATCCTGCGCGACGATAAACTCCTTGGCCCAATTAAAACCGTAGAGGTTTCGCTTTTTATGGAACACACTCGTCTCGGCGGTGTTGAGATACTTAGGCTGGCCGTCACCCATGATGCGACCGCCAAAGGCGATGTTGTGACCCTGCTCGTCAAAGATGGGAAACATCACGCGGTCGTAGAAGCGGTCGGCAAGCTGCCCGCGCCCGCGGCTCACGGCAACATTGGCGTCGATCATCTCCTGCGGGGTAAAACCCGCCTGGGACAGGTGCGACACCAGCGCGTTGCGGCCCGGAGCAAAGCCCAGGCAGTAGCGGCGGCAGACGTCGCCACCCATGCCGCGGCTGGCAAAGTACTCACGCGGACGACCGTCCTTACCACGCATAAGCATGGTGTGGTAGAACTGGGCGGTCTCGGCGCACAGATCGTAGATTCTCGCACGTTTGGTACCGCGCTCGCGGCGATCTCCGGTGTCGTGCAGCTCAATACCCGCGCGATCGGCCAAATAACGGATTGACTCGGGAAAGCTCAGGTTCTCGCGCTTCATGATATAGGTGAAGACGTCGCCACCCTCGCCGCAGCCAAAGCAATGCCACACCTGCGTGGCGGGGATAATGTGGAAGGACGGCGTCTTTTCGCCATGGAAGGGGCAGCATCCCCAAAACTCATGGCCGCGGGGCTTGAGCTCGACCGTTTCCTGCACGATGGCAACGAGGTCGGACGCAGCGCGTACCTGGTCTTTTTCCTCATCGCTAATCACGGATGCCCACCCCCTGCTCACCCAAGTTGTGACGAATGTCCTCGATATTACCCTCGACGGTCGCGATCAACTCATCCAGTGAATCGAACACACGCGAGGGACGCAGCCAACGCGTAAACGCCAGCGAAACGAAAGCGCCGTACAGGTCGCCCGTATAACCAATTAAGTTAGCCTCGAGATGCGCAGATGCCGCATCGTCGGCATACGTCGGCGGCAGGCCGACGTTCACGGCAGCGGGCCACACGGTGTCATCGACCAGCACCAGGCCCTCATACACGCCATCGGCAGGCACCTGAATGCCATCGGGAACCTGCAGGTTTGCCGTGGGAAAGCCCATGTCAGAACCCTCGTGACGGCCGCGAGTAACACCGCCGCGCACTATATACGGGCGGCCGAGCAACTCAGCAGCAAGCTCCACATGGCCCTGTCCCAGCTCATGACGAATCCGGGTGGCGCAAATGGCCTCACCGCCCTCGCAAAGCAGGTCGTGACCATACACGTCAACGCCGTGCTCGGAACCCCAGGCGCGCATCTCGGCAACACCAGAAGCACCGCCACGACCCAGTCTAAAGTCACTGCCAACGCGAATCGATCGAATGTCGACCAGACGCGACACCAGCGAGAGAAAATCAACATGGTCAAGCGCCGCAACCTCAGGCGTAAAGGGAACGGCCACCACCGCATCGACCCCGGTTTGAGCCAGGGCATGCAGACGGTCGGCCGTCGTCATCAATTTTTGAGCGGGCGAAGGGCTCACCACGACGTCCGGGTCGGGATCGAAGGTAACCACAACCGCCTTACAGCCATGGGCACGGGCATCACGGACAAGCGCTTCGATGAGTTCCTGGTGTCCACGGTGAACGCCGTCGAACACGCCAATGGCGATCGATGCGGAACCCAAGTGCTCACACTCATAAAACGCATCGGCAGTAACGATGCGAGCCTCATCCGACTCGCCCGCGAAAAAGACGCGCGCGAGCTCGCGAGCGGACAACATCATCGAACACCGCCGATTGCCTGCGGAAACACGTGCTCCATAACAAAGCGGCCACTCTCAATGCGGGCGAGCGCCTTGAGTCCCCCATCGAGCACCAGCGCAAACGGCGCCTTCGAGGCATCGAAATCGGCAAGCGCACGCTCAACGGGAATGCGTCGGCCGCAGAGCAGGTCGTCGGCAAGATTGCCCGGCAAGTCAACACGCGTGGCGTCCAAGGCCGCAATGGGATCCAGGGCAAAGCCAGCGGCGGACTCGGGAGAAAGCTCCTCGACCGCATGACAGGCGCCAATGGAAACAACACCGGAGGCCGTGCGGCGCAGCGCGGAAATGTGCGCGGCGCTCTCACAGGCGCGGCCCAGGTCGCGAGCGAGCGCACGGATATAGGTGCCCTTGCTCACCGAGAACGCCACGGTCCACACACACGTATCACCCTCGCCGCCCACGGCGATCAGGTCGGCGGCATAGACCTCGACGGGGCGCGGAGGTAGGTCCACCGCATTGCCCTCGCGAGCAGACTTGTAGGCGCGAACGCCATTGACCGAGATAGCCGAATACGCCGGCGGCACCTGCATCTGCGGACCCAGCATGGCGGCCAAGCGCTCACGCGCATAGGCAGGATCGCGGAGCTCGTTGGCAACAGCCACCGTGCGGACCGCCTCGCCCTCCGCATCATCGGTATTGGTCTCGGCGCCAAACGAAATGTCGGCGACGTAGTTTTTCGTATCGAGCGTGAGCATACCCAGCAAACGGGTGGCCTGACCCACGCCCACAACCATGACACCCGATGCCATGGGGTCGAGCGTACCGGCATGGCCGACGCGCCGCTCATGGAGGGCGCGCCGGCATTGCGAGACCACATCGTGGGACGTGCAGCCCACCGGCTTATCGACGGCGAGCAGCATATTCAGTTGAGAAGGCGTACGACGAGCCATGTACCATCCAAAAAGTTAAAGCTCGACGGTCACCGAAGCGGGATCCTCCCCCACCAGCTCGGCCAGCATGGGAAGTGCCACAGCGAGCGTCTCGCGAATTGTTCCGTTGTTGGAAAAGCCGGCGGCGGCATGATGCCCGCCACCGCCAAAGTTGGCAGCGATCTCGGACACATCGAGGTCACCCTTGGAGCGCAGGTTGCCGCGCACCTTGGTATCGCCGTCGATGCCCTTTAAGAACAGGCAGACCTCGACGCCCATCACCGAACGCACCACATCGACCAGACCGTCACATTCATCAGAGGTGACGCCGCAGGCCTCAAGGTCGCTCTGGAAGGCATAGCTATACGCCACGCGCCCGTGCGCGACCGTCTTGATACGGCCCATGACAATGGACTTGAGGTGCAAAAACTCGACGCGCATGCTCTGATAGACCTCGAGTGCGACACGAGCCGGATTGGCGCCATGCGCCACCAGGCGCGAAGCAGCATGGAACGCGGCAGCATCGGCGTTCTGGTACTGGAAACGACCGGTGTCGGTCACCAAGCCGCACAGCAAGCAGGTCGCGACGCCGTCACGTGCGACAATGCCGCAATTGTCCAAGAAACGGTCGATGATCATGGCGCAGGCCGCGGCATCGACGCGCCTCAGACTGAGCTCGGCAAACTCCTCGCGCGCCGGATGATGATCGAAGCACACCACATGCTTGGAGCGACGAAGCACCTCGGCAGAATTATTGAGGCGCTCGACGACCGGTACGTCCACCGAGATGAACAGGTCAGGATTGCCGGCGTACGCAGATGCCGGCACCAGGCGATCGGAGCCTTCCATAAAGCGGTAGATACGCGGAACCGGGTCATCGTCTGCCAGCAGCAGCGCAATGTCCTTGTTGGGGAAAAACTTCATGAGCGAAAGGCCCAGACCCAATACGGAGCCCAAGGCGTCGCCATCGGGAGAAGTATGTCCCGAAATCGCAATGGAGGACGCACCCTCGATGAGCTCGAGGATGCGTCGCTGAATATCTGCAGACTCGCACGAGGCGAGGTCGGCGGAATTAGTCATCTAAAGCTGCCTCCTGGGCGGCATCCGCTATCGGATAGCCGTCCTCGTCCTTTTCGATCGCAAGCGTGGCGGGAACGTTTTCCAGCGCACGCGTGATGCGCTCGGCCTCATCGGTCGAGCGATCGATGCGAAAATCGAGCTCGGGCGTGACACGCCAATCGAGCGAGCGAGCCAACAGGCTACGAATGCGGCCCTTGGCGCTTGCGAGCGCCTCCATGACCTCGTCGTAGCGGCTCGCATCGCACGACACGTACACACGCGCGAACGAACGGTCCACCGCGACCTCGACCGCGGTCAAAGTAACCAGGTCGAGACGCGGATCGGAAACCTCAAAGAGCAGGATATAACCGAGCTTCTCGCGAAGCTGCTCGCCCAGACGGCGGGTTGCCTGCGTTTGCTTCATAGCGCTACCCCCTACTCGGTACGGGCAATCTGGTCGATGCGGTAACCCTCGATCTTGTCGCCGGGCTTGATGTCCTGGAAGTTCTCCAGGCCAATGCCGCCCTCGGAACCGCTCTTGAGGCTCTTGGCCTCGTCCTTGTAGTGGCGCATCGAGACGATCTTGCCGTTGAAGACCACGATACCGTCGCGCACCAGACGCACGGAATCGGTCGCGGCGATCTCGCCCTCCTCGACGCGGACACCGGCGGCGATACCGACTTTGGGCACCTTGAAGGTGTCCAGGACGGTCGCGGTACCCGTGGCGACCTCGACCTCGGTGGGCTTGAGCATGCCGATACGGGCGGCGTCGAGCTCCTCGAGGCACTTGTAGATAACGTCGTAGCAACGGATCTCGACGCCCTCGCGCTCGGCAGCGGAGCGGGCCTTACCGTCGGGACGGACGCCAAAGCCGATGATGATGGCGTTGGAGGCGTCGGCCAGGACGACGTCGGTCTCGTTGATGGCGCCGACAGCGGAGTGGATCGTGTTGATGCGAACCTCGGACTGATCCATCTTGTCGAGCGAGTCCTGAAGGGCCTCGATGGAACCCTGGACGTCTGCCTTGATGATCAGGTTGAGCTCCTTGACCTCGGCGTCGGCAATAGTCTCGAAGAGGTTCTCGAGCGTGACGTGCTTGACGCGGCTCTGCTCCTCGATACGGGCCTTGAGCGAACGCTCGTCGGCCAGGGCACGAGCCTCGCGCTCGTCCTCGAACACGCGGAACTCGTCACCGGCGTTGGGCACGGACTGCAAGCCCAGGATCTCGACGGCGTCGGAGGGACCAGCCTCGGTGACGGCGCGACCCTTGGGGTCGAGCATGGCGCGGACGCGACCGTAGGTAAGGCCGGCGACCAGCGTATCGCCCACGTGCAGGGTACCGCGGGTCACGAGCACGGTAGCGACCGAGCCGCGGCCCTTGTCGAGCTTGGCCTCAAGGACGTTGCCGGAGGCAAAGGTGTCCGGGTTGGCCTTGAGCTCGAGCACGTCGGCCTGGAGCAGCACGGTCTCCAGAAGGTCGTCGATACCGATCTTCTGCTTGGCCGAGATGTTGACGAACATGTTCTGTCCGCCCCACTCCTCGGGGATGACGCCGTACTCGGTGAGCTCCTGACGCACACGGTCGGGGTTGGCGCCCGGCTTATCGATCTTGTTGACGGCAACGACGATGGGTACGCCGGCAGCCTTGGCGTGGTTAATCGACTCGACCGTCTGGGGCATGACGCCGTCGTCGGCGGCGACGATCAGGATGACGATGTCGGTCACCTTGGCGCCACGGGCACGCATAGCCGTAAAGGTGGCGTGACCCGGGGTATCGATAAAGGTGATCTTGCGGTCGTTGATCATGACCTGCGAAGCGCCGATGGCCTGCGTAATGCCGCCCGCCTCGCCGGCAGCAACGCCGGTGTGACGGATGGCGTCGAGCAGCGACGTCTTGCCGTGGTCGACGTGGCCCATGACGGTGACGACCGGGGCGCGCGGCTTAAGGTCGGCGGGATCGTCGTAGAACGAGAAGGTGTTCTCCTCCTCGGGGGTGATGATCTTAATCTGACGGCCCAGGTCGTCGGCAACGAGCTCGACAAGGTCGTCGGACATGGACTGCGTCATCGTGAGCGGAGTACCCAGCAGGAACAGGCGCTTGATGATGTCGTTGGCCGGAACGTCGAGCGCCTCGGCAAGCTCCTGGACGGTAACGCCCTGGGAGACCTTGATGGCGTCGAGGTCCTCGGGGTTCACGCCCTGGGCCAGCGCCTCCTCTATCTTGCGCTCCTCCTGAGCCTTGGCAGCCTCGCGCTCGCGCTTCTCCTTGCGCTTCTTGCGGCGACCGGTGGACTCGCGAGAGGCCTCCTCGACGGCGGCACGAGCCTCCTCGAGCACCTTCTCGCGGCTGTACTCCTCGGCCTCGCGAGCCATGCGGCTGTAGTGGTCCTCTTCGTTGTTGTGACCGCCCTTGCGCTTCTTGCCCTTGCCCTGCTTGTCGGGGTTGGGGAAGTCCATGCCGGCAGCGACGTTGTTGCTGGCGTTGGTGCGATGGCTGTGCGGACGGCTCTCGGAGGCGTTGCGCTCGGAGTTGTTGTCGGAAGCGTTGCGATCGTTACGACGGCCACCGCGGCGGTCGTTGTTGCCGCCACGACGGTTACCGCGCTCGGCGGCGCGCTCGGCCTTGGCCTTGTCCTCGGCGTCCTTCTTCTCCTTGAGCACGGTCTCCTGTGCGGCGATCTGGTCGAGCAGCGAACGGAAACGCGAACCGGAGTCGGAAGCGGGAACGGCGCGGCGCTGGGCCTCGCGGGCAGCCTCCTCCTTCTCGCGGGCAAGGCGCTCCTGCTCGGCCTTCTTCTTGGCCTCGGCCTCGGCGCGGGCAGCCTCCTCGGCAGCCTGGGCTGCGGCGAACTGGCGACGCTCCTCCTCGCGGGCCTTCTCGGCGGCGATGCGCTCGCGCTCGGCCTCAGCGGCGCGAGCGGCCTCCTCGGCGGCAGCTGCCTGCTCCTCGGCCTGCTTGGCGGCCTCGACTTCCTGGGCGCGGGCCTCGATCACCGAGGCGAGCTGCTTGCGGACCATAGCGACATAAGCGTCCTCCAAGGTGGAGGAAGCGGACTTAGCGGGAATCTTCATATCGGCGAGATGACCCATCAGTTCCTTGGAGGTCATGCCGAACTCTTTGGCCAGGGTGGACACACGGACTTTTGCCATATGACTTCACCTACCCTTTCTGGCACCTTGGGTGCCTAGAGACTGAACGAGCGTGGGAGACGCGCCGGGACCCGCCCGGCGCAACCGCGCGCTAGATCAGGTCCTCCGCATCATCGAAGGCGTCGGTGTCGTGGACACCGCAGAAACGGGAGCCGGGACGAGCCTGGTTGCGGCACTGGATGCCGTCCTCGGACACGTACTCGCAGCGGCGGACGTCCTCGTCCTCCTCGTCACCGATCAGGTCGGCGGCGGGCTCCTCGTGAACGGGAACGTTCTTGAGGATGTCGGCGGCAAGCGTCTCGGACTTGATGTCGATGTGCCAGCCGGTCAGGCGCGCGGCGAGGCGGGCGTTCTGGCCCTCCTTGCCGATGGCGAGGGACAACTGGTCGTCGGGCACGATGACGCCGGCGTAGGCCTTCTCCTCGTCGATGAGGACGCGGGTGACCTTAGCGGGCGACAGGGCGTTGGCGACGTAGACGGCAGGATCGGCATCCCACAGGATGACGTCGACGCGCTCGCCACGGAGCTCGCCCACGACAGCGCGAACACGGCTGCCCTTGGGGCCGACGCAGGCGCCCACGGGATCCAGACGGTCGTCGAGCGAGTGGACGGCGACCTTGGAGCGCTGGCCGGGCTCGCGGGCGATCGACTTGATCTGGACGGTGCCCTCATAGATCTCGGGCACCTCCTGCTCAAACAGACGACGCATGAGCTCGGGGTGGGTACGGGAGATGACAATCGGCGGACGGCTGTGCTCGCCACGAACCGGCTGCAGGGTGGAGTTGGGGTCGCGAACGTCGATGATCACGGCCTTGATGTGCTGGTTGTGCAGGTAGCGCTCGCCCATCGGACGCTCGTTGCGCTCGTTCTCGTAACGGCGCTGGTCGAAGTGCGGCAGCTCGGCCTCGACGCCCTCGCGGATCTTGACGATCGTGAAGTCGGGCGTGGACTGCAGCACGGTACCGCTGATGAGGTCACCGATGCGGCCGGAGAACTCCTCGTAGATCTGCTCGCGGGCGGAGTTACGCACGATGGCGTTGATCTCGGCCTTGGCGTGCTGGGCAGCGATGCGGCTCGTGTTCTTGGGGGTGACGTCAATCTCCTCGAACTCGGTGAAGTTGCCCTCCTCGTCCATGGAATCGTCGATCGGCTCCAGACGGTAGACGTAGATCTTGCCGGTGGTGCGGTCGATGGTCACCTTGGCGCCCCACTCAAGATGCAGGATCTCGGCATAGCTCTTGGCGAGCGACTGCTCCAGGCGGTCGATCAGGTAGAGCTGGTCGATGTGCTTCTCCTGGCAAAGCTCCATCAGGGCGGACATCATGTCGGATGCTGCCATCTTACTTTCCTTCCTTCGCGGGCTTGAAGTCGTAGGTGGGCTTCAACTTGCACTTTTTAACATCAGAGAAATCGAGGGTAACGGACTCGCCGTCCTCGAGCTCGAGGGTCACGTTGGTCTCGGTTGCGGCGGCAATCTTGCCGGCGTACTTGCGACGGCCCTCGGTGGCGGTGGAGGTGAGCTCACAGTTCTCGCCCACAAAGCGGGCAAAGTCGCACGGGCGGCGCAGCGGACGCGCCATACCCGGGCTGGACACCTCGAGCGTATAGCTCGAAGAGATAGGGTCGAGCTCCTCAATCACATCGCCGACCCACTTGGTGTTGGCCGTGACGTCGTTGAGCGACAGGCTCTGACCCTCGGCACCCTCGATACGCACGCGTACGCAGGGGGCCTTGGTGGCACCCACGAGCTCGACGTCGACGATGTCGACATCGTGCTGGGGAGCGACGGCCTCGAGCGCGTCGATGATCGCCTGCTCGGTCTTGGTCTTGACCATTGCGGCACCTCCATCCATACAAAAAAGAAGCGGGGCCGAAACCCCACTTCTTTCAATTACAACTTCATTTGCAAGCAAACTATAACAATAGCTGCGGAAACGTGCAAGCACAGTACGAATCTGCAGGTCAGCGTGCGCACAGCTTCTCCACAAGAATAGGACAATTGACCGCAGGCATCAGGGCAGGTACATGAAAAACGAGGGACGACCCAACCGGATCGCCCCTCGTCTTTTATGCGTCAGTTAAGCGCGCAATGCTTACTTGACCACCAGGTTGACCAGCTTGCCGGGCACGCAGATGGCCTTGACGACCGTCTTGCCCTTAAGCCACTTGGCGACGGCTTCCTCGGCGGCAGCCTGCATATCCTCATTGGAGGCATCACGGGCGACGTCGACGCGGCCGCGGACCTTGCCGAGCACCTGCACGACGATCTGCACCGTGTCCTCGATGGACTCGGCCAGGTCGAACTCGGGCCAGGCGGCGGTGTAGGCGTTGCCCTCGCAGCCGAGTGCCTCGTGCCACAGCTCGTCGGCCCAGAACGGGCAGATGGGGGCGAGGACGCTCACGATATCCTTGGCCACGCCGTAGCACAGCGCCTTGTCGCGGGCGGTACCCTCGGTAGCGTTGAGGTAGGCGCTCGCCGCGTTGACGAGCTCCATGACGGCCGAGATCGCGGTGTTGAACTGGCCGCGATCGAAGTCCTCGGTGCACTTGGCGATAGTGCGGTGACGCTCGCGGTAGAGCTTCATCGCGGTCTCGTCGAGCGCGGACTTGTCGAAGGCCACGTTGGCGTAACCCGACTGGACGAGCTGCCACACGATACGCCAGGCGCGTTTAATGAAGCGGTTGGCGCCCTCAACGGCCTTGGGATCCCAGTCGAAGTCCTTCTCGGGCGGGGCGATAAACAGGATCGCCAGACGCATGGTGTCGGCGCCGTAGGGCTCGATGACCGAGCTCGGGGGCACGACGTTGCCCTTGGACTTGGACATGGTGTCGCCGTTCTCGTCCTTGACCATGCCCTGGCACAGCAGGTTGGTGAAGGGCTCGTCAACGCTCAGCAGGCCCAGGTCGCGCAGTGCCTTGGTAAAGAAGCGACTGTAGAGCAGGTGCAAAATGGCGTGCTCGATGCCGCCGATGTAGTTATCGACGGGCATCCAGCGATCGGCGGCCTCGCGGGAGAAGGGCAGCTCGGTGTTGTGCGGATCGGTATAGCGCAGGTAATACCAGCTGGAGCAGGTAAAGGTGTCCATGGTATCGGTCTCGCGCTTGGCTGGGCGACCGCAGACCGGGCAGGTGGTCTCGTAGAACTCCTTGCACTCGGCGAGGGTCTCGCCGGCGCCCAAGTCCAGGTTCTCGGGCAGCGTCACCGGCAGCTGATCCTCGGGCACGGGCACGATGCCGCAGTGCTCGCAGTGAATGGCCGGGATGGGGTTGCCCCAATAACGCTGGCGGCTGATGAGCCAGTCGCGCAGACGGAACTCGACCTTGCGACGGCCGCAGCCCATGGCCTCGAGGTCGGCCACGATGGCAGCCTCGCCCTCGGAGTGCTTGCCGCCGCGCATGCCGGTGTACTTGCCGGACTGGACGAGTGTGCCCTCAGCAGCGTGGGCGCAATCCCAGTCGACGGTCTCGGCATGGAAGGTATCGATGGTCTCACCGCTGGCCTCGACGGCAGCGCGGTCGTCATCGTCCAGGATGATCGGCACGATAGGCAGGTCGTACTTACGGGCAAACTCAAAGTCGCGCTGGTCGCCGCAGGGAACGGCCATGACGGCGCCGGTGCCGTAGTCGGCAACGACATAATCGGCAACCCACACGGGGACCTTCTCGCCGTTGACGGGGTTCACCACGTAGCGACCGGTAAAGGCACCGTGCTTCTCGAGGGTGCCCTGGGCACGCTCGACCGCAGAGATATGCTTGGAGTCCTCGACGATCTTGGTGACGGCCTCCTCGTACTCCGTGCCCTCGACGAGCTCGTGCAGGCGCGCGTACTCGGGAGCCAGGACAAAGAAGGAGACACCGAAGAGCGTGTCGGCACGCGTGGTGAAGACGGTGATCTTACCCTCGTCGCCCTCGATGGGCTCGCCATCCTGGTCGCACAGGGTAAAGTCGACCTCGGCGCCCTCGGAGCGACCGATCCAGTTGGCCTGCATCTGCTTGACGCGCTCGGGCCAGCCGGGGAGCTTCTCCAAGTCGTCGAGCAGCTCCTGAGAGTACTCGGTAATCTTGTAGTACCACTGCTCAAGGTCGCGCTTCTCGGGCTCGGTGCCGCAGCGCCAGCACTTACCCTCGGTAACCTGCTCGTTGGCCAGAACGGTCTTACAAGTGGGGCACCAGTTGACCGGGTTCTTCTTGCGATAGACCAGGCCCTTTTCCCACATCTTCTCAAAGATCCACTGACCCCAGCGGTAGTAGTCGGGGCTGCAAGTCTTGACCATGCGATCCAGATCGTAGGAGAAGCCCATGCGCTTCATCGTGGCGAGCGCCTGGTCCATGTTCTTATACGTCCAGGCGGCAGCCTGCGTGTTGTGCTTGATGGCGGCGTTCTCGGCGGGCAGGCCAAAGGCGTCAAAGCCGATGGGATGCAGCACGTCGTAGCCGCGCATGCGGGCCTGACGGGCCATGGCATCGCCGATGGTATAGTTGCGCGCGTGGCCCATGTGCAGGTCGCCCGACGGATACGGGAACATCTCGAGCACATACTTCTTGGGCTTGCTGTCGTCGGTGTCGACGGCAAAGAGGTTGGAGTCCTCCCAGGCCTTCATCCACCTGGACTCAATGGCCTGCGCGTCGTAGACAGGAATCTCGTCCTTATGATCTGTGCAATCGCACATATCAGCTCCTTTTAACTTGATTGGGGCCGGTCGGCTAGGCTTTGCTCGCTGCTGCGGACAGTCCTGCTCGCACGAAGGCCACATTAAGTGGCCTTCGGCTCGTGCGGAACTTGCAGCGAGCAAAGCCTAGCCGCCCGGCCCTAGGGTTAACTTGGATGATTCTAGCAAATACAACAAGCGAGATGCCTGCGACTTGCAGGCATCTCGCTTTATCTAAATAACGTGGTTGAAACTCAACCTTTATATGAGGCTCTTACCTTATCGATAGGAAACGCTCTGCTGAGAATCCTTCACGACTACGTCGTGGGCGCCGCCTTCGACGATGGAGGTGGAGCTGACCAGCGTTAGGCGTGCCTTTTCCTGGAGCTCGGGGATCGAGAGGGCGCCGCAGTTGCACATCGTGGACTTGACCTTGTAGAGCGTGCCGCCCACGCCGTCCTTGAGGGAACCGGCGTAGGGAACGTAGGAGTCGACGCCCTCGACGAAGCTAAGCTTCGCGGCGCCGCCCAGGTCGTAGCGCTGCCAGTTGCGAGCACGCGCAGAACCCTCGCCCCAGTACTCCTTCATGTACTGACCGTTCACGTTGACGCGCTCGGTCGGGCTCTCGTCAAAGCGGGCGAAGTAACGACCCAGCATCATAAAGTCTGCACCCATGGCAAGGGCGAGCGTCATGTGGTAATCGTAGACGATGCCGCCATCGGAGCACACGGGCACGTAGACGCCGGTCTCCTCGTAGTACTCGTCGCGAGCGCGGCAGACGTCGATCAGCGCGGTGGCCTGGCCACGGCCGATGCCCTTGGTCTCACGGGTGATGCAGATGGAGCCGCCGCCGATACCAACCTTGATGAAGTCGGCACCGCAGTCGGCCAGGAAGCGGAAGCCCTCGGCGTCGACGACGTTGCCGGCACCGACCTTGACGTCCTCGCCGTAGTTGGCGCGGATCCACTCGATGGTGCGCTTCTGCCACTCGCTGAAGCCCTCGGAAGAGTCGATGCACAGGACATCGGCACCGGCCTCGATGAGCAGCGGCACGCGCTCGGCATAGTCGCGGGTGTTGATACCGGCACCGACCATGTAGCGCTTGTCGCCGTCGAGCAGCTCGTTGGGGTTGGTCTTGTGGCTGTCGTAGTCCTTGCGGAAGACGATGCCCATGAGGTGATCGTAGTCGTCGACGATGGGCAGGGCGTTGAGCTTATTGTCCCAGATGACGTCGTTGGCAACCTTAAGACTGATGTTCTTGTCGCCCACGATGAGCTGCTCACGCGGGGTCATGAACTCGGAGACCTTCGTCTGGTGGTCATCGCGGCTGGGGCGATAGTCACGGCTGGTGACGATGCCCAGGAGCTTACCCTTGGGAGTGCCGTCGTCGGTGACCGGCATGGTGGAGTGGCCGGTCTTCTCCTTGAGCTCGATGACCTGCTCCATGGTCATGTCAGGGGTCAGCGTGGAATCGGACTGAACGAAACCAGCCTTGTGATCCTTGACGGCCTTGACCATGGCGGCCTCGGACTCGGCGCTCTGGGAACCGTAAATGAAGGACAGGCCGCCCTCGGTAGCGAGCGCGACACCCATGTCGACGCCCGAGACGGACTGCATGATGGCGGAAACCATGGGGATGTTCAAGGTGATTGCCGGCTTCTCACCGCGCTTAAAGCGGGTTAGCGGCGTCTTAAGAGAGACGTTGTTGGGGATGCACTGCGAGGACGAGTAACCAGGGACCAGCAGATACTCCGAAAACGTGTGGGACTCACCGGGAAAGAACGTAGCCATGTTTCTCCTTTTTCCATGCGACCGGTCGGCTGCAGGCCTCGTAGGACCCAGCCCAACCTTGGGCGCCCAATACTGGGGAAGTATCTTAACGCACTTTGACTGCTACAATGCATGATTTAAGAAGAGCACACGAGGGTTTGACGCAGGCTTTGCGTTTGCCCAGCAAACACTTTAGCGGGGAGACGTGGAGCGTATGGAGTACAAGACGACGGCAAAGTTGGTCATTCAAGCGTGCGACAAGGATTTGCCGGGCGTGTTCGGCCACGGCTGCGTCTTACTGCTGCAGGGTATCGCCCGCGAGCACTCGCTCAACCGCGCCGCCAAGAGCATGGGAATGGCGTATTCCAAGGCCTGGCGCATTGTGAACGAGGCGGAAGGACAGCTGGGCTGCAAGCTCATCGAGCGCGACGGCGCCCGCGGATCCACCCTCACTCCCGCCGGAGAGCGAGCCATAGCAGTCTACGAGGAGCTGCAGGCCGACATCAACAACGTCATCGCCACCAAAGCCAACGCCCTCATCGCCAGCATCAAAAAGTAGCTCATTTGGGACGGGGCCTTATAGCCACACAACCCCTTCTCATAAGTTGCGGTGAAATAGGGACTGTTTATGCGGTTAAAGCCGTAAATCAATCCCTATTTCACCGCAACTTATGGAGTTGAGGATGATTTAGCTAGTTGCGGAGGGCATTATCTAGGGTGGCGGCCACGATCAAGGGGTCGTCGGTGCCGGCGAAGAGGCGGACGGTGCTCCCCTGTTTGCCACGTGGGGCCGAAAGACGCGTCGTTGCGCCGCCGGCAGGCGATGTGCGAAACTCCCCCGGCAAAGCGTCGAACAGCTCGCCTGCGCTACGCTCTATCAGGTCAAATTCAACTGCCGGGCCAAAACCGTGCTCGAGGATTCCCGTTGCAGCCGCATGGTCGGGATGCGAGCTCAGCCCGGGATAGCGCACGTTGCGCACCATCTCATTGGCGGCCAGATACTCGGCAAGCGCACGTGCGCGGTCGAAATGCGCCTGCATGCGGGCATCGAGCGAGTCCAGCCCGCGCTCCAGCACACCGACCTCGTCAGCAGGCATATCAAGCTTGGCCAAGCCACAGCCCTCGAGCAGGGCATGCGCGCATTCAGCCGCGGCATCCACGCGATGGCGTTTGAGCTGCGAGCGCGCCACCGAAGCGGCAACGAGCTTGCGCGGCGCCTCACCGGCGAACACGCGGTCGAGTGCCTCGAGCGACAGCACGGCACCCAAACGCAAAGGATCGCAGCCAAAGATGGAAGCCACGGTGTTATCCACCACGAGCAGCGCACGTGCCTCGCGAGCCGCGCGGCCCAGAGCGCGAAGGTCGGGCACACACAAACCAAGCCCGCCGATGGAGTTGACGAACCACCACAGGTGCAACCCCTCGGCATCAAGCGAAGCATCAAAGCCCTCGGACGCGGCAGCAAACGCATCGGCGGACGACGAGCCCACCAGCGCGACATCGCAGCCATCAAAGCCGCTCGCAAACGCATCGACAAAGTCGTCCGCAAAGGCCACCAGGCGGTCACCAGGACGCACAATACCCAGCAGCGACAGAGCCGCCGGCACATGCGGGGCCGCAACAAGACGCGCCTCACGCGCGCCGGTCCTTACAGCCCAGGCCTCTTCTAGCTGCTGTACATCCACAAGGCACCGCCCTTTCATAAGCAAAAACCCACGATACGGGTGTTCCCCGCATCGTGGGCAACGGCTGCAGTATAGCGCCGATATGCGACGAAACGCCTAGATGTTGAGCGTGTGATAGTTCACGCTCGCACCCGGAGCGTCAACCGTCACGCCATAGGCCTCGGGATAGATGCGCGTCGAAAACACGAGCGCGCCATCGTTCACAAATACCTCGACCGACGAGACATCGCCAACAATGCGCACGTTACGAACCTCGTCGATAGGCTCCCAGCGCACGGTGCGACCGCAGCCGGCAGAAGCGCGACCCTCATCGGTAAATCGCATCTCAAAGCGCGCGGGCAGCTCGCCATTGGCGGGCACAAACGCCAGCTTCAGCTCGCCATCAACGGTTGCGGTAAACGCGCCGTCGGCACCGTCAACAACAACGTCAAAGCAGGTATCGCCGGCAACCTCCAACGAGCCCTCCCCTACACGCACCGAGACATAATGGTGCTCAATCTCGCGCGCCGGCTGCTGCAGCACCACGCCGCTGGCACCGGCTGTAAGCTCACGCGGCACCGTCATGCAGTGCTGCCAGCCCGCAACCAGCGTCGGTGTGTTGCCATAGGTCGGCTCATCGGGCATGCCCATCCAGCCGATCAGAATGTGGCGACCGTCCTCGGACGTAAACTCCTGCGGAGCATAGAAGTCAAAACCAGCGTCCCACAGGCGGAACTCGCCCAGCTCATAAGCGTCATTGCCACCCGTAATGTCGCCCGTAACAGGCATGTAGCCCGCTGCATACACATTGCCGCGGTCCCAACGACCGCCCTCAAGACCCTGGGGCGAGAACGACAAAAATGCAGCGGTATCGCCATTCGCATCGAGCTCGATATAGCCGGGGCACTCCCACATAAAGCCAAAACGCTCGGCCGTAGACACGCGGCTCTCGAGCTGCCAGCTCAGCATATCGGCTGAGCCATACACCAGAATCTCGCCCACATCGCGCCCGGCACCCTCGCCGTGCATGGCGCAAAATCGACTATCGACATGCGGGCCATCCACGCGACGACGTGCGCCCAGCACCATGTGATAACGCCCGTCCGCGTCACGCCACACCTTGGGATCGCGCACATGGCAGGTCAAGTCCTCGGGATAATCATCGGACGCAAGCACCACGCGCTTTTGGCTGAACTCCCGACCGGCAAGGCCATCAACGCTCTCAACATAGACGGTATCGGCGCGGCGGCCGGTATTGACGTAGTCGTACGTGCCGTCTGCATCGGAAAGCTTAACGTTGCCTGTATAAAGCACGCGAATGCGGCCGTCCTCGGCAAGCGCGGAGCCCGAATACACACCATGGCAATCGAACGGCTCGTCAGGCAACAGTGGGGCGCCAACGTAGTCCCACGTCATAAGATCGCGACTCGTCGCATGACCCCAGACCTTAACGCCACCCTCGACGTCAAACGGCGCGTATTGAAAATAAGCGTGGAACACGCCGCCCGCTTGGCAAAGACCGTTGGGGTCGTTGAGCCAGCCAGCCGGCGGCATAATATGGAAGCGCTGGCCATACACGCCATGACCGCACTCAGAGGCGGCGGCGTCAACAGCGGCAACCAACTTTGCAAGGTCGCGGCCAAGTGCATTAGACATATCAAAGTCCTAACGGATCGAAAGTTACAAGGCGCCAGAGATCGGCACCAGATACGGGAAACGCCCGCGAGCATACAGCCCGCGGGCATTCCCTCAATCAAAAGCTCTTAGGCCTGCTCGGAAGCCTTGGGCTCGTCCTTGTACAGGACAAACGAGACGCCAAAGGAAACCATCGCGGCGACCGCAAACATGATCGCGTACTGCACGGGCTGGGCCAGGCACAGCAGGATACCGAAGATACCGGTAACGCCCGTGCCGGAGGCAGCCAGCGAAGTGAGCGCGCAGACCAGGGCGCCGCAACCACCGCCGATGCAGCCGGCGATGAAGGGCTTAAAGAAGCGTAGGTTCACACCGAAGATGGCAGGCTCGGTAATGCCCATGAAGGCGGACAGAGCCGAAGGAAGCGCCAGGCCCTTAATCTTGGCATCGCGGGTCTTAAAGGCAACGGCGAGCGCGGCACCACCCTGGGCGATGTTGGCAGCGCTGGCGATGGGCAGCCAGTAGGTCACGCCGTACTGGGCGAGCTGGCCCAGGTCGATGGCGGTGTACATCTGGTGGATACCGGTAACGACCGTGGGAGCATAGAACAGGCCGACGATAAAAGAACCGATGCCGAAGGGCAGGGTCAGCAGGGCCTGGATCAGACCGAGGATGGCGTTCTCAGCCCACACAAAGATGGGGCCGACGGCAACGAGCGTCACGAGCACGGTCACGAACACCGAGACAAGCGGGGTCACAAAGAGATCGAACATCTCGGGAACGATCTTGTGCAGACGCTTCTCGAGGAAGGCCAGAATGGCGCAGGCGATAACGATGGGGATCACATGGCCCTGATAGCCGACCCACTCAAAGCTGTACACGCCGGGGATGACGTTGACCATGGTCTGCACGCCCTCGGAGGCAACCGTATAGGCGCTCTGCAGCGAGGAGTTGATGAATGCACCACCGACGACGGCGCCCAGATACGGGTTGGCGCCAAAGGCCTTAGCGGCGGAGTAACCGATCAGGATCTGCAGAATGCCAAAGGACGTGCCCGAGACCAGGTCGGCAATCTTATAAATAAAGTTATTGGTGTCGAGCGCGATAAAGCCGTTGGAGGCCATAAAGTTGAGGGCGCTCATAATGCCCAGCAGCAGGCCCGAAGCCACGATGGCGGGGATAATGGGGACAAAGACGTCGCCGAGCACCTTAATGGCACGCATAAAGATGTTCTGCTGCTGTGCCGCGGCCTCCTTGACCTCGGCCTTAGAGGCGGCATTGATACCGCCGAGGGCGATGAACTCGTCGTACACCTTATTGACGGTGCCGGTGCCAAAGATAATCTGCAGCTGGCCCTGGGCCTCAAAGACGCCCTTGGCGCCGTCGATATTCTCGAGGGCCTCCTTGTCGACCTTGGCGTTATCGGCAACCACCAGGCGCAGACGCGTGGCGCAGTGTGCGGCCGAAATAACGTTGTCGGCGCCACCGATGTTGTCGAGCACCTCTTGGGCTGATTTGCGGTAGTCCATGACTTCCCTTTCCTCCAACGGGAGCATCTGCACCCGGCCATCTTTGACACTTACACTGTAATCGTTTTCAGTTTCATATGTCTGTAATCGTTTTCATAGTAGGGTGAACGGTAGGAAAAAGCCGGCGAATGGTAGTTTTGGGACAAAAAACGGGGGACTCAAAGGCGGGCAGGCACGATCAAGACCTAGACATTCATCAACTGATGGCCGAGCTTAAGCGTCTTTAGGCCGTTCTCCCCCTCCGCGCCATCGAGCGTGTTGAGCAACATATTGGTCGCCTCGACACCGCTGGTCAGGTAGCCGTAATGCACGGTGGGAATGCCGCCCGTCAGCGCGCGCAAAAACGCGTTGTCGCCGAAACCGCTCACGCGGTGCATGCCCTCGCCCATGCCGCGAACCTCATCGATGGCACGCAGCGCGCCCGCCGCCATGGTGTCGGTCGCGCAGGCGATAAACGAAACATCGGGAGCGACGGAAAGCAGCTCACGCGCCGTACCATAGCCCGAGTCGAGCGTAAACGAGCCCAGGCGAATCAAGGCGGAATCGAGCGGGTTGCCCGCAGCACGCAGGCCGGCCTCAAAACCGCGACGGCGGTCATAACCGGCCGCGCGGTCCTCTTCGGTAACTCCAATATAGGCAATCTTGCCGTCCACGCGACCCGCAAGCGCATGACCCAGCTCAAAGGCGGCCTCGTAATCGTCATGATAGACGCACGCCGCGCCCTCGACATGTTGGCCGATCAACACAATGGGCACGCGGCACGATTCAATCGCGCGACGGTGCTCGTCGGTGATCATGGTTGCCACCAGCACAATGCCATCGACCGGGTGGTTTTGGAATAAATCGAGGTATTCGAGCTCGCGATCGGGGGCGTTATCGGTATTGGCAAGCAGCATCTGGTAGCCACGGCGACCGAGAACCTGGCCAATACCGGCGGTAATGCGGCTCACGGATTCCGAGTTAATCTTAGGTACGATGACGCCGATGAGCTTGGTGGAACCGGTGCGCAGCGCGCGAGCCTGGCTGGATCGCACGTATCCGGTCAACTCGATTGCCTGCTTAATGCGCTCGGCCTTGTCCGCCGAGATATATCCACCGTTGAGGTAGCGCGAGACGGCGGCGCTCGAAACGCCCGCCAGCTCGGCCACATCTTTCATCTTTACCACGAGCACCCCTGTCATTGAAATCGCTTTCACCATGATACCCAACC
Organism: Collinsella sp.; assembly: GCA_014871645.1. Taxonomy (GTDB): domain Bacteria; phylum Actinomycetota; class Coriobacteriia; order Coriobacteriales; family Coriobacteriaceae; genus Collinsella. The sequence continues at coordinate 80,105 of WGSN01000008.1, forward strand.
CATGCCAGCAAATTGAGCAAATGAGACGGGCCCATGGATCATTTCAACCGCCCAGGTCGAGCAAACGTCAGCGAGCGGGCAGCTGCCGTGACGAGGTGCCGCGAAAGAGGAGCGAAGCGTACTTTATGTACGCGAGCGACGGTTTGAGCGGCAGATCGCCCGGCAGATGTCCGCGCAGCGTCGAGCGGTCCGGCGTTTGTTAAAACGCCGGAACATAGTTAGCCGTGGTACTCGCCGTTGTACTGGATGAGAGTCAGGTCTTCAACGCCGTCGAGCGCGCGAATGGCGTCGGCATAGGGCATATCAACGCCATCCGAGAACACCTCGACGGCCATCTCGACCTTATCACCGCGCATCGTCTTGGACTTGACGGTGAATTTGGTGCGCCCAAATGCACGCACGATATCGTCGCCGGTTGTCTGGCCCGTGTAGTGAATGACCATCATGTACACACGCGACTTGTCCTGGTGGCTCGCAAAGCTGGCGATCATCACCACGATCACCACCGCAGTGAGCCCCACGAGCGCATACATGCCGGCGCCGGCCGTAATGCCCGTGGTAATGGCCCAAAACAGATACAGCAGGTCGAGCGGGTCCTTGACCGCCGTACGATAGCGGACGATTGACAGAGCACCGACCATACCGAGCGAGATGACCACGTTCGTCGAGATCGCAAGCGTGACCATGCAGGTGAGCACGCACATGCCCACGAGCGTCACGGCAAAGCTGCGCGAATACACCACGCCGGTAAAAAAGCGCTTGTACACGTAATAGATCAGGATGCCCATGGCGAGCGCCACGAGCAGCGAAAGGCCGATCTTGGCAGGGTCGACCTGGCCAAACGCCTCCAAGACGGAGTTCTTAAAAAAGTCCCTGGTGCTCATGGTCTAAATATCCCCTCGGTTCTCAAAATCCGATTCCCAGTAATTAAATCCGCGCAGGTAGGCGGTCTTTTCGTAACACAGGCAGTACTTGGAGACCGCCGTGAGTTCGGCCGCGCCCGGCGGCACCATATCGCGCACGAGCTGCGGGCAAAACTCCGTAAACTTGACCTCCATCACCAGCTTGCCGGGTTCTAGCACGGGCAGCGCGGGCAGCGTCGCATCAAAGATGTCGAAGCTACCCACCGCGGCACGCACGTTCATGTCAAACGTGATGCGCACGGTGCCCTCGTCCATCACCCACGGCTCGCGCTCGTAGTCCACGATGGTCCGCGGGCGCATCATGTTGCAGATGCACTCGATGTAGAACTCGCGACAGAGCGGATAAGGGCTCCTCAGCAAAAAGTCGTAGTCGCCAGCCAGAATCTGCTCAAACTCACCGCGCGTAAGCGGCGCGTCCTCCTTGTAGATCCAGCTGCCGTACTTCTTTTTGCGCTCAAGCTTAATCACCTTGTCGCTGCCGTTATAGATGCGCACGCGATACTTTTTGCGCATGAGAATGCCGGCGTCTTTTTCCTCGTAGGCCGAGTTTCGGTAGTCATCAAAATACAGGCTGCGAATAGTGTAACCGCCCGCCCGCGCATGCTTGTCCAGCTTAAACACAGGCGCCATGCGACAGGCAAGCGCGGCGTGCTCGCCCTCGTTAATGAGATATTTGAGCTCATGGCGGTAACGCTCCTGCGTGGCACGCACAGGCGGGGCCGCCAAGCGCTCAAGCAGCGCGCTAGCCCTCCTCATACGTGTCCTCCACGACCTTACCGCCGTCTTGCACGTAAAAACACTTCATGCCGTAGTGCTTACCGTCGTCAGTCACATAGTAGTCAAACGCATCTTGCGTAAAGCCGTCGGAGTTGGCGGCACGCACGCGCACAAAATACTGGCCGGCATCGGGCGCATCGCAGGTCACCTCGGGAAGCAGCACGTCCTCGGCCTTAAAGAACACGTCGCTTATGGCATAGTCGCGCGCAAGCTCTACGGTGTAGCGAATGTCGCGCGCCTCAAAGTCGTAGGACGCATCCCAGTTAATGCGCAGCTTACCGTTATCGATCTGCGGCACGCCGATGTAGAACGGCATGGGCTTTTTAAAACTCTCGCGAAAGCTCTTGTAGTTCTCCTCGATCTCGGAGGGAATCGACGCGGCGATCTGCTCGTATTGGTCCTTGGTGACAGGCAGATTGTCGATATCGGGCGAAGCAAAGACCAGGGATTCAGTCACCTCGCGGTAGTGCTTGATCATCTTGGTCAGGCGTGCCTCGGTCATATACGAGCGCAGGTCCTTGACGGCGCGATCGAGCTCACCGCGGAACGCCTTGCTGCGCAGCGCACGATTGAATAGCACGTTGCCCCAGTAGTTGCTTACGCCGCGCTCCCAGCTCGCATAATCCGAGAACCCCGTCAGGCTCAGCTCAAGCTTACGCAGCATGCCGTCGTTATCCCAATCCAGGATGTACCAGACCTTGGAGTTAAGCGGGCTGTACAGATAGCAGTTACGGTTCTGCGTATCGCAGTTGCCCGTCAGGATCTGAAACGCCAGCCAATAGACCAGATTCTCGGTATCAAAGTAGGTATCGAGCACATCATCGATCTTTTGTGATTCGTCGTTGAGCGCATCGAGCATCTCGATGAGCTTGGTGTGGTCCGAATCGCCCTTAATCTCGAGCATGCCCTCAAAGCTTGCCTGGTTGTAGTCGGGGTCGTCAGCAAGCTTAATGGTATCCTCGTAGCGATGGAAATCAAAGCTGTTCACCTTGTACAGATGCCCGCTCTTATCCAGGCCATGTGCCTTAAGCGCCGTCTTGTTGAGCTGTTCAACCTGCGTAAACAGGCCGTAGTCCTCAAAGGTGTCGTTAGACTTTTCGGTCTGGTCGCACACCCACAGATGCACAAACTGCGTGCGCAGGCCCATCATCTGGGGAATCCCACGGATAAGGTCGTAGGCCATCTTGTTACGAAAACGCATACCCTCGCCCATGTGCTTGTTGAGCGCAATCGCGCGCTGTTGGCGCCAGGTACCCTTGCCCTTTTTGAGCTCCACCTTGTAATTCTTTTGCGAGTTCATGCTCGACGTCTGGCCGCGCACCTGCACAGTGGCATTGGGCGCTTCCTCGCCATAGCCAACCTCGCCGGCCACCGGGCCGTCTTCGTCGCCCGGCTGCAGCAGGCCCATAACCTGATAGCGCGTCAAGCCCATGTCGGCATAGTCATACACAGAGTACGTATTGATCTCGGCCCAGCTGTGGTCGGTGTTCTCGGAGCTGTTACCGCGCGAGACCGTCAGGTACATGGTCACAGTGCCCGAGTCGTCATAGACCTCGTACAGCTCGTCCTTATCGCGCAGGTGCTTGGACTGGTCGGAGGCCTCGGCCTTTTTAATCTTGTCCTGCTTTTTGACCTTTTTAGTCGAGGATTCGTCCTGAGACGAGCAGCCCGAAAGCAACAGCGCGCCGGCAGCCACCTCGATCAGGCAGCGGCGAGACATCAACTTATCGATCATCAGAACCTCCCCAATGTTTTTGGTACAGGCGAACCACCATACGTTCAAACGCACTGCGCGGATCACCGCCCACGCGCTTGTCCTCGTAGCGTTGCTCAACACGGTCGAGCACCCGGCCAAGTTCGGTAAACCAGCCCGTCTTGTCAGTAGCCACAATGGGCTGCTGGCTCAGGATACGATACGGCAAGTTGGCGGTATAGGTATCGAGCCGCAGAAGCGCCACGATAAAAAACACCGCTGCACCCAACAAATAGCCAAAGCCGTAAAACTGCTGCGGCAAAAGCAACGACACGGCAGTCGCCAGCCCGGCCACACCGGCAAACAGCCCCGATGCCATCACGGCCCCCTTGTAGTCGGTAAAGTACAGCAAGATGAGCATCACCGTATTGCCCACGGCATACAGGCCATAGCCCACGCACAGCGTGCGAAAATACCCGTGCATAAGGTTGTTAAAGCCCAACGGTAAGGCCGACAGCACCGTGGTCTCGAGCGAGATGACCGCCGCGGTCACAAACAACTGTTTGAGCGCGCAAAAGCGCAGTTCGCTGTTGAGCGTGGAGAGCATCCCCTCCTCTGCCACCACGATGTCGCCCACCACGCCGCCGTCGTTGAACAGACTGTAGTAGTCGCGGTAGCGTGGATAGAAGTTGACCTCGACCGAGACCACAAAGTTGACGGTCGTGACCAGGATCGTCAAAAACGCGATCAGCGCCGGCACATCGTAGTAGGGCGCACCATAAAACAAGCCCTTGACCTGAACGCCAATGGGACCAGCCCAAATAATCACCAGGTGTGCAAAGAGGCCTAGGTTGGTAAACAAGCCCGTGAGCGCCAACGGAATAAACTGATCAAGCCACCGTAAAAAGAGCCAGGGGCTGCGGTCGCTCTGCGGAAAATACCGGTACAGCAGCACCACGTCCCAGGCGAGCATGACGCCGTAGCCCAGAGCAATTGACGCCAACAGGCCCTCGACCGGCGGCAGCCCCAGCACCAGCGCGGCCAGGGCGCACAGGCACGCCACGCCAATGGCAGCCGCAAAGCTGCATAGGATACCGCGGTAATCCTTGATGGCCGTGAGGTAACTCATGCCGTTCCAGTTGACGATCATAATGTTGAACAGCCACAGGCACAGCAGCCCCTGCAGCAGCGTGGAGCCCGAGAACAGCAGAAAGACGCCGTAGAGCACCGTGCCCACAACGAGCATGATGGCGTTAGAGCCCCAAAACGAAGGCAGGATCTCATCCTCGCGCTCGGCAAAAAGCATATCGGCCAAAAAGCGCGTGACCGGCATAGAGAAAAAGCTCGTGAGCGTGAGCGACGCCAGCAGCGTATAGGTCACCATGCACACCAGCAGGTCTTGGTTGGCGCGTCCCACGCCCCACAGACCGCACAGCACCAAGATACCCACCTGGAGCAGCACGCCCAACAGCATGGGACCCGTGCACACAATGCCGGCGTAGCCGTAAGCACGCATCGTGGCAAACAGGCCCTTGCGCCTAAACAGGCGCTTGAGCTCAAAACCAATTCCGGCCATCGGCTACTCCCCCTCTCTGGGCAGGTTAAACGCACACGCCGTCTCGTCGTACAGCGCGCGATAGTTGGCGAGCATCTGCTCGTGCAAAAAGTACGTGGCAACGCGACGCTGCCCGCGCTCCCCCATCTCAATGCGACGGGCGCGGCTCACGCACATGCGCTCCATGGCATCGGCCAGGCCCTTGCGATACATGGGCGGCGTCACAAAACCCGCCACGCCAAAGTCGTCGCCCGGGGCGCCTTCGAGCAGCTCACGGCAGCAGCCCACCTCGGTCGTCACGCAGGGACGACGCGCTGCAAGCGACTCCAGCACGCTAAGCGGCTGGCCCTCGGAGATGCTCGTCAAAATGGTAAAGTCGAGCTTTTCCATGTACTCGACCACGTTGACGCGACCGGTAAAGATCAGGTCGCGCACGCCCAGGGTATCGACCAGCGCGTGGCACTCGGCGCCGTACTCTTCGTCGTCCACGCCGCCCATGATGTGCAGGCGCACCTTGGGCAGGCGCTCGTGCAACTCAAAGAAAGCATAGATCATGGTCTTGACGTCCTTGATGGGCGCCAGGCGCACCACAGCGCCAATGTCCGCCCAGCCGTCATCGGGCTTTAAGGGAATGTCCTTAAAGCGGTTGAACTGGATGCCGTTGGGGATGACCAGGCATTTGTCCGCATCGCAGCCCATATCGATCTGCGTCTTGCGGGCGTTATGGAACAAACTCGTCACGCGGAAGGCGCGGCGGTAGATCTCCTCCGAAAGCAGGTAGAAAAAGCGGATCCAGCGGTCCTTAAACGACGGCACCACCCAATCGGCGCGAATGATCTCTTCCTCGCGCTCGCGGGTATAGATGCCGTGCTCGGTGAGCAGCACCGGCGCATGGCGAACGCTTGAGCCCAGGCAGGCGAGCAGGCCACCGTAGCCGGTCGAGATGGCGTGGTACACATCGGCCACCGGCACCTCGCTGCCCAACAGGTAGAGCACGGGAAGCAACATGGAGCGCATGGTGTGGAATGCATCGGCAAAGGGCGTGTAGGGATACTCGGCCAGGCACACGTCGCGAAAGATATCCATAAACGTGCGGCTCTGCAAAAACGAGAGCGGATGCACGCGACGACGGTGGAAGATATCGAATAACACGTCCCAATCCGGATTGGAGAGCGACACCAGACGGCGTAGCGCCTCGCGCTCACGATCGTTAAAACTGGCTTCATGTTGCTCGCCCGAAAGCCGCAGGGCATCGTCCAGGAACACCTCGTGCACCTCGACCACGTTGCCAGGCAGCTCGTAGACAAACTTGCCGCGGTCGGCAGCATGCGCGCCGATTACCCACAGCACAAACTCGTGCTCAGGCATGGCCTGGATATAACCATGCATCCAGGTAGATACGCCGCCGTGCACATAGGGGTAACAACCCTCGAGTACCAAGCAGATTCTCATTTATCGCCACCCTCCTTGCGCTCGATCGTCACGGTCTTATCATTTGCCTTGAGCAGATACAGATTGCCCGTAAGGTGTGTCAGTTCGCCACCCGTCACCGCACCCGGCTCGCCATTATTGGCGCGGGACATGAGCCACGCCTCGTCGTGAAAATTGCCCAGGCTGAGCGTCCAGGCATCCGCACTGGTATCCACGCTCACCGTCACGGACGAAAAGCGCTGGATGGCACCGGAGCACTCCGACGCCGTCTGGTGCCGCAGGTCGGGCGCGGATTTGGTAAGCCACTCCAGGTAGTCGACCAAGCCGCCCTTGTAGACCTCCCAGCCCTCCTTGGCACCACGATCGGGATCGAGCAAGTCGTCCGGGTGCATAAAATGCGTGCTCACGTAGTGCATGTTGAGCTCGGACACGGCTGCCAGGCGCATATAGGAATCGTCGACCATGCCGCCCGAGACAATACGCGGCTGCTCCACAATACCATCGCTCGCCACGCCAAACTCCTGCACGTACGGCAGGTCGGTACCGTCCTCAAAGTACGTACTAGCAATAGTCTTAATGCGCGGAACGTCGGTGCCGATAAGCTTGCGCGCGCGGGCCGAAAGGATATTCGACGGCGGCACGTAAACCGAGCCATGAGCATTGGGCAGAACCTCGTCCTGAAACGCGATAAGTTCGTTGAGCGAAGCGACGAGCGTCTCTTTGTTCTTCCAGGTCTTGTAGACGTACAGCGTGCCGTAGTCGGTGTCCCAGAGCGCCAGAGGCTGATGGTTGTAGCCGTGAAAGCCCAGCTCTCCGCCCATCTGAAGCAGCATGCCGCCAAAGTAGCGGAACTGCGTGGTATCGGCTTGGCGCGCGGGCTCGGTCTGGTTGACAGCATCCTCGTAGTTTTCGATCATCACGCCGGTATAGCGAATGCCGTATTTTTGCGCGAGCTTTTGCAAATCGGGCCACCAGACCTTGGTGTAAAAATCGGCAATGGAAAGGCCGTAGTCACGCTTGATATATGTACCATCGCCCGAGGGCACGGGGCTAGGAAAATCGTCCAAATAGAATACGGCGCTGTTGATGACCGGATAGGCCGTGGCATCACCCAGCAAGCTTATGGCCGAAGCATAGAACCCACGCATGACCTTGTCGTAGATGCCAATGTTGCACACCACGGTGTGACCACTGCCGCAATCGTTAGACCAAATGAGCGGCGTGCCCGCGACACCGGTCTTTGCCCAGACGTGCGCCGTTTCGCGCAGCGATACCGAAAGCGACGAATCAAAGGGGTCCGAGAGCTCGTAGCGCTCTCCCCCGCCCAGCATAAAGCCCTCACTCGGAACGATACTTTCGGCTGTTGCATAGTCATATCCGGCCGATTCGATCCCAAGCTTGGAAGCAATAGCCTGCAGGTAGTTCGAGTTATCTGGCGTCATGCCCAGCATGAGTGAGCCGCCCGCACTCACCCAACTCATCAGATCGGTCAGATGCGTACCCAGTCCGTCAAGCGAGGGCATAAGCACAATCACGCGATCAAACGACGTGAGCGATGGGATCGCGTCCGCACCGTCGGTGGCAATATCAACATCGCGATGGGCGATCTTCATGTCCAGCAAAATCTGGTCGAACTGGTCTTTAACGTCGTCGACGCCATCTTGATCCGAGTCGGTAATGACCAGGCACGTGGGCTTTTGGCCAAAGATTGCCGAGGAGGCCGGCACCGCATCGTTGGCGGCAAGCATCCCCAGCTTATGCTGGCCCGCACTGTACTGCACGCCGGCACGCTCCACCAGCAGCACGGCGGCCATGACGATAAAAACCGCCCACACCACGAGAAGTCCCATCCAACGAAAGCGGCCTGCACGGTCGCGGATATGTTGCACCGCGCTCATCTGGCCTCCTCCCCGTCACGCCAAAACGCCAACTTCTCGCGGTTGTCGGCGCTCAAATACACGTGTTGCTTGTCAATCGCATCGATCACACGGTGAACCTCGTCACCGTCGCGGCGCATCACGGCCAGGCGCAGGCAAAGCATCCAAACCTCCTGCTCCTCGGGCACGTCGAGCACCAGCTGGTCGATCACGGCCTGCGCCTCGTCGATCTGTCCGACATCGGCCAGCGCCGTCGCATATCGAATGCGCAGCTCAAAGGTGTCCTCGCGCTCGCAGCGACGCGCAAGCAGGCGCGCGTACTGTTGACGCTGAATCTGAGCCACACGCCCCTCGGCCAAGCCCGAGCCCAAGTATTCACCAAGAAAATCACAGTATTCGATGAGGTTTTGCGCGCTCGGGTCCGTCTTAAAGGCGCGCTCCAGCTGCTGCAGTTTAACGTCGGACTCCTTGGAAATCTGCGCCACCGCCGTCGCGGCATAGTGCGCCACCTCAGCGTCGTCGTTAAGCTTAGCCGCCTGCAGCTGCGCCAGGTACGCGTCGGGCTCCTCGGTGAGCATGGAGAGCATTAGGCGGCGCCGGTATGCCGGGTCGTTGACGATGAGCGCCTCCTCGAGCGGCACTACGCCTGCATCGTCCTCACCACTCGGTACCGACATACTACGATGCAGGTCGTCGTTGAAGCGCAGCGACTCCGGCGCAGACTCTTTCAGCCCCTCGCCAAACACCGCGCTGCGGACCGATAGCAAAACCACCAGCAACGGGCCCCACAGCGGCACCAGCACTATCACAGCCAGCATGTGCCCGCGCACCGGCAGCAGGCCCAGCTTCATGAGCGTCCACAGCATCAGGCAAACCAGCGCATGAATCAGCAGCAAGACGGCAGCAACGACAAGCGAGATCAAGCGGCACCCCCCTCACCGTCACCGGTGTAAGAGATGTGCTGCAGCAGCTCCACGATGTCCTCGCCGTCGACGGGCTCCACCGCAATCTGCTTTGCACTCAGACGCTCGCGGATAATGGGCAGATCGCACGCCTTTGCCTGGCGCATAAGCAGGTAGAGCACGTCGCCGTTGACCAAGCCCGCCGCGTCGCTCTCGCGGATTGCCGACCCAATTGCGCCCACCAGCTCGCCGACAGGCTCCATGCCCGGTACCACGCGCAGGAGCAAAAAACTCCCCATCTTGCTATCTGCCAGCGCCTGCTCCGCCGCGAGCTCTTGGCCAAAGGCAGCCTGCTTGAGCACGCAAGTGCCGTCAACGCAGCGTTTATCCTGCGCCACCGCCTCATAGTCAAAGGCACGGCCCAGTGCGCTTTCGACCAGGCCGCACAAGATGCGGAACAGGTTTTGATAATAGAGGGTCATTTGATTTTCGGCAGCACGACGCACAAAGATCAACACGGCGGGTGCCCCGTCGCGCTCGATCGCGTATCCAAACATGGGAAGCCCCGGCGTCAGCTCGCGGTTCACCCACAGGTTCGAACGGCCCCCGTCGCCCAAAAGAGGTGCAAGCTGCTCAAGCGTGAGCGAACGTGCGGCATCTTCGGCAATCGCGGGACTTGCTGCCACCAGGCGAGCAAATGCCCCTCCCGAAACATGGTAAATCGCCACTGAATCGTTCTCGAGGATCTCACCCAAAAGCTCGCAGCACTTGCGATAGATGTCGCGTGGGTTGAGCACGTCGAGCTCCTGCGTCACGGCAAAGATCTTGCCAAAGCTGTCGTGGCGACCCACAATCTGGCGCCTGTACGCGCGCTTGTCCTCGATCGCGTCGTGGTAAAGCTGTGTGAGGAACGTATTGCGATTACGCACGAGCTCGTTTTGATCGCGCTCCGCCCTAATGGCTTCGCTGTTGCGCAGCTGCACATAGCCGCACACGGCACCCACCACAAAGTACGCAATAAACGGCAGCCAGTTGGACGGCTCGTAAAAGAGACCCTGGAAGGTATAGCCGTACTGAGTAAAGTAGCTCGCGGCCAAACCCACCGACGCCAGCAGCGCCGCAACCAGGCCAAAGTCCAAGCCATACAGCGTGCCGATCAGCACCACGTAGAGCAGGCGATAATCGAGCACGTTGAGCTGGGCCGATTGGGAGAACAGATGCTCCAGCACCTCGAACAGGACCCAGGCAACGCCCGTCTCCAGGCATTTAATAGGCAGCGTGCGCATTTGGATGCGGTCGATGGCGGCGCGCAAGGGGTTGACCTTCTTTTCGCGGCCAGCATCCCAACGCGCATGAATGGTCGAAAGATCGCGCAGCAAGTCGTAGCGCTGAAACCAGCCATAGCGCACGCGAGCGACGTCGCTGGCGGGCAGGGCATAGCCGGCAGAATCGCCATAGGCAACGGCAAGGCCGGGGAACAACGCCTTGAGGGCGTCCCCCACCTCACCCGCCGTGTGATGGAAGGCATTGGCAGCGTCGAGCGTCTCAAAAGAGGCATCCCAGCTATCAAAGATGCGGCGAATCAGCACCGCGAGTTCCTCGGCGCACAGCAGGGGAAACGCCGCATCCTCCGCGCCCTGCAGAGCAACCGATCCAGTTGAGCACGCGTCGAACAGCGGCACCAAAAACGGGTCCTCCAGCGCGGCAGACGCGGTATACAGGAAGGGCACGCGCAGGATCTTGGTCTGAACGCCCTCGCGAGCAGCGTAGTAGCGGCACAGGTCGTTGGCTGCGCGCGCGATAATGCCCTTGCCCGTTCGCCCCGCGGCATCGGCGGCACCCTCGGCACCTGCGGGCCCTGCTATATACAACAGCTGGATCCGGCGACCCATGCACGCGCGAAAGACCGAACGCAGTAGCTCGATATCGCCCACGCTATCGATATGCGGGGTAAGGTAATTAGAAAGGTAGACCACGCGGTCGAACTCATAGGCCTGATCCAGGTGTTGCAGAAGCTCTTTCCACGAGGCATGGGGCGATGACTCGTCGCGGCGCGTGTCCTGCGCGGCTACGACCTGCACATGGTCCCCGGGGAACGCCTTGGCACAAAAGTCATCGTCAACATATGCGGTGTTGCCAACAACCAGCACCTCCATAGCGCACCCCTCCCCTAAAATCCACTCTGTTCATAGTCAAACATGCGTATTTTACGCTGTCAACGCGAGCTGGAAAGCCTTTAAGGCTGTTTTAAGAACTTTTTTGAGGATGTGGGAGTGGCAACTCGTCCGACCCAGGCTCATTGAGAGGCTACTATTCGCTCTGAAAAGGCACATCGCAATCTGCTGACAGCTCTGCAGGGAGAATGCCAGGCGATGGACATTGCTCTCGCACGGAATCATTGGATGAAAGAAACGGCAGTTCTTTGGAATAACTGACGATAACCTGCGGAACGATCTTAATGCCCAGAGCAAGTTCGAACTTTGCAATCGTCTTCAAAGTCATATTAGGTTGAGAATTCAAGAGCTTAGAAAGCGACTGAAGGCTTATGCCCATACGATTTGCCAGCTCACTTTTGCTCAATCCCAAATGTTTCATTTCACGATGAACAATAAACTCAATATCTAGTGCATGTTCATAAGCGCGCGTTTCGATACTTTCTGTTTCGGCATAAAAATCAGATAGATCTACTTTAATCATTGTATTCTCCGTTTCAGAAGCCAGGCATAAAAGTCAGCGCCCACGCTCCAGAAGCTGACGCGCTATTACGTCCAGTCGCTTGGCCCGCTCGATTTCCCTGCTGATATTTCCCAATCCCTGATGCCCTTTAAACCAAAATAGAAGAACGATTTTGTCTACGCCTTAACATATGGCATAAATCATCTCTCGATTAACCCCGTTAACCCCTTAAGTTCATAGAGACCAATCTTAGAATCAATGCATCTTAGCTTTGAGGTCCCACTCGCAACCTTTAATCCATATTCATAGATTTTTGAAATCAGGTTGATCATTTTACGGGCGGCATTTTTACGATAGTGTCTGACATCATCTTCTGAAATTGAGAGTTGTCAGGAGAAATCGTCAGCTCCCAAAACGGGCGGCCCTTGGGGTCTTTATATTCGACAAGTTCATATCCTTCTGCCAAAGGCCACCTCCCATTTCTAGATACACTTAACTTAGAAGTTAAGTGTATCTATTTAAATACAAATAACAAGGTATAAGGTAAATTCCGCAGCCCCAAATCGATAAACAACCCAACCAAGCTGGTGCCCAATCCGGAAGTATGACGCAAATTCTTGACATGCTGACCACACTGAGTAGCGACAACGTTTCTACCTGCGGGTTCTTTTCATGAAAAGGGCGATGTGCTCAAGGGTTCCGAAATTTGCCGCATACTTCCGGCGAACGATTCCGGAAGTGCGGAGTAAAACCGAGATCTGGGAACCAGACCCCGATTTCACCCTTCCGCAACCTGCGGTTTTGTTGCCGAAATTCGGTTTATGCTCGGAGGTTTCCAATTTTACCCCGCACTTCCGAAATAACGACTCCGCATCGAGGTTTCCAGCAACAAAGGCGGCATCCGCAACAACATCCAGTAGCCGCGGAAACGTCAAAGGGCCGTTGCCGGAAACCGAACAACGACCCTTCTTTGTCGCCGCCTCACGTAGAGTCCACGGCGACTGTATCACTGAGGACATCTTACAGTAAGTCAATCAACCCAACAGGGAGATAATCAGGAACGATCAGAAATGCAGCCGTTCGCCCCAATTTCCATCTAACTAAAACTAGGGGATGCCCTCCGTTAGGAAGGAACCCCCTAGCAAAACAATGGCCTATGGCAGACCTTCGTTTTTCATTTAGGACATCATAGCGCAGCATCACTATTTCGAAGAGTGGTTGGACACAAATTGATTGAGAACATTAATCGCCGCAAGCCCGCCTACAAGAGAACAGGCAACGGTTGTTCTATCCAAGCAGCCCAATATGATGACGTCGGCTATCAACGTAAGATTAAGAAGTATCGTTCCATATTGCGCTCAGGGAATCTGCTCGGCATCAACCTTATTCATGACGTCAAGTCGAGCCGACTCTGCCCTCTACTTCGAGGTCTTTACCTTTAAAGACTTCTCCGAGATGATTCTCGCCGCCATCACGGTGACCATCTTGTTCGAGCTCCTCGTCGAGCGAGCCCTCGCCTCGGAAACCTTCTTGCTCATCTCCAGACCCGGCCATGACGGAAACGTTCTTAACATTTAAGCCATCATGCATACCACCTTCTTTATCAGGCGGGCAACGGTATTAACGGATTTGTTTATTGAGATTTGCCATACCGATTCTACTAGTCAAGCATCTAAAGGCATCCAATTCAAATCATGAAAAACACTACTCAATGTCGAAGCAAAGCAGGTCTTAGCTAACGACGCAATAAGAACGATTATTATGTCTATTCTTCTAATTCCGACAGCGCTGTCTCGAGCTTTTCCTTATCGATTCTCAACTCATCAAGAAACGACTTCACCGCAACAGAAATAATCTCGGCAAAACCTACTGAATCAAAGCGTTCATCATCGCATTCAACGACAATCTTCTCTGGATCTATTGCGTCGCGGTTTTCCACGATTGCCTGAACCAGGCTCTTTAAATCCGGCGAATCAGAAGCAAGTTCAATTTCCTTACCGTCCAGAAGCCTTACGATAATTGTATTATTCACCATACTTCATCAACCTTCTCTTCACGGCACTGCGTCCACCATCCAATATCAACGAAGCGCAATCTATTACTTCGCCACTCTCAAGTGCCCCGTACTTATAGTAAAATTTACCGGGAGTCGGTTGCTCTGCAATCACGACATTCTCGGCATCTGAGTTGATGACGATGTTGGCATCATGGGTAACGACAATAACTTGTTTCTTATGTTTGAGCTTGATGAACCATGTTCTTATCTGATTGAAAATCGTTTGATTGTCAACATTATCTTCAGGCTGATCGATAAGAAGCGGCCTAGATGTATCCGTATGGACTATATATTCCAGCAGGATATTCGTCTGTGTACCTGGGGACATCGTAGAAATATCACGATATACACCGTCTTTGCATAGATATTCAATTGACACGCCTGGTATATAGTCGAGATTATATTTCGCCAACTCAGTGGTCAGTGATCTCCAATCTTTGCCCTTCTTATAGCCGCCCTCGTCATAACAGAACTGTTCAATGAGATAGCCTAAATTATCACTATTAAGACCACCACGCCCAGATTTTTCCGCAAGAAAGTAATCATTGAATAGTTTGAGCATATGGCGAAGAGGGTGCTCGATGTCCAACGTTTTCTTGAAGCGAAAGGCTCTCATTACCACACCGTCAGCATAAGCGTAATTCTCGTAGTGCGTCTCAAATCCAGTCGAATTGGAAAGATAGGCATTTACGACAGAAACCCTCTGTCGGATGCTTTCCGTGTTATCCATAAACGCAATTTCGAACAATTTCGCAACGTCCGATTTTGCCTTTTGTGCCTCACTAATCCTGCCCTTCGCTTCAAAGAACTCATCAATCAGCTCGTTAAGAAGATAGGTATTGCAGAGATGACCTTTTCTATGAGCTGCAGCAACAGTAAGAATCTCGCGCTCGAAAGATATAAAAGCGTCCTTAAATCTCTGGTCATCAACAATGGCAAGAGGAATCTTCGAGCGAACCGCCTTTTCAACGTCGCCTAGAAGTTTTTCGTAACTCAAATTGGCGATTTTCTTATCAATTTTCAGCTTCTGACACTTAGCAATTTTTATATCAAGGGCATCGTTGCGATCAGTCGAAAATTTATCAACTAAACCAGAAATGTTCTCAAGTTGCCCAGCAGAACAATCAGGAATAGGCAAATTAAAATCCGCCATATTTTGTGTCTTGATAGCAGCTTCGTCTATTTCGCTTACGGCATCAAACCCAGTTTGAAAATAGTTTTTGAGGGTATTTTTATACGCCTCGCCCTCTTCCATAAACAGCTTTGCGACGTAGCTCTGATTAAAATAGTCATAGGCGAACGCGCCGGATTTAACAGCATCCCCGCGGGCATTCTTAATCGAAACTGCGTAGTTTTTAACAAATTCCCTGCGCCCAGGTTTAACCTTTTTGTTGGGGTCACCAAGTGCCAAAGCCATAGCGTCTAAAAGGAGAGATTTTCCGCTGCCTCTACCTCCAATAACTGCATTGAGCCGAGTGGACAGCTCGATCTTCTGCCCATTAAAGCACACCTCTCCGAGATAAGAGCCGAGCGATTCGTCGGGAATCTCTTCCCTGGTGCACGAAATACGATTGACTTCACTACCGACCATCTGAAGTCCCCTAAAGCTCGGCAAAGCATGGAAATACTGAGGCGGGTAGGAGAGGTATTTATCAAGCTTGTCGAAATCTTTGGAATCAGAGAAGGAGATTATTGAAACCCTCTCATCTGCATCTATTTCTCGTAGGAATTCGACAGCATGCGCAATGCTGCTCTTGCCACCTGTTTCCCATAAGCAGAAGAACTGGTCGATGTACTTTCTCGCTTCGTCCCCGGGATTCTCAAGACAATGCCAATCGAAGTCGATTCCGCGTTTATTTTGCTTCATGGCATGAGGGCTCAATGCAAAAGGAATGCCCAACTCAAGCAATTTGTTCAATAGAACATCGATATTGATTGGGCTCTTCGGACTCACTTCCCCCAGAACTTCGTTAACCCAGTCGGCAACCTTGACAATCTTTTCTTCGTCATCGACGGCATCGAAATAGACAATGATATGCTTGGATGCTTCGCCCTCTTCCAGAGAAGCATCCACTTCTACGCCGGGAAGAAGACGAATAGAGCTATCTCTCGAAAGAAACTCTTTGTAGACATCTAGAGCCATGGAATTATGATCGGTAATGGAGCCTTGATTCTCATTTTCATTGCAACAGCCTCAGGACTCAGCGCAACGCGTTGCG
>WGSN01000009.1:0-92893 GCA_014871645.1 Collinsella sp.
GGAAAGCACATTAAGTGCTTTCCTTTGCGTGCGGAACTCGCGACAAACTTAACCCCCGCCCTCGGCCCCGGAAGCCCTCCCTGCCGTCACTTTGTTCGAGCCGTTGTTGTTGCTCGCCGCTTCGCGGCTCGGCGGCCCCGTTCTCCGCGGCGGGGTTGTCTAAGGTTCTTGTTGAAGCTCGGCCATTGGCTCAAATGGAAACGGGGGACGCATCTGCATCCCCCGTTTTTGTTGTGATTACTCTAGGTCAATAAAGTTAGTACTTATGATCTTGCCGTCTTTTACTAGCATTCTGGCCATGGTGGGGCCTCGGGTGCCTCTGGGGTAGCTGGCGCTGCCCGGGTTGAGGACTAAGCAACGGCCCACTTGGGCTTCTTTGGTTACGTGGGTGTGGCCGTTGATGGCTACGTCTACGGATCCCACCGGAAGGTCTTCGCGGTAGTGGGCTACGGCGAATTTGAGGCCTTCGTAGGTAAAGAGCGCAAGACGGTCTACATCGGGACCGTAGTCGCGGTAGTAATCGTTGTTGCCCAGTACGGCCCGCACGGGGGCGATGGTGCATAGGTGCTCGTAGTCCATCTCTGACGTAAGGTCGCCGGCGTGGATAATCAGATCCGCGCCCTCAAGCTCGTCCAGGAGCGCAGGCGACAAATAGCCGTGGGTGTCCGAGATGATGTCGATGCGCTTGGCGCTTGCACTGTTCATGGGATCCCTTCCGCAAAAAACGATTCGGCAGATACATACAAAAAAGGCCCCACGGCTCCGCAGACGATGGGCCTACAGAGCTGCGGGGCCAATGTGCTAGAGACTCAGAGCCTTCTTGAGCGGCACGACGCGGCGGCGCGAAACCGGCACGCGTTCGTCGACGCCCGTAATGCCCAGCTGGATGGCGCCCGAGGGCACCGTCTCCACATCCGTGACGCACGCCAAGTTGACGATATAGCGGCGGTGAACACGGAAGAAGCCAAAGTCGCAGAGCTTGGCCTCAAACTGCGCCAGCGAGGTCGTCGACAAAAAGCGATCATCGACGGTATAGATGCAGGAGTAATCGTCCTTGGCCATGATAAAGCGAATGTCGTCCACGGGAATGAGCACCTTGCGGCCGCCCTTTTCCACCGGGATACGCTCGATGGTCACCTTGCTGTCCGTAACCGGCTTGGTGCGTTGCATGACCTTCTCGATCGCGCGATCCAAGCGAGCTTCCTCGACCGGCTTCATCAGATAATCGACGGCATCCACGTCGAATGCCTCGACCGCATGGTCACTATACGCAGTCACAAACACGATCGCCGGCGGATTTTTGAGCTTATGCAGCGCCTCGGCAAGTTGCAGGCCCGAGGCACCGGGCATCGAGATATCGAGAAACACGACATCCACGCGACTTTCCATAAGCATCTCGATGGCGGAGCGGACGCTCGACGCCTCCGTGATCGTGCCGATCTTGCCCGTTTGCTCGAGCAGGAAGCGAAGCTCCGAGCGAGCCGGCGCCTCATCATCCACAATCATCGCACGCAGCATAGGGATAAAACCTTTCGTCAACTAACTACGCCGGGCATCCGTCGCATGACGTTGAGCCCGTAGCCTTTTATTTTACTCTTGAATGTCAAAGATGCTCTCTGACAAATCAAGATGAAGGAGCACTTTGGTGCCCTTGCCCGGCGCCGATTCGACACGCGTATAGGAGTGCGGCCCATAAAAGCGATGGATGCGCTCCGAAATATTGTGCATGGCCACACCGGCGCCGCCACCCTGGGGAGAGCTGGCGTCGGGACGGGCAGAACGCTCGTCAAACAGTCTGGCGGCGGTACCCTCATCCATGCCCACGCCATTATCGGCCACGGCAATCAAGATTGCATCCTCGCCGTCTTGGTGAACGGTCACGTCGATCCTCAGGGCGTCGTCATCGCCCATACCATGACGTACGGCGTTCTCGACAATCGGCTGGATCACGAACGCCGGCACCAGCGTATCTTCCACGTCCTCGGACACATCGAACGTCGCAAGCACGCGGTCCTCGCCAAAGCGGGCCTTCTCAAAGGTAAGGTAGCGCTTGGTCTGTGCAACCTCGCGCGAGACCGGAATAAGCGATCCCGAGTTGTCGAGCGTGGCACGATAGAACGATGAGAACTCACGAAGCAGTTCGCGGGCCCGCAGCGGGTCGGTGCGCGTAAACGATGCAATGGTGTTCAGCGTGTTGAACAGGAAGTGCGGGTTAATCTGCGCTTGCAGCGCACGCACCTCGGCGCGCGCCGTGAGTTCCTTTTGCACCTCGAGCTCGTGGATGGCGAGCTGCGTGGACAAGATCTCGGCAAAGCCCGAGGCAAGCGCGTACTGGGTACGGTCGACGGCGCGCGGGGTCTTGTAGTAGAACTTGAGCGTGCCGACGGTACGATCGCCCACCTTGATGGGGGCGATAATGCCGGCGGGGACTTGGTTGTGCGAGCCATCCGAGCCCACGACATCCACCATACGGTTGAACGACTGCACGATGCCATGTTCGATAACGTAGCGTGTGGCAAGCGTGTGGATGGGAGAATCTGGCAGTAGTTTTTCCTCAAACTCGCCTGCGCAGGCCAACACGTTGCCCTCGTCGGTGATGGCCACCGTCATGGCGCGCGTCTCGGGCAAAATGCGCCGGCACACCAAACGCGCCGACTCCTGCGTCAGACCGCCCTTAATGTCCTCAAGCATGGCCGAGGCCACCGAGAGCGTCTCCTCGGTGTACTGGGAGCGCACCGAATCGGGATTGAGCGTCAAAAAGATAAAGATGCACAGAAAGATGCACAGCAGCGCGCAGGCAATCACCGTGGCGATCGGCTCGATACCGGTCACCAAGGCAAAAATAAAGTACACCAGCACGCAAATGGCGCAGGCAACGGCAATGATGCGAAAGATTGATATTGAACTATCGCGCTGGGCGCGGCGGTCGATCATTCGGCCCCCTCCAGGATACTGATCAGTTGTGCGTCACGCCAAAGCCCGTCCATGATCTTGGGCCAAAAGCTCTGGAAACGCAGGTAGCTTGCAGCGTTTTGGCGCGCATAGGCCTTTGCCTCGTCGATACCATGGCGCCAGATGCGCAGGTAGCCCTCATGCTCGCGGGTAAACACGCTGCGGACCATAGCGGTCTTGCGCACGCGGTCGTCGAGCTCGCGCGAAATCCACGGGCCCGGGTAGGGCATGAGCGATGCCGCCGTAACGGGAATGAGCTCCTTTTGATGCGCGGCGAATGTCAACTTTGCCCTTTCGTAGTACCAACGGTATACATCCTGCATAAAGCGCGGTGAGCGCTTTTCGGACTCCGGAGGCAGATGACGCACGGTCCACTCGTTATCGAACCACACGTCGTAGCCAAACATGCGCATGTTAAAGAGGTAATCCAAGTCCTCGCCGCGGGTGATAAACGGGTCAAAGGCTACACGCGTAAAGGCGCGGGCGTGCAGGGCCATCAGGCCGCCGCACACGTAGTTGGAGCGCGAGATGCGGGTGCCCGAGAGCGCCTTTTTCATCCAACGGTTGAACTCGATGCGCTTGGTCCACCAACGATGGCAGATGCCCGCCTTGTCCGTGGGAGCCAGCGGCGAGCCGTCGCGATCGTAGAAATAGCCGCTCTTGACCAAGATCGGCAAGCCCTGACGTGTCTGCTGCCCCAACGCATAGGTCGCGCGCTTCATAAAGTCGGCGTCGATGACAGTCTCATCGTCATCCAAAAAGATAACCGCGTCATGCCCCAGCACAGCGGCACAGGCTAGCCCCATGTTGCGGATGGCACCGTAGCCTCGCAGGCTCACGCACTCGCCCGAACCCTTGGGCGCGATCTGAGCAACCCGGTCTGCAATGCGCGAGGCCTGGGTGTTGGTGACAACGGTGACCTTGAGCGTGGGATGCGCGTCGACAATCTCGTGCACGCGCAGCGACACATCGGCTGTGGCAGAAACGGGACAGACCACCAAAAGGATGATGCGCGGGATGTCACGTACCTGCTCAAGCGAGGCCAGGCAGCGGTCGAGTTCGGGATTGTCGGCGTTGAGTCGCGTCGAATGGTCATAGGTGCCAGGGGCGTTTGCGCAAGCGTCATCGCCCGCCCAATACGTTGGAATCACGACTGTGGCGTTCATGCCTTACCCTCCCTGCAACACAAAAACGGGACGCCGCCAAACACAGGCGACGCCCCGCGACCTAGCTGATTCCATCATACCCACTTGGGCAAATCATTGCTCGCAAGTCGCAATGTTTATTGCGGATAACCCCAAAAGAGTACCGTGGACAGGCACAATAGCCGCTCGCTCCTATGCGGCATGCTCTGCCGCCCGAGTCATGCGGGACAGGCGGACCAGCAGCATAAAGCCAACGACCAGCAGCACGCCAATGGAAAGGACGCCCAGCGACGGGTTGCCGGTCAGCGAGGTGACGACCGACACCAGGAAGGTGCCCATAACGCTTGCATAACGACCAAAGATGTCAAAGAAGCCGTAGTACTCGTTGGATTTTTCCTTGGGGATAATGCGGCCAAAGTAGCTACGGCTGAGCGCCTGCACGCCGCCCTGGAACAGGCCGACCATAATGGCAAGCACCCAAAACTCAAAGGCGGTCTTTAGGAAGAACGCGGCGAACAGCACAATGCCCATATAGGCGGCGACTGCCACCAAGATCATGTTGAGCGTGCCCACGCGGCCGGCGAGCTTGCCGTAGATGATGGCGGATGGAAAGGCCACGAACTGCGTGACGAGCAGCGCCAGGACCAACTGGGCCGAATCGATGCCCAAGGCCGATCCGTAGCTGGTTGCCATGGAAATGACCGTGTGCACACCGTCGATATAGAAGAAGAACGCGATCATGTAGACCAGCACGGTCTTGTTGTGGGCGATCTCGCGCATGGTGTGTCCGACCTCGGAGAACACACCGCCCACGATGTGGCCGATGGTGTCCTCGGGACCGCGCTCGCGACCGTACTTTTGCTTATAGGTGCGAATGAGCGGCAGAGTAAAGATGAGCCACCAGGCACCAGTGATGATAAACGACAGACGCGTTGCCAGCATGGTGGGGACGCCAAGAGCGGGGCCGCCCATGATGAGCGCCAGGCAGATGACGAACGGCACGGTGGAACCGATGTAGCCCCAGGCATAGCCCGAGCTGGACACGGCGTCCATGCGCTCGTCGGTGGTAATGTCGGGCAGCATGGCGTCGTAGAACGTCATAGAAGAGTTAAGGCCGATGGTGCACAGCACGTACACGGTCAAAAATGCCATGGCGGACATTGGGATAGCCTGCGCCAGGCAAAGCACCAGGCCCGTGAGGAAGAAGCCCAAGAAGAACTTGATCTTGTTGCCGGCGTAGTCGGCAAGCGCGCCCAGAATGGGCATGAGCATGGCGATGACCAGCGAGGCAATCGTCTGCGCATTGCCCCAGGCGACCACCAGGTCGGCCGAAGAAGCGCCGGTATTGATGGCGTTAAAGTAAATGGGCACCACCGAGGTATTGAGCAGCACGAGGGCCGAATTGCCCACATCATACATAACCCAGTTACGCTCGAGCTTGGTGTATTTCATGGACAGGGACCCTTCGTATTCGCCCGATATGCAGTTAGTTCATCGTACCCCAATTGTCCAGAACCGCCGGTAAGGATTCGGCAAAGGGGCACGCACGGGCCCTATTCCTCGCGGTCGAACTCCTCATCGGCATTGAGCACGCGACCGCTGTAGTTGACGTGACTGGTCACGGCATCCATGTCACCGGTCTCGATAAAACGTGCGACCGTGCACTCGTAATCGACCAGCGCGCGATCAAAGACCTCGGGGAAACTCTCGTTCGAGACCTCGTCGGTAAAGGGATTCTTCCATGTCAGATGGCCCAGGTTACCGGTGCGCTCGGGCAGCTCCGTCGTCACGCGATGGGCAAGGCCGTCGAGCAGCGAGTAGTCGTGCACCAAGCCCTCAACCAGCGAGATCGCGCGCGTCTTTGCGGAGCCGGCCGGCTCAATCGCGCGGTAAAGTCGCTGCATATTGGCAACGGCAGCACCGTACTCCCCCGCCGGAATGTCAATGCCGTACACGCGTCCGGCAACATAGCTCATCAGCACGCCGGCCACGCGATTGATGCGATCGGTGGTGACGATCTCGCCCGCCGGCGGGTAATCGTCGACCGTAGCGCCATCGCGTTTAAGCTGCAGCATCAGTACATCCAGGTCGCTCTCGATCACGGCATGGACCTGACTGCTCGAATCCTCAAGCTCTGAATCGGACTCCACGATGCCAAACTGCTGCTCATAGACAAAGGGATGGGCGTTGCGGTCGAGCACGTAATGAGACAGTAGGCCCAGCGCA
This sequence comes from Collinsella sp., assembly GCA_014871645.1. Classification (GTDB taxonomy): domain Bacteria; phylum Actinomycetota; class Coriobacteriia; order Coriobacteriales; family Coriobacteriaceae; genus Collinsella. Next base: position 6,324 of record WGSN01000009.1, read on the forward strand.
AAGGCGCGACCCAAGCTGGCGTCGCGCGGCAGCAGATGCGACACGCCGTCGCGCAGGCACGCGAACTGGCGAGACATGCGCGAGCGATGCATGACCTGCGCCAGCAGCGTGCAGTCGGAAACACGCGGTGTCAGAATGTGAAAGAAGAACGGGTCGGGGCCTTGGTTGCCCAAGATAAAGGCAATGCGCTCTTCATCGGACGTGATGACGCCCTGTGGAAGACGGTCGATGCTTTCCTCGCCAAACAGATGATGGGTGATAAGCGCGGGCATAATGATCCTTTCGATTTCATTCGATGCCACCCATTATGCCCACCGCGCGCCCATGCCAAACCTGCGATGGTAAACGACGGCACGCAAGCCTCTTACGCAAGCCCCAGGTGCGACTTGACCTCGGCGGCACGACGACGGGACACCGGCACCGTCGAGTTCACGCGGTCGAGCCTGAGCTCCATCAACCCCGTGGAGCCAATCTCAACATTGTGCACGTCTTCCAAATTGACCAAGTAGCTGCGATGAACGCGAATAAAGCCCTCGGAGTCCAAGCGACGCTCGAGCGAAGAGATCGACTCATTGATCAGGTACGTTCCCTCGGCGCAGATGGCGTTGCAAAAATCGGCGCGCGCCTCAAAGTAGCAGACGTCTGCGGCGGGAATGAACACCTTTTTGCCCCCGCGGTCCACCGTCAGACGCAAAGGTTGGCGCGGAGCATGGATAACACGACGGGCACCCAAGGCTGCCTCGATCTTGTCGAGTGCCTTTGACAGGCGTGCGTCCTCGACCGGCTTGACGACATAGTCGACCGCATCAAGGTTATACGCATCGGCGGCAAACTCGGCAAACGCCGTCACAAACACAACCACCGGCGGCGTCTTTAGGTTCTGCAGCGTCTCGGCAAGCTCAATTCCCGAGCGGCCGGGCATCGTGATGTCCAAAAACAACACGTCGGGCTTGTTCGACAGAATCGACTCCACGGCTTCGGTGACATTGCCCGCCTCGGCAATCTGACCCACACGCGTATCCTTTTCCAACAGATAGCGTAGCTCGGCCCTAATGGGAGGCTCGTCATCAACCACCAAGATGTTCCAGCCTTCGGACATATGTGCTTCCCCTCTTTTTCTCTCAATCCAACCGCGTGCTACGCCGTCAACGGCGCGGGCTCATGCGGCTCGCCGTTCAGCTCGACGATGACCTGCGTTCCCACGCCCTCCTGGGACTTCACGCGCATGCCGGAATCTTCTCCGTAAAAGAAATGGATGCGCTGAAGCACGTTGAAGAGCGCCAGGCCGCAACCTCGCTTGACGGAGCCGTCGGCGGTAATGCTCTCGGGCTCCTCTCGGCGATGTTGCTCAAACAGATGCGCGCAGACCTCTTCGCTCATACCGATGCCGTCGTCCTCGACGATGATCTCCAAACCGTCATCGGTCTCGAAAGCCCTAACGTGAATAGAAAGCGGCTCGGTCTCGCGCTGCGCGTGCTTGATGCAGTTTTCGAGCAACGGCTGCAAGATAAACGGCGGCACCATGCAATCGCGCACCTCAAAGTCGATATCGACCGAGACGCGCAGACGGCCGTCGCCATACCGGGCCTGCATAAGATTGATATAGCGAGTACCCTGTTCCACCTCGTGCTCGAGCGTGGTGAGCGTATCGGAATCAGAAAGCGTCTGACGGTAGTAATTGGAAAAGTCGATCAGCAGCGACCTGGCCTTGTCCGGCTCGGTACGTACGAGCGACACGATGGTGCTGATGGTATTGAATAGAAAATGAGGATCGACCTGCGATTGCAAGGCGCGCAGCTCCACGCGGGCCGTAAGCTCGTCCTGGCGCTCGAGCTCAAAGCTCGCAAGCTGCGTGGAAATGAGGTCGGCAAAGCCCGAGGCAAGCGCCGTCTGGCGCATATCGATGCTGCTCAGACGGGGATAATACAGCTCGAGCGTGCCCACGCAATGCCCACGCACGGTAAGCGGTGCGACAATACCGGCGCGCAGGCGCGGAAAGTAGCCACCCGTCTCGGTCGAGGCATCGCGCGAGAACACGCTTTGCTCACCGCTGTTGATCACGTTGAGCGTAGTCCGCAGCACCACCGGGGTGCCCGCGGGGCATTTTGCCGAGTCCTCGCCCCAGCTTGCCAACACCTGCTTGCCGTCGGTAAAGCAGATGGCAGAGGCGATAGTTTCGGACAGGATGATCTTAGAGGCACCTAGGGCAGCTTCGGGCGCAAGGCCGCGCGACGTGTAGGCGAATATTTTTGAAGCGATGGCGAGCGTGCGGTCGGTAGCGCTCGATGTGAGGTCGTCGGGAACGACAAAGACGTATGAGAAGAAGAAGCACAGCATGACCAAGCCGGCAATGACGACAACGGCCGGAACGGGATTGGGATTATCGGTTAGATCCCAGATGAGCAGCAGGATAAGCAGCGGAACGACAATACCGAGCAAGATGGCTTGAACCACATGCTGAGCGGTACGAAAGACCTTGGTAGAGTTGTAGCTCTTGCCCAGAATCAGCCTATTAAGATCCACCGTCATCCCCTTCTTACTGACGCACCCCATAGCAATAAAGAGGGCCGCAAGCGACCCTCTCCATTGCATTATGCAATCAAATTCTGTGTTTTACATCCAGTCATCGATGAACGGTAGCTTAGGCGCTGTACTTGTTTGCCTCGCCGAAGGTGCCGGCCTCGACAATCCAGCCGTCCTTCATGATGACGTCCATGTTGTCGGTGTTGAGCACGTGGATGTCGGCGGCGACGTCACCGTTGACGACCAGCAGGTCGGCGCACTTGCCGGCCTCGATGGAACCGGTCTCGTCCTCGATGTGACACATCTTGGCACCGTTGAGGGTGGCGCAGGTGATGGTCTCGACCGGAGTGAAGCCGATCTTGTCGACGAACTCGTACATCTCCTCGATGGAGCAGGTGCCGTACGGGGTGACGAAGGAGAAGGAATCGGAGCCGATCGTCATGACGACGCCGCGCTTCTTGGCCTCGCGCAGGCAGTCGTAGTTGCGCTGCAGCTCCTTCTCGACCAGGGTGCCCTCGTACTTGTCGTGCAGCTCGGGGACGTAGACGGGCGGATAGGTGGCGTACCAGGTGGGCAGGAAAGCGATCGTCGGGGTGAAGAAGGTGCCCTGCTCGGCCATGAGGTCCATGGTGCGCTCATCGATATCGAAGCCGTGAATCAGCTGCTCGCAGCCAAAGCGAACGGAATCGTAGGCAGCGGCGTGGTTGTTGTAGCAGTGGCTCCACACGGGGATGCCGACCATCTTTGCCTCTTCGACCACGGCCTGGATCTCCTCGGAGCAGTAGTGCTGGTCGCGGCCGGAGTCCCAGCGCCAGATGCCGCCACCGGTAGCCCAGATCTTGATGGCATCGGGGTTCTCACGCAGGCGACGGCGGACGGCCTTGCGCAGATCCCAAGGACCGTCGACCTGATCGCCCCAGGGGTGCGATTCCTTGTTGAGCTCCTGGCTGCAGTGGTGGGAGTCGCCGTGGCCGGCAACGCGGCAGAAGCCAAGGCCGGTGGCCAGAACGCGCGGGCCCTTGAAGACGCCCTTGTCGATGCAGTCACGGATCTGGATACCAAAGCGGCCGATCTCGCAGACGGTGGTGAGGCCGTGGGTGAGGCAGTCGTAGGCCTGCTTGACGGCGACGGCCTGCTTCTCGAGGAGCGGCTGCATGACCCAGTCGGTGTCATCGTCGGTCAAGTTGCCCGAGAAGTGCAGGTGGGTGTCGATCAGGCCGGGAAGGACGGTCTTGCCGGCGGCGTCGATGACCTCAACGACCTCGGGAAGGTCCTGCATGGCGCCGGCGTACTCGATCTTGCCGTTGTCATCGACGAGAACGAGGGAGTTCTCGACCGGCTCGGCACCGGTACCGTCGATGAGCTTGCCGCCAACGATTGCATACTTAGTGGACATGGTTCCTCCTTATGGATCCATATAGTGGGCGAGGCCGTGTTGGGTTAAGGCCTCACAAAGCTACCCAAGTGGCGCCGGGTTCGGTGCGCGGAAGAGAGGGGCCCGCGCACCTGATCCGCCCCGGCTCGGCGTTACTTTTTGCGGGAATTGGTGAAGGCCATGAGAGCCAGGCCGACGGCCAGCCAGCCAATCACGATACTCCACTCCACCATGTTGAGGGAGGCGGGAGAGAACGGAATCACGAGCAGGCCGATGATGATGGCGCAGGCAGCGATAGCGAGGCCGATGCCAAACTTGCCGCCGGGCACCTCGTAGGGACGAGGCAGGTCGGGCTCGGTGAAGCGCATGCGCAGGCAAGCGAGGGCGACCATGCCGCAGGAGAAGATGAAGGCGAGAGCCGACACGTTGGTCAGAGGGATGAGCATGTTCTTGCCCAGGAACGGACCGACGACGGTGATGACGCCCAAGACGACGCAGGCAAGCTTGGGAGCGCCGGACTTGGGGTCGACCTCGGCGAACTGCTCGGGCAGCTGGCCCTTGCGGCCCATGGCGAGCATGATGCGGCTCGTGGCGCCGTAGAAGGAGTTCATCGGACCCATGGGTCCAAGCGTAGCGATGACGAGCATGGCCAGGTACAGGAGCATGTTGATGCCCTTGAGGCAGGCGAGCGCGGGAACCGGGCTCTTAACGAACTCATGCCAGTCGAGGATGGTGCCGAACGAGTAGATACAGACCATGTAGAAGCCGCCGGCGGCCAGCAGTGCCAGGGAGATGATCTTGCCGAACTTGTTCCAGTTGAGGCCCTCGGCTGCTTCCTCAGCCTGCTGAGGAATGGTGTCGAAGCCGGCGTAGAAGAACGGAGTCAGAACCAAGACCGACACGATGCCGGCGAACAGGCTGGTGCTCTCGGTAGCGGCCTTGCCGCCGCCAGCGCCGGCGACCTGGGAGAACACGGGCATGGCGTTGTCCGGCGAGCCGGTGAACAGCGAGACGCCCATGGCGAGCAGCATGCCGCAGAGCAGGGCCTTGGTCAGGAAGGCCTGGAGTTTGGCAGCCGAGCTGGCGCCGCGGAAGTTGAGGAAGATGACGTAGACTGCAAAGCCGAGCGCGATCAGCGTCGGGAACAGGTAGACGTCGGCCCCCAGTATGGTGTAGAGCTTGACGGCGCGCAGCCACTCAAGGCCGGGCAGGCTGCCGAACATCTCGGACACGAGGGTCGAAATGGCGATGGCCTCCCACGGGCACAGGATGCCGTTGCCCAGGGCCAAAAGCCATCCGGTGATGTAGCTCAGCGTACGGCCAAAGCTACGATCGACATACTCGACGATGCCGCCCGAGATGGGGATAGCAGCCGTGAGCTCACCGAAAACAGCTCCGACGGGCACGAGGAAGATTGCACCCAAGAGGAATGCGATCATAGCGGGAACGGGACCGCCGCCCACGACCATCCAGTCGCCGACCTGCAGAACCCAACCGGTACCGATGATGGCACCGAAACCGATGGTGAAGAAGTTCCAGAGCGAAAGCGTTTTCTTCATGCCGCCGTTATCCTCGACTGCAACTTCTGCGTTCTTGTCCGCCATTGTTCCCCTCCTTTCCTGTTTGACGCCCTTGGCGTCACCCCTTGCGCGGTCCGTTTTGCCGCGCGCTTTTATTCCATGGCTTTAAGATACGGCCTTGGCGCAGCAGCGCCGCTCGCAGCTCGACCGAAGGCAGAACTGCAAAACGAGCGGCACCGTTTTTGGGACGAACGGCGGGAGACGTCATTCGTCTTGGACGCTTTCATCTTGTCTGCTTTTGAATACCTGTTGCCGTGGCGCTTGGCGCGCGGCGCGGCAACGTTCATACCATTTGTCAGGCTTTTGGCGCACATGCCCATGTGTCGTGCATCTTTTTATGTAGGATAGATAAGTTACACATGAGGCAAGGTGATTCGAATGGCATACGGATACAATGACGGCGACCAACGGCCACAAAGCGTGCGCCTTGCCGGCCGCACCACACCAACGCCCAGAAGCACCTCCGACAACGACAACCCGCAGCGCCCCCAAGAGCAGCCCGGGGCTTCTTCGCGGCAACAAAGCCGTACCGTGCAGCAGTCAGACCGCGTGAGTACGAGCACACGCCAACGCCAGACCGACACATCGCAGCCACGTCGCTACGATCGCCGTAAGACCGACTACTACGTCAAGCGCTCCTTTTCGCGACCTCAACGCGATCGCGGCAATTCCGCCCCTCACCCTGCGTCGCACGCCACAAGCCACGCGCTTCCGGCCCGCCGCCTACGCCTTACGCTTTGCTCCATCGCCGCCTGCCTCGTCTTTGTGTTTTTGGGATCCTGTATCTCCCACGGATCAGCCGGTCTTGAGCCCACTGCCGAGGACAAGCTGCTTAAAGCTCCCGTCGCGCCCGGCTACTCCTTTGCGTTCTCGACCCCACGCTCGCAATGGCAGGCCGGCACCATGCCCCACATCTACCAAATTGACCCCGCATGGTCGGAGCTGCCCTATGCCGGTGGCACTATTCGCGAAAACGCTTGCGGTCCTACCTGCCTCACCATGGTCTATATCTTTAAGACCGGCCATACCGATAAGACGCCGGTCGATATATGCGCACTGGCCGAAGCCGGCAACTACGCCCCCACCGGTGCCACCGAGTGGTCGTTTATGACAGGCGGTGCGTGGCAGCTGGGGCTCAACGGAACACAGCTCTATAACGATCGCGAATCGATTACTCAAGCACTTCGCTCGGGTGCGCCCGTCATCGCCGCAGTGCGCCCCGGTACGTTTACCAACGTAGGCCACTACATCGTGCTCTACGGCATCGACGATGCCAACCAGATTGGCGTCTACGACCCCAACTCGGCCAGCCGCAGCGCCCGCCGTTGGGGCGTCGTAGAGGTCCTCAACGAAGTCGAAGCCATGTGGGCCTACTACTAGTCATTGGGGACACTCATTGGGGACAGACTTAAATGAGTAGTCCCAGATTGCCAGGAACCGCCGGTACGGAAAGCGCATCCCACTTTGGAACTCAATGGTGAGATGCGCTTTCCGCTAGCGGTCCGTTTGGGAAACAACATCCCGCTTTTCGGCCAAATTCCGGGATGCATTTTCCCGTTGAGGACCTCAAGGGAAACTAGATCCCGTTTTGGACGTTCATCCTGGGATGCACTTTCCGCAGTTGATCGACAGTGGCCTTTAAGGACTGTCCCAAGCTGCCGGCAGGAAAGGAACGTCCCCAAGTGCCGGGTTTCCGCAGTCATTGGGGACAGACTTAAATGAGTAGTCGTTTAAGAACGTCCCCAACGACTACCCACAGAATGAGGGTCTCATCGGGGACTAGGTAAATAGCAAAAGCCCCCGCGGCCGAAACGGGCCGCGGGGGCAGCAGACTTGCAAGGGTTAACTCAAGTCCTCGCCATTTGATGCAATGACCTTTTGATACCAGCAGAAGCTGTCCTTTCGGTAGCGATCGAACGTGCCTTTGCCCGCATCATCGGCATCGACATAAACAAAGCCATAGCGCTTCTTCATCTGCCCCGTCGAGGCCGATACCAGATCGATACAGCCCCACGGCGTGTATCCCATCAGGTCAACACCGTCCTCGACAATTGCATCGCGTAGCGCAAGAATATGCCTGCGCAGGTAATCAATATGATACACATCGTGGACTTTGCCGTCTTCCAGCGCATCGAGTCCGCCCACACCGTTCTCAGCGATAAAGAGCGGAAGATGGTAACGATCGTGGTAGCCGGCAAGCGTCACGCGCAAACCCAGCGCATCGATCTGCCACTTCCAGGCAGTCTCTTTATCCTTGAGGTACGGATTGCGCAGCGTCGGGAACACGTTACCCTCCGCCTTCTCAGCGATCACCTGGTCATCGGCGCACACCAAGCGCGAGCAATAGTACGAGAACGAGATGAAGTCGACCGTATGCTCTGCCAGATACTCCGTATCGCCCGGCTCAAAGGGCACGTGAACACCCTCTTTCTCGAGTGCACGCAGCTTCCAAGCAGGATAGGCGCCCGCAGCCATCACGTCTGTGTAGAAGTAGCGGCCGCGGTCCTCCTCATACGCAAGCCATACGTCCTCGGGCGCACAACGGTACGGATAGGTCGCACCGGCAGCGACCATGCAACCCACCTTGTTTGCGGGATCGATCTTGTGCAGAATCTCGACAGCGCGAGCGCTCGCCATAAACATATGGTGCGAGAACGCCGCGGTCACGGCTGCACGGTCACGCTCATCCTCGAGCGTGACACCCGCGTTGAGATAGGACAGCGCCACGCTGTTGATCTCGTTGAACGTAAGCCAATAACGCACGAGGCCCTGGTACGCGCGTCCGACGGTCTCGACGTAGTGCGCATACCGCTCGATCATCTCTCGGCTTTGCCAGCCACCATAGCGCTCGACCAGAGCCAACGGATAGTCGTAGTGCGACAGCGTCACAAGCGGCTCGATTCCATGCTCGCGCAGCGCCTCGAATACCTGACGGTAAAACTCCAAGCCCTCGCCGTTGGGCTCGGTCTCCATCCCTGTGGGAAAAATACGGCTCCAGCAAATTGAAAGACGCAGGCACTTAAAGCCCATCTCGGCAAAGAGCTCGACATCCTCGTGCCAATGATGGAAGAAGTCGTTGCCCCAGCGGCATGGATACAGCCTGTCCGGATCGTCCACGGGCTTTTGCCTGCCAAACATTACATCCCAGCGGTCGGAACCCTGTGGGATCAGGTCGGAGTGCGACATGCCGCGGCCGCCCTCGTTCCAGCCCCCTTCGGCCTGGTTGGCGGCGAGGGCACCACCCCACAAAAAGCCCTCGGGCATACCGGCGGCAGACGTTCTGTCAAAGTAACTCATGCTACTCAGCATCCTCGGCAGAAGCTGCCGCGGCGTTCTCCTGCTCCTGAGCCAGGAGCTGGTTATCGTACACCTTAAAGAACGGGTACCAGACCACAGCCATGACCACGATCAAAACGATCGTAAACACCCAGATGCGCGGGTCGAGGCACTGGACAAAGCCCTGAACGAAGATGGGGAACGTGCCGCTCACCAAGATGTAGAAGTTAGAGACAAGACCCAGTGAGACCGCACCCCAATACAGCAGGGCCGAGATCATGCCGCCTAGCACAAACGGAATCATGAGGATCGGGTTGAAGATGATGGGCGCGCCGAAGATCGCGGGCTCGGAGATACGGAAGAAGCTCGGCACGATCGATGCCCTGCCAAATGCCTTGAGCTGCTGCGACTTTGCCCTAAACGCGCAGAGCGCCACAAAAGAGAACGTATTACCCGTGCCGCCGATGAGGTTGATGGCCAACGACATGAGCGCCGGGTGGAACTCAAGCGGCTGCCCGGCAGCATAGAGCGAGGCGTTGGCGGCAAAGGCGGCAAGCGTGACCGGGGCGGTGATGGGCATTACGATCATGTTGCCGTGGACGCCAAAGCACCAAAACAGCAGCGTCATGAAGCAGATAAGCAGTGCGCCGGGCACAGAGTCAACTGCGACGGAAAGCGGGGCAGCGAGCAGCTTCTCGATAACCGAGGGGATGGACAGCGCGGGATCGATCATCTGGATCAGCAGGTTGCCGCCAAAGAAGATGAGGATGTTGGCGAGCATAGGTACGATGGCGCCAAAGGTTTCGGACAAAAACGGCGGCACGCCATCGGGCATCTTGATGGTGATGCCCTTGGTCTGGCAGAAGCGCGTGACCTCGACGGAGACCAAGGCAACGATGATGGCGGTAAACAGGCCCTGCGCACCCAGATAGGTGCAGGGGACCGCCTGGAGCACGGACTCGTCAGCAAGCTGGTAGTAGGACGACGGCGCCGCGGCGATCAGGAACATCACCAGCGAGGTCATGCCGGCGTTAAGCTTGGGCATCTTGTAGGTGCCCGCCAGGTTATAGGCGATTGCGAACGTCACGATCACCGACAGTATGCCCATCGTCATGTTGAAGGGAATGAGCAGCGTGAGCTTATTGGCCGTGGCAAAATCGAGCCAAGGGCCAAAGACGGACCAGAACCCGCCCTGCGCCACCAGGTCGGCCGTGACCGGCGGGTTGGCGAGGATCATAAAGACGGCAGATACCAAGATGAAGCTGATCGCGCTCATAAAGCCCTTTTGCATGGAGGCAAAGTGGCGCTCGGTGCCGCAGAAATTGGCGATAGGGGTCAGTTTTTCCTGAAGCAGGGTCATGAACTTCTCCATGGTTGCCTCCTAACCCAACAGCGACTGGGCGAGTGCCAGCACGTTGGCGGCGTTGCCCATGCCGTAGTCCTGTGCGGGGATGACCGCGGTCGGCTTACCGCTCCCCTGCTTGACGGTGTTGAGCTGGTAGGACACCTGCGGCCCCAAGAGCAGCACGTCATAATTGGCGCACGTCTCCTGATACTCGCCGATACCCACCGCATCGATATCGAGCTCGATGCCGTTTTGCTCCGCATATTTCTCGAGTTTCTTCATCAGAATGCTTGTAGACAGACCAGCTGCGCAAACAAGAAGGATCTTCATAAGGGATTCCCTTCGCATTGATTGGTTGGATAGTCACCGCACGCCGCTAGGCGTTCTTGGTTGCAGTGCGCTCATACAGGCAGATCAGCTCCTGCACGAGCTCCTGAGCAAGCATGGAGCACATGAGGTGGTCCTGAGCATGGACCAGCAACACATCCACCGACAGATGCTCGCCCGCTGCCTCAGTCGAAAGCAGCTGCGTTTGGATGTGGTGAGCCTTGATTCCCGCATCCTTTGACTGCTTCATGAGTTTGGCGGCGGCGTCAAAATCCCCCGCCTTTGCCTTTTCAAGGGCTTCGAAGGCAAGGCTGCGTGCCTCTCCCGCTGCAGCGACCAGCTGAAACGAAACCATCTCGGTTCCCTGATCGTCCATAACGGTCTCCTCTCCCGTGATGTTTGGTTTGTACTTGAATATTCGAAACGCCTATCTCCCGCCCGCAATCCTCGAGGTTTATTGCAGGTAGACTGACAGGGTCATCGACAAAAGAAGTCTTAAGCCGTATGCGCTTGCACAAGCGCCATCAGCTCATGCCAGGACCGGCGCTCGCGTAGGCGCTCGACCCCCTGGCGGTCCATAAAGATCTCGGCGAGCAGTGAGCTCAAGATCCGCGCCTCATCGCCGCCCGACCGGGCAAACGACACCATAAAGACGATATCGACCTCATGGCCGTATTCGTCCCAAAGAATGGGATGTTCGAGCAGGCCCACGGTAACAAAGGCCTCGGCGCTCAAGGGATGCATCCCATGGGGCATGGCTACCCCATTGCCAAACGAGGTGGCGCTCGCGCTCTCGCGCTCGGCGACCTCTTGGGCAAACTGGGCATCGACACGGCCGCTCTCGACGGCGCGCTCGGAGAGATATCGGAGAACGGCCTGCTTCGACGACGCCTCAACGCGGTTGAAGAACAGGGCACGGCTAAAGAAAGAGCTCACGGAGTCCGATTGCGCAGTGTCGTCGCTCAGCACCTTGCGGATAGCGTTGACATCGCTCGTCTCCAAGAAGAAATCGGCCTCGCGGACGGGCACGGGCAACTTGACGTTGAGCGGCACCGTTGTGAACACGTAGTCGATATGCGAAAAATCGAACGTTCCCACGCGGGCGACATCGCATGTCTCAATCGAATCGATATACATGCCAAACTGCTTGCGGTACTGGTGCTCGAGCATACGGGCGCTTCCCGCTCCCGAGGCGCACACGATCAGGATGCGTTTGCGACGCGGCTGGTCGGCTTGCTGCTCGAGGGCCAGGGCAAATGCCATGGCGATGTAGCCGAGCTCTTCATCAGAGGGCTGGCTGCCAAAATGACGCTCGAGTACCTGCGAGGTGCCAGCTGCCATCGAATAGGCCAACGGAAACCTCGTCTTGATATCGGACAGCATGGGGTTATCCATATGCATGTGATATTCAAGGCGATAGCCCAGAGGGCCGATATGCCGAGCAAGGTTCATGCGAAGTTCAAGATCGCCGCTAAAGTCAAACCTAAACTCATCGTTGACCGCACGTACCATCTCGGAAGCAATCTCCCACATCTCGTCCGAGATAACGGCAGAGCCCTTCTCGGGCACGCCCGTGCCCCTGCCGAGCAAATGGATTGCGATAAAGGCAACCTCTTCTCGGGGCATGCTCACGCCCAGGGCATCCTTGATGTTTGCGGCAATCTGGAAAGCCGCGGCGTATTCGCGCGTTCCCTCCAGTTTTTGAACGTCCGATTCTGCAGCTGGGACATAGCAGCCCTGCTCGATGCGGCCAAGAGCAATGTAAAGATGCATGATGAGATTGCGGGATGCCAGCGAGCTCACCGTGACGGGCGAGGCCGTCAGAGCATCGTCCACACATGCGGCGATGGCCCGCAGGCGCTCGGCGAGCTTTGCATCGTCGGTGTCGGGCAACACGGGCCTCACCAGCGAGGCCAGGCGCAGGCGCCGCTGCGACTCCCCGCCCGCAACGCGGATTCCGTAGCGTGGGCGCTTTTCGAGCGTTAAGTCAAATTGGGCGAGTTTCTGCTCTACCAGACGCATGTCATTGGACAGAGTTCGCGCCGAAACGTAGAGTAAATCCGCATACTCCTCAATCGTCACCCACTGGGACCGCATGAGGAGGTCGTTAAGAAGGAAGGACACACGGCCGTCGCGCGTATCAGGAATGCCCGGATGGGCCAGAGCCGCACCGTCTAGCAAGCGAGCAAGCTCATCTGCACGTGCAACATCGATACGATACTGCCCCTTGCTGCCAACGATGCGTGCAACCCCTGCAAGGTTGTCGTTTGCGCGATGGATATAGTTTCTCACGGCGCGCTCGCTTACCTCGAGACGCTTGGCAAGTACCGCGACAGCGACAGGCTGAGCGTCCTCGATCATATTTACAAGCTGCTTGACGCGAGCATCCATGTCCTCCTCCTTTCCCTGCGTCTAGTCTAACGCGGTAAAGAATGACACTCCACGTCGCGCTCGTTCCGCCAACTCGGAACAGGTTGCGGGGAGTCCAGCTGAGCTATGGAGAGCCTGGGGAGAGGGCCCGAAAGCAATGCGTCGGTGTGAGATGCGCTTTCCGCAGTCATTGGGGACAGATTTAAATTAGTAGTCATTGAGGACGTTCTTGTTTGACTAGTCGTTTAAGAACGTCCCCAATGACTACTCACCCATCGGGGACTAGGTGAATAGCAAAAGCCCCGCAGTCGGAGCGGACTGCGGGGCTCATGAAGAGAGGCTAGTTTGTGGGCGTCTTGCCTGGCGCCCACGAGAGAGGCAACAGAGTAGAGACTACTCGTGGATGCGGGTGCCGGAGAGGCCGGCCATGGTCTCGGCAGCCTTGTCCAGAGCGCCGATGATGCAGGTGCGGCCCTTGCGGGAACGAGCGAACTTGATGGCAGCGCGGACCTTGGGCTCCATGGAACCCTTGCCGAACTGGCCCTCGTCGGCCAGGCGCTCGGCCTCGTCGGCGGTGAGGTCCTCGAGCTCCTCCTGGTTGGGCTTGCCAAAGTTGATGGCGACATGCTCAACGGCGGTCAGCAGGAACAGAACGTCGGCGTCGCAGTCCTCGGCCAGCAGCTCGCCGCCCAGGTCTTTGTCGATGACGGCGGGGACGCCCTTGTAGCAGCCCTTGTTCTCATAGTCGCGGACGACGGGAATGCCGCCGCCACCGCAGGCGATGACGATGAACTCGTTGTCGAGCAGATTGAGGATGGAGTCGGCCTCGACGATCTTCTTGGGATCGGGGGAAGCGACGACGCGACGCCAGCCGCGACCGGAATCCTCGACGAAGACCTTGGAGGGATCCTCGGCCATGAACTCCTTGGCCTGCTCCTCGGTGTAGAAGGGGCCGATCGGCTTGGTCGGGTTCTTGAACGCGGGATCGTCCGGGTCGCACTCGATCTGGGTGACGACGGTGGCGGCGTGCCAACGCTTATAGCGCTTGTGCATCTCGCGGCCAATGCCCTGCTGCAGGTGATAACCAATGTAGCCCTGGGACATGGCGCCGCACTCGGGCAGCGGCATCTCGGGGGTGCCGATGGCGTCGTGGGCAGCGGCGAAGGCGTTCTGGATCATGCCAACCTGCGGGCCGTTGCCGTGGGTGATGATGATCTCGTTGCCCTGCTCGATCAGGCCGAGGAGAGCGTGAGCGGTGTTACTCACGGCCTCGATCTGCTCAACGGGGTTGTTGCCGAGGGCGTTGCCGCCAAGGGCGACGACGATACGATCGGGCTTGCCAAGAGGCTTAGACATTGCTGGAATCCTTTCTGTAAAAGGCCTACAACCCATTAATAACCCGCGCCCGTGCGATACGCGAGTTTATTAAGGTTTATATTCTCTTTATCGCTCATTTTATTCATTTTGAAAATAGTTGAACGGTGAACGGTCGCTTTTACCCGCTCAGCGTAAAGAAACCCAGCTCAAGCATATCTACGTCATTTACGTGCAACTTTATTTTAATAGAGCAGGGATTAGACCAGATTATGCAAACTATATCTTTGCTAAACATAAAATAGGCAGCGCAAAATCTTACTCGCACTATACGAGATTCTATGCACTTATTGGACGAGTATGCAGCCCTGCAATAACATGGCGTTTTTCATCCAACTTAAGGAATAGACGAGTGCCTTTGCCGCGCGTCGGCCGGCAGCCGGCGAGCCGTCTCGTCGATCGCCGCTTCCAGAAAATCAAAAACTGATATTGCGCGCGCAATTGCGGCATGGTACTTTAGCGAAGAACAGCGCGGGCTGGGGCGACAGAGATCTGTCGTGAAGTTTGGGTTCGGCGACCCCGCCGCTGTCTTCTCCTTATCCGCCAGCGAGCCCCTTGAGCGACGGATTGAGGAGGTCCTTACTATGACAAAAATGCTCAAGATCACGCTGAATGGCGAGACGTTTCTCGCCGACATGCTCTGGGACAAGGCTCCCGAGGCATGCAAGCTGTTCGAATCGTCCTGTCCGGTCGAGTCACGTATCTTTTCGGCCAAGATCTGCGATGCCGAGGTAACCTATCCCGTATCGGGCCCCATCGCCAATTACGAGCACATCGAGAACCCCGTCTTTCACGAGCCGGCGGGCGCCGTGAGCTGGTATGGCGGATGGTCGTCAATCTGCATCTTCTTTGACGTGTGCGAGCCCTTTGGCACCTGCAACATGTTCGCCCGCATCTGCGAAGCCGACCGCGAGCGCTTTGCCGTTGCTTGCCGCAATGTTTGGGACAACCAGGGCATGCACATCAAAAACGAAATCGTCGAGATCGAAGCGGAGGCCTAAAGATGATGGATATCAACACCCTGCTCGCACTCGACCTTGCCGAGTACACCACTGCACTTGAGGCCCTCGCCGACCAGATGATGCTTGAGGAACCACGCGATATCGACTACATGCGCCGCCGCAAGCTCGACACAGGCCGCGAATTCGCCGTCTGGAACTTCACCGTCGGCTACTGCATGAACGCCGCCGACGCCCTCTCCCTCCTGCGAGCCCAGGCCAACGAAAACGCCAACGGCGGCACCGCCGACCTCGCAACGATCAACAACAGCGCCGCGCGCCTGTGCGACTGGTTCTCGGGCGCCTTCGACGTCACCGGCAAAATGGATGACACCACGGCAATCCTCGCCCACAGCCGCGACCTCTACGCCCAGGTAGAGACTCACGAACAGTTTGCAGCCCTCACCCGCGCCACCGAGCGCTATCTGGTCCAGCTCCAATTTTGGGTCGACCGCCAGATTCCCTGGCCGGCCATTAGCGACCTCGTCCACGGCTACCGCCTACGCACGGAGTCCGGCGAGACAAGGTAACCAAGCAAGCAGCACCGACAACACCCCACCATCGGGATCCAAAGTAAGAATCAGAGGGCTGGAGACGCACCCAACAGCGCCCCCAGCCCCTTCGCAAAGTAGAGCACTGTTTCAGTGGCTTTGAGGCCTATTCGAACCTTTTCTATCTCCCAATTTTTGTATATTTACGACAATATTATCTGCCAATTTTTGTATGATTTTAGGCGATTCTATCTGTCAATTTTTGTCATTTGGGGGTTTAATGCTACGCCGTAAGGTCACTGATAGGCTTTTGAGCTGGAAGAATAACTCCAATAAGGCATTACTCGTTACTGGTGCGCGTCAGATTGGCAAGAGCTATGCGATTCGCGCGTTTGGAAAAAGCAACTACGCTTCGTATTTTGAGGTCAATTTACTACTCGATGTCGAAGCAAGGAATGCACTTGTTGGCGCAAAGAACTCCGTTGACTTTATCAACCGCGTAGCCCTTCTTGCGGATGCGCCGCTTGTTGAGGGCGATACGCTTGTCTTTGTCGATGAGATTCAGGAGTATCCGCAGATCGTTACACTCATGAAGGCGTTGGTCGAGGATGGGCGCTTTAGCTATGTCTTCTCGGGGTCTATGCTTGGGACTGAGTTTAAGGGGATCTCTTCTTTTCCGGTGGGGTATGTAGAGCACATTGTTATGCGCCCGATGGATTTTGAAGAGTTTTGTTGGGCAAACAGCGTAAGCGAGAATGTGCTTGCAGGCATTCGCAGCTGCCTTGTCGAGAAACATCCTGTCGAAAACTATATTCATGAGGCGATGCTCAAGAACTATAGAGCCTATATCGTTTGCGGCGGCATGCCGGAGGTCGTTCAGAATTATATTGATTCGGGTTATTCGCTCGTGAGCACACGTGAGCTTCAAACTCAGCTGGTCGATCAGTACAAAAGCGATATCTCAAAATATGCATCGACTCGAGCGTTTAACGTTCGGTCGATTTTTGAGCAAATTCCCGTTCAGCTTGAGGCGGAGTCTCATCGCTTTGTTGTTTCGTCTCTGGGTGAGGGAGCTCGCCTTAAAAAATATGAGCAGGATTTCCTGTGGCTTGTTAACGCAGGTGTTGGATTGATGGTCGCCAGGGTGACGGAGCCACGGAGTCCTCTCAAGAGGACGGAGAAAACGACAGCCTTCAAACTATACGAGTCTGATACAGGCATGCTCGCATCGCGATACCCCGGCAGCACTGCACGCGCTGTCTATCTTGATATGAAAACTCCCAACCTTGGTGGTCTCTATGAGAACGTGGTCGCGCAGGAACTCGTTGCCCTCGGGGCGGATGCATGGTACTACCAAACGCGTGAGGTCGGTGAAGTTGACTTTGTAATCGAAGGCGCCCACGGGCATGTTGTCCCAATCGAGGTCAAATCGGGCAAGAAAGTTCGAGCGCACGCGGCCCTCGATCGTCTGATGAGTGTGGGCGAGTACACAATTCCCGAAGCCGTTGTACTAAGCCACGAGAATCTCAGCAAAGAGGGCAAGGTTCTGTACGTTCCAATCTACATGACGTTTTGTCTCGATGAGTTTATGGAAAAGGATGACCCCAATAACGATTTCTCGTTCGCACCCATATCTCTCTAGCCATTTGAATCCGCAATCCAGCCCCGTCCACACATCAATGCATTTCCCAAGGTGCTGCGCGTTTCGCGCCAAAGGCGCGAAAAAGCAAAGGGATAAGGCGTTGCAACAGCCACGCCCCCCATCCATCCCCAAAGTAACGCGCCTTTCGCGGTAAAGCCGCGAAACAGCGAAGGGGACGGAATACCCGACCAACTACGTCCTTCATCCGCCCACACAATCCGAGGACGTAGTCGTAGCAGGATCTGAGGGCTAACCTTCGCGGACACTCCGCAGGACGAAAGAACCCCCGCCGCACGTAGTGCGCAGCGGGGGTTCTTTCATGTCCGAGGACGTCCGCGAAGGTTAGCCCTCAGATCCTGCGGTGGGAGACCTAGGCCTCGTTGTACACCGTCTTGAGCTTCAGCAGGTGCTGATAGCGGTCCATAGCGGCCTGCTCATTCTCCTTGAAGAGCTCCTCGGCGCGCTCGGGGAAGGAACGCGTCAGCGAAGCGTAACGGGCCTCGTTCATCAGGAACTCCTGATAACCGCCCGCGGGCTCCTTGGAATCGAGCGAGAACTTCTTGCCGGCAGCAGCCTCGGGGTTGAAGCGGAAGAGGTTCCAGTAACCGCACTCGACAGCCTTCTTCATCTCGGCCTGGCAGTTCTGCATGCCACCCTTCTTGATGGAGTGCATCTCGCAGGGACTGTAGCCGATGATGAGGGACGGGCCGTCGTAGGCCTCGGCCTCGTGGATGGCCTTGAGGGTCTGAGCCGGGTTGGCGCCCATGGCGACCTGCGCCACGTAAACGTAGCCGTAGCTCATGGCGATCTCGGCCAGGGACTTCTTCTTGGTCACCTTACCGGCAGCGGCGAACTGAGCAACCTGGCCCAGGTTCGAGGCCTTGGAGGCCTGACCGCCGGTGTTGGAGTAGACCTCGGTGTCGAAGACGAAGACGTTGACGTTGTGGCCGGAAGCCAAGACGTGGTCCAGGCCACCGAAGCCGATGTCGTAGGCCCAGCCGTCGCCGCCGAAGATCCAGAAGGACTTCTTGGTGAGGTAAGCCTTGTCGGCGAGGATCGCCTTGGAAGCGTCGCAGCCGCACTTCTCGAGCTCGGCAACGTAGGCAGCAGCAGCGGTCTTGGAGGCCTCGGCGTCGTTGACGGAGTCGATCCAAGCCTGGCCGGCAGCCTTGAGCTCATCGGACGGACCATCGGCAGCGATGATGTCCTGGGTAGCGGCGATCAGCTTCTTCTGGACGGCCTCGTAACCGACGGCCATGCCCAGACCGTGCTCGGCATTGTCCTCGAACAGGGAGTTGTTCCACGCCGGGCCGTGACCGTCCTTGTCCTTGCAGTAAGGAGCGGTGGCAGCGGGGTTGCCCCAAATGGAGGAGCAGCCGGTGGCGTTGGAGATGAACATGCGGTCGCCGGCAACCTGGGTCACCAGACGTGCATAGGCGGTCTCGGCGCAGCCGGCGCAGGAGCCGGAGAACTCCAGGTAGGGCTGCTTAAACTGGCTGCCCTTGACGTTGGCCGCGATGAGCTCCTTCTTCTCGGAGACGTTCTCGACCATGTAGTCCCAAACGGGCTGCTGGTCCATCTCCTGCTCGGTGGGAACCATCTCGAGGGCGCCCTTGGGGCAGACCTTGACGCAGTTGGTGCAACCCATGCAGTCGAGCGGGGACACAGCCATAGTGAACTTCATGCCCTTGGCCTTGGGGCCCATGGCGTCGAGCGTGCGGGTAGCCTCGGGCGCGGCGGCAGCCTCGTCCTCGGTCATCGCGAACGGACGGATGGTGGCATGCGGGCACACATAGGCGCACTGGTTGCACTGGATGCACTTGGTCTCGTCCCAGTGAGGAACGACCACGGCGACGCCGCGCTTCTCGTATGCGGAGGCGCCCAGCTCAAACTGGCCGTCGGCGCAATCGACGAAGGCGGAAACAGGCAGGCTGTCGCCGTCCATGCGATCGATGGGCTCGAGCAGGTTCTTGACCTGCTGGGCGATAGCGGACTTGGTCTCCTCGGAGAGCTCGACGGGAGCGGCATCCTCGGCGGTAGCCCAGTCGGCCGGAACCTCGAACTTACGGAAAGCGGTAGCGCCGGCATCGATGGCCTTGTGGTTGGCGTCGACGATGGCCTGGCCCTTCTTCATGTAGGACTTGGTAGCCGCGTCCTTCATGTACTGCAGGGCGTCCTCGGCGGGCAGGACCTTGGCCAGCGCGAAGAAAGCGGACTGGAGCACCGTGTTGGTGCGCTTGCCCATGCCGACCTTGGCCGCCAGGTCGATAGCGTCGATCAGGTAGACGTTGACGTTGTTGTTCGCGATGTAGCGCTTGGCCACGGCGGGCATGTGCTCGGCGAACTCCTCGTCGCTCCACTGGCAGTTGACCAGGAAGGTGCCGCCCGGCTTGACGTCGCGGACCATCTTGAAGCCCTTAACGATGTAGCTGGGGTTATGGCAGGCGACAAAGTCGGCCTTGGTCACGTAGTACGGCGAACGGATCGGGGAATCACCAAAGCGCAGGTGCGAGACGGTGACGCCGCCGGTCTTCTTGGAGTCGTACTGGAAGTAGGCCTGGACGTACTTGTCGGTGTGGTCGCCGATGATCTTGATCGAGTTCTTGTTGGCGCCGACGGTACCGTCGCCACCCAGACCCCAGAACTTGCACTCGATGGTGCCGGGGGCTGCGGTGTTGGGCGCATCCTCGGCCTCGGGCAGGCTCAGGTTGGTCACGTCATCGACAATGCCGATGGTGAACTCGCGCTTGGGCTCGTCCTTCTTGAGCTCCTCGAAGACAGCGAACGCGGACGCGGGAGGCGTGTCCTTGCTGCCCAGGCCGTAACGGCCGCCGACGACCTTGATGCCCGTCTTGCCGGCCTCGTAGAGAGCGGAGACGACGTCCTGGTAGAGCGGCTCGCCGATGGAACCCGGCTCCTTGGTGCGGTCCATGACGGCGATCTTTTTGACGGTCTCGGGGAGAACGTCGACGAAGTGCTTGATGGAGAACGGACGGAACAGACGAACCTTGACCAGGCCGACCTTCTCGCCGTGAGCGTTGAGGTAGTCGATGACTTCCTCGAGCACGTCGCAGAAGGAGCCCATGCACACGACGACGCGGTCGGCATCGGAAGCGCCGTAGTAGTTGAACAGGCCGTAATCGGTGCCGAGCTTCTCGTTGATCTTCTTCATGTAGCCCTCGACGACGGCGGGAAGCTCGTCGTAGACCTTGTTGCAGGCCTCACGGTTCTGGAAGAAGATATCGCCGTTCTCGTGGCTGCCGCGGGTGTGCGGGTGCTCAGGGTTGAGCGCGTGGTCGCGGAAGGCCTGGACGGCGTCCATGTCGCACATTTCGGCCAGATCCTTGTAGTCCCACATGGCGACCTTCTGGATCTCGTGGCTGGTGCGGAAGCCGTCGAAGAAGTTAAGGAACGGGGTCTTACCCTCGATGGCGGCAAGGTGAGCCACCGGCGAGAGGTCCATGACCTCCTGGACGTTGCCCTCGGCGAGCATGGCGAAGCCGGTCTGACGACAGGCCATGACGTCGGAGTGATCGCCAAAGATGTTCAGGGCGTGGGAAGCGACGCAACGCGCGGAGACGTGGAAGACGCCCGGGAGCTGCTCGCCCGCGATCTTGTACATGTTCGGAATCATCAGGAGCAGACCCTGAGAAGCCGTGTAGGTGGTGGTCAGAGCACCGGCGCCCAGCGAACCGTGAACGGTACCGGCTGCACCTGCCTCGGACTCCATCTCGACGACCTTGACCGGGGTGCCGAAGATATTCTTGCGACCCTGGGCCGCCCACTGGTCGACATGGTCGGCCATCGGGCTGGACGGCGTAATGGGATAGATTCCCGCTACCTCGGTGTACGCATACGAAACATATGCGGCCGCCTCGTTGCCGTCCATAGACTTAAACTTACGCGCCATATACCCCTCTCCTCTCATATAGGTATACAGGCCCCGGCGATCGCCGGGATGTTGGCGTGATGGGATTTACGCTGTTGCTTCCAATCATCTGGCAGGCAGGCTCAGCAGCAGGTACGTGGCGTGGAGAGAAGACATGCCGAGGCGAGGGCCAGCTGATGCGCCCCACAGACCCGACCGCCCGTCTTGCACATGACCGAGCGCCGCAAAGGCCGCATGCCGGATGCTCCCGGGCACGCCCCGGCGATGGGAAGCGCCCGCAACGAAAATCCGCATGCGGGTTTATTGTACCCCGCCGTCAAGTGTAATTTCGGCAAATATAGGCGGGCGGTAAAGGTTTACCTTGGGTGACTGCCAAGGGCCAAAATGGTCCCTCCATCCCCGGGCGACCGGCTCTGGCGCGCCGAGGAGTGTCCCCAAGTGCCGGCAGAAAAGGAACGTCCCTAACTGCCGGCTAGAGGGCACCGAAGAGGATGGCATAGGTAGTGGATTCGCCGAGCTTGAGCTCGTCGCCGGGATTGAGTTGGGCGGAACGGCCGGGCTCGACCTGAATGCAGACGCGCGTGGCCCCGTTTACCACCACGGTTCCGTTGGTGGACGACAAGTCCTCGACGTGCCAGATATTTTGAGCATCGCACCAGATATGGGCATGGCGGGCCGAGACATCGTCGCCGACGTCGGTAATATCGCCCTCACCAGTAGCCAGCGCGCCAATCTCAACACCCTGCTCACTCGGCTGAATCCAGCGCGGGGCGCTCACGACAAAACTGTTTTGTACGCGCAGCAAGCCCAAGGGGTGCGCCGGGGCGGGTTCGCGTTCGCCCGCGGTCATCGACATGCCAAGCGAACGCGGCGTGGAGGTGCCTCCGCCACAGGTCGCGTGCGCGTAGTCGATGGCATAGTTCACCGAGGACCGCACATCCGCCGAACAACCGACGGCGACAAACAGCACCAGCACGGCCTCGGCGCGCTCGGCGGGCATGAGTTCCGCCGCCTGGGACAGGCGATCGAGCGCGTTGCGATAGAGATTCGTGTCCTGGTGGCACTCTTCGAGCGCGCGTACCATCGGTTCACCTGCAGGACCGCACACCATATTGATCACAGCCGTGGAGTCCATGGGATTGCGCTGGCGCAGGGCCAGTTGCGACATAATACGCGCAGCCGAGGTACCGTATTCGGCAAAGTAGCGCTGCTGAAGCGTGCCGACCGGCGCGCGAACGATAAAGCGGGAAACCCAAGAGCGATCGGCGGCTCGGCTCTGCGGGCTGCGGCCGTCGGCGAGCGGACGGGACGAAAGCACCAAGCCGCACAGCTCGATATGGCTCAGATGCGCCGCGCGCTTAAAGATGTCAAACATGGCCCCGCATGGGGTGAGCTCAACTTGAGATGCCATGACCTAGGCCTCCTTGGTCGTAGAAATAGAATCGGACGATACTTCGACAGGTCCGCCAAAAGTACGGGCAGCTGCGGCTCCACCGGCAAGCGGAGTCGCCATCTGGGCTTTTGTGCGTCGCGGTGCCGAAACGGGAAGTTCAAAGGCAAAGCCCATCGCAAGCAAAAACCACGTAAGCGTATAGGTTGCAACCAGAGCGGCAACAAGGCCGCCCATCACGGCGCGTTGGGAAAAAACGCTACATGCAGCCACAACCAGCACCGGAACCTCGCAGGCAGAAAGCGCAAGCACACCCTGCAGGAACCCCGAGCGCCGATCACGCGCAAGTGCCCCCGCGGCAACGCCGGCTATGCCGGGCAGCGCCAACGCCAGTGCGGCAATAATACCCGGTAGCGACCCAGACCACACGAGCGATCCCAAAGTCGCCGTCACGCGGGCGCCCGACGCCAGCAGCGCGGCCGAAACCACGACCACAGCCCAAACCACGCCACAGGCGACCGTCGCGCCGACCATCAGCGCGCGACGAACCGCGCGGCCGGACGCATCCATGGGGCACGGCGTGAGCGGCTCGCCGCGGAGCGAACGACCGACATTTTGCGCATAGTGGTCACAAAACGCCGAGAGCGCCGCCTCGACCGCCGCCGGCTCGGGACGATCTTTTTGATGGCTGGACAGACAGGCCGTCACCACGTCGAACAGCTGGGCATCGACAAACGCCAGCGCATCGCGTAGCTCCTCGGAATCCGGCTCAAGCCCCAGCTGCTGGGCCTGCTCGGCCGCGGCGAGCGCCACATCGGGCTCACGACAAAGCAGCTGAGTCAAATCGCAACCGGGCGCATGGGCACCAATGGGATAGTCGGGCCGCGTGTCCATCTTGAGACGGTAGGGGCTCGCGATGTCGCGCGTCTTTTTGCGCGAACCCGAGGTGCCCGAAGTGCTCGGCGCGGCTTCGTATGGCGCGACGCCGGCAATGAGCTCGTAAACCGTGCTTGCCGCGGCATAGACGTCGATCGCCGGCGACATACGCAAAGCGCGCAGATCGGGAATATCGTCGGTGAGCATCTCGGGCGGGGCATAGGCAACCGTCGCGCGACGCAGCGTGGCATAGCGCTCCGTAAACGACGTCTTGCCGCCGGTACCGGCCACGGCCGACGCAGGCTCGAGCGCCAGCGACGAGCCAAAGTCGATCAGGCACAGGTCAAAGGTGCCCTCGGCAAGCTGCCGGTCAAGCGGTAGACGCGCCGTGCGCACCATAATATTAGCGGGCGAGATATCGCGATGGACAAAGCCCTCGCCCACTAGGCTCATACGGCAGAGCAGATCGAACAGGTCGCGACCCAGACGCGCCGCCACAAGCGGCGACAGGCGTCCGGCATCGTCCACGGCAAGTCGCGAACGCAAGCGGGCAAGCGTCTCGCCCTCGACCCATTCCATGACAATTGCAGGCACACCGTCGACCTCGCCCCAGCCATAGAGGCGGGGAAAGCCCTTAAGGCCCGAAAGGGCGCGATGGCATTCGTATTCCTCGCGAAACGCTGCCTTGAACTTGGCGACCAGCGCCTCGTGAGCGGCATCGTCGTCGAACTCATCGCGCGCCGGCAAGATGAGCTGCTTGAGCGCCACGGCCTCGCCTTGGGCGTTGACGGCACGCGTCACGCGGCCGATACCGCCACGGCGCATGGTGGCATCGTCGGCAAACAGCATCGTAAAACGACGCAGATAGGCAGGCAGTTCGTCCTGACCGAGCGCAATGGCCGGCTCAAACCCGTCGACACGCGCCAGGCGCAGGCCGACCATGGGATCGCGACCGAGCGATTGTGGTGTGGTGGATGCAAGATCGGTCATCATAGGGCAAGCGCCGCCACGTTATTGTTGAAGTTACCGAGCGCGACGTCATCATCGCCGTAATGGCCGACCCATTGACATAGGTTGGTGTAACAGCCCCACAGATTGTCATACTGCTGATACCACTTTGACCGGGGCGAGAATGTCTGACGACCGAACTCGGCTCGAATGACAAACATCTCCCCGACCAGGCTGTCGCACGGTCTGGGATCTCCCGTAGAGTTATAGGTCGAGACCACGTCATTGGCGCGAGAAACATAGCCGTCGAGCATGTTGTACTTGGTCACAAGCCAACTGTGAATGCTCTCTTCCTCAGCAGCGGAAAGGCCACCGGAGTTTGCATCGTTGTCAGTGTTGCCGCTCGTCGAGCCGCCGTTTACAGACCCTCCGGTAGAGGAACCCGACCCAGAGCCGCCGCCCGAACTCGACGAATCCGAGCCGGAGCCAGGAGTATCCGAGCTACCGGGCTTTCCGGACTGCTGGGCATCCCGCTCCTTCTGTTGCTCGACCTTATTCACCGTTGCCGCCACGCTATTGTTGGACAACCGATCGATGATCTTGGTGTTGGTGAGCACGATGGTTTTGCCGTTGGCAAGCGTGACTTCGTTGTCCGGGGCCTCGGCGCCGTCCGCATCGTCGGTGCCAAACACAATATGCGCGACCACACTTGCCCAAGCATATCCAGTCGTGGTACCCAGATCACTTTTGACCTCATGCCCCACGCGCGGTTCGCGTGCGGTATGCGCCTGCATCATGGACGGCACGGTCATGCCATAGGCAGAAACGCCAGCCATGACCAGCACCAGCGAGCACGACAGCAGCACGTACGCCCGCGGCGCCAAGCCCAGTCGGCGTCGCATGCGCACCGCGGCGCCGCGCTTTGTCTGAGTGCCACCGGGCCGCATGCGTTCTCCTCCAAGAAAAACACGCCGCTCAGAAGCGGCGCATTCATTCAAATCCATATTTGAGTGTATCAGCGAACCTAAAAGGTTGCGCAACGAATGGGCAAATTAAGGATGCGAGCGGAAGCATCCATGCGATAAGCGGATACGAAGCATCTTTGTTGCACAACAAACTCACAGTCGCACGGGGAAATTATGACTACCCCGTGCATCGCGAGGAAAACATACGGCAGGAGCAGGCTCGCCACCTAAATCGCGCGACGGGCCTCGATGGCGCGCCCGAGCGTAAGCTCGTCGGCATACTCCAGGTCGCCGCCCACGGGAAGGCCGCTTGCCAGACGCGACACCTCGACGCCCAACGGCTTGATGGTACGGGCCAGATAGCTCGCCGTGGTCTCGCCCTCGATGTTGGGGTTGGTGGCGATGATGACCTCATGGATATCCTCGTGGCCCAGACGCGCCAGCAGCTCGCGGATGTGCAACTGCTCGGGGCCAATCTTGTCCATGGGGCTGATCACGCCGCCTAGCACATGGTACAGGCCGTGGTAGCTGCCCGTGCGCTCGATCGCCTGGACGTCGCGCGGCTCGCCCACCACGCAAATACGAGTGGTATCGCGCATCGGGTCCTGGCAGATGGAGCACTCGTCGGCCGTGGCGTAGTTAAAGCAACGGCTGCAAAAGTGGACCTCCTGCTTGACCTCCAGGATGGCCTCGGCCAGGCGGCGGGCCTCCTCGGCATCGGCCTCGAGCAGGTAATAGGCGATGCGCTGGGCCGACTTGGGACCAATGCCCGGCAGACGGCCCAGCTCATCGAGCAGTTTTTGCAGACTGTGATTCGCACTCATATATATGCGTGTCTTAGAACGGCATGCCCGGGATGTTGAGGCCGCCGGTGATGGCGCCCATCTGCTTGTTGGCGAGCTCGTTGACGCCGCGGACGGCCTCGTTGACGGCAGCCATGATCATGTCCTGCAGCATATCGACGTCCTCGGGATCGAGAGCATCGGGGTCGATGGTGAGGTTGACGAGCTCCATCTCGCCGTTGACGGTCACCTTGACCATACCGCCGCCGGCAGAGGCGTCGACGGTCTGGGACTTGAGGTTCTCCTGCGCGGCGGCAAGCTGCTCCTGCATCTTGCGGGCCTGCTTCATCATCTGCTGCATGTTCATACCGGCCATGATGGCTCCTTTACGTGCGGCCGCGCGACAAGCTGCAAGGGCAGCCGGAGCACGGCGGGACTTTCAAACTCAAAAATCGTACCACGGCGCGGGGCAAGCAAGCGGGGCGGACGTGTTCCCTCAGTCGATATACATGTCCTGGAGTGCAAGCCGCGCCCAAAGATTATGCAAGGTCGAATTATGCAAGGTTGCATAATATCGCACACTCAATCTAGTAGAGCCGAATCCGGCATTTCATGTGCGCCACTAAATAGCTAAATGCCGAACCGCTGCTCGAGGCGGCGCACATGGCGGCAGGGTATAATTTGATTGCCATAGATAGTAATTTGGAGGTGCCCCATGAATGCCCCCAACGCGCTCCAAAACATCCGCTCAAAACACCCCGTTGCATATGTGGTTCTCTATCTCTTTGTCGGCTGGGCATTGCTGGTTGTCATCACCCATGCCATAGCTTTTGGAGCAGAACTGCTGATAGCCAGCTCGGACCAGCCCGTCGTCAAATGGGAGACGACCGATGAGTGCACCGACGGAACCCGAACCGTCTACTACAACAGCCCGTCCCTCTATCAAGAGTTCAAGGTCAAGATAAAGGACTTCAAGATTGTCGATGCCGAGCTAGGCGTTTATTTGGCAATCGGAGCAACCATTAACGCCGAGCAAGTCGAGTACACGGACAGCCATGCGACGTATCGCATCGACCTCAGCATCCTAGGCCGACCGTCACGCACCTGTCTGCTCGAATGCGAGATACGCGGCACCACACTACACATGTCCGAAATACAGATGCGCCCGGACAAGGGGTCCTCTTCTTGAGCAGTATACCCGCCTGCGCAGCTACTCCACCGGCTTGAAGATGGTGGCCTGGCCAAAGACGCTGCGGATGAGGGCTTTGGCCTCGTCCTCGGTCTGCGGGATGCTTGGGGCTGCGCCCTGATGGCCGAAGGGACTGCCCGCACCAGGGTTGGACTCCCAGGGAGCTGCAGGAGCGTCCTCCTCTTTGGGGGCAGTTACAGCGGACTTGGGCGCGGGCGTCGCACCCGGCACGTCGAACGGAGGCAGATCGTCCCCGCTCGCATCGCCAGCGAAGCCGCCGACCATAGCGTCGTCGTAGGGCACCTGCTCGGATTCCCACGGCGCGGACTGCGCGGACGGCTGAGCCTTGGGAGCGGACGCGCGCTCGGGCGCGCGGGGCGCAGGCTCAGTCGGGAGCTTGCCCGTGGCGGGAGCGCCGGCAGGGTTGTCCGAGCGCAGCCAGGGGGCCTTGCCCAGGTCGGATGACTTGGGTGCAGGCGCAGCGGCAGGCTTGGGCGCGGAGACCGAAGCAGCCGATTTGGCCGCGGCTGGCTTAGGCACCGACGGGGTCGATGCCGCTACCGGTGCTGTTTTTGGCTGCGTCGCGCTGACGCTCGAGGATGCAGGGGCCGCCGAGGACACGGGTTGCGGGTCCGCAGATGCCGCAGCCCGTGCAGATGGAGAATGCTCCTCATGTTGAGGAGCCGGCGTGCCACCTCCATCCAGGACGTAGTCGACGGTGCGACGACCGAAGACCGCACTGACTGTCGGCAGGACCACCGACTGCGTGTCGGCGCGTCCGAGCATCTTGATGGCAAAGGTCGAGCCCGCGGGGAACGAGACCGTGAGCTTGGAGCCGTCGTCTGCTGTGGCGCGGGCATTGAGCAAAAGCCCTGCGTAGGAGGCCTGACGAGCCTTGACGCGTTCGACGACCTCGGCCCATTTGCGCTGCAGCTCTCCGGCATCCTCGACCGCGGGGGTCTCGGCGGCGCCGGCGGCGGCAACCTGGGCGGCATTGTTGGACTGGGGCTTAGGTGCCGGAGCGGTGGCAGGCGCGGGGGCCGCAACGGGCTGAGGCGTCGGAGCCGGCGCAGACTGAGGTGCAGGCGCTACAGGCTTGGAAGCCGACACGGACGCAGAACGGGGGCCAGGCTGAGCCGCCGGAGCGGCAGCACCACGGTCCCAAGGCATGCCGCCCTGATGCGCGGACGTAGCAGCGGGGGCAGCGGATGCCGCCGGAGCGGCAGCACGGGCGCCCGAAATGAGCGTTGGCTGCTGGGCAGCAGCGAGTACGGATGCTGCAGGCGCGGCGGCCTGAGCAGCGGCCACACTCGCCGGCACAGCGCCGTTGGCAACCATGGCCTCCAGACGTGCCACGCGCTCGGCCAATGCCTCAATCGTTAAATCGGCCTCGGGACGTGTCAGACGCGTGCAGGCAATCTCGAGCACCAGGCGCACGTCGCTCGCGCCCCTCATCTCCAGTGCGGCATCGTCGAGCACTGTCAGCACACGGGCCAGGCGGTCGGCAGGATGCTCGCCAAAGGCAGCGGCCTCGGCAGCAAGCGCCTCGGCCTGCTCGGAGCCGCCCTCAAACAGCTCGGCGCGGGCACCGGCAACGCAGGCAACGTACACGTCACGCACATGCGCCACCAGGTCGCGCGTCAGCTCCAGCAGGTCGTTTCCTTCCTCGACCTGCGCACGGATCAGTCCATAGAGCTCGGCAACATCGCGATCGGCAATGGCGCGGGAAAACTCGCCCAGAATCTGGTCCGAAACCTCGCCTAAAAGCGAGCGGGCGTCGTCCGCATGCACAGAACCGTTACCAAAGACGCTCAGCTGCTCCAGCGTGGACAATGCGTCGCGCATGCCACCCTTGGCATGGCGCGCCACGATAGCCAGCGCCTCGTCGTCGTAATCGAAGCCCTCCTGCTCGCACACGTATGCCAGGCGATGCTCAATATCCTCGTTGCCGATGCGATGGAAATCGAAACGCTGGCAGCGCGAGAGGATGGTCTCCAGAATCTTTTGCGGGTCGGTGGTGCACAGCACAAAGATCACGTGTGCCGGCGGCTCCTCGAGCGTCTTGAGCAGCGCGTTGAACGCCGCCGTCGTGAGCATGTGGACCTCGTCGATGATATAGATCTTGTACTTGCCGCGCACCGGGGCAAAGTTGACGGAGTTGATGATCTCTTCGCGCACGTTGTCCACGCCGGTACGGCTTGCAGCATCGAGCTCGTAGACATCCGGGTGGTTGCCCTCGGCGATGAGCTCGCACTCCTCGCAAGTGCCGTCGGGCATGCAGCCGCTTGCACCCTCGGCGCGCGCCGCCTCGGCATTGCGGCACAGCAGCGCCTTGGCCAGAATGCGCGCCATGGTGGTCTTGCCCGTGCCGCGCGGTCCGCAGAACAGGTAGGCGTGGGACAGGCGCCCCTCGGTGATGGCGTGCTCGAGCGTCGAGACGATATGCTGCTGGCCCACCACGGAGTCGAAGGTGAGCGGGCGATACTTTCGGTACAACGATTCCATGGGTGCTCCCCCGGGTATACTGAGTCTTGTTGCCGCGGCGGCCATGCGGTCGCACGGCATACTGCATTCCATAATAACCCGTACGGCGAGCCCGCCGCGATAGGAGTCCAAAGAGCATGGCAGACGCAGAGAGCAACCTCGTTCCCTCCGAAGCAGCCGACCAGGTCGAGGTCGCGCTCGAGGAGCAGGCCGCAGCCGACGACGGCATCCTGTACCTCAACGAGTACCAGTACGAAAACGACCTGGTCACCGACTTCGCCCGCCTGGTTGCCTCGCCCAGGCGTCGCGGCTCGCTGTATGTCGCCGCGGCAATTGCCGCGCTGCTCGGCATCGGCATGCTGGTGGCCGGCGGCAACTGGATCAAGTTCGGCGTCGTCTTGATCGTGTTCGGCGCCTTTTTGGCCTGGTGGAGCAAAAACCTGCACCACACGCTCGCCCGCGACTTTATCGATGCCGTCGAGGCCGACGAGTCCATGGGCGGCCGCTATCGCCGCGTCGCCGCCAACGAAGACGGTCTGATGGTCTGGGGCAAGAGCGGCAAGTCGCAGTTCTTCCCGTTTGAGAAGCTCGACCACGTACTCGACGGCGAGCGCATCTTTGTGGCCATGTTCGCCGACCAGGGCGTGACGATCCCCAAGGACACCTTTGTTCGCGGCGATGCCGAGCAGTTTGGCACCTTCCTTAAGGCGCGCATCAACAAAAAACTCCGCATTGAGACCAAACGCAAGAAGATGAAGGCCGAGAAGGCCGCCGAGGCCAAGCAGGGCGACAAGCCCCAGGAGACCAAAGGCAAGCAGCGCAAGCAGAAGAAGAACAGGAAGAAGCGCTAAGGCCAGACCAGACAGGCAGCCTCGCATCCCGCTATCCTCGCCATCCGCCCGAGCGTGCTACACTAGCAGCATCTATGCCACCGCGAATGGCTCGGCCCCGCGCCCGCCGCTCGCAAACGAACTTTAAACGCACGAGGGTTGGCCATGCCGCTTTTCTCGCAACATACCGCCCGGTTCTCGCCGGACGTTCCTTTGGAGGGCACCAGCTCTCGCGAGCTGCTCAAGCGGTACCAGCCGCTCGAGACACTTGCGACCGGCGCTTTTGGCTCCATCGAGATCTGCCGCGACACGCATCTGCGCCGCCGCGTCGCCATTAAGCGCATCCCCCTTATCAACGGTGCCGGCATGCCCGCCAGCGACATCATGGATGTCCTGCGCGAGGCGCACACTGCCGCTATGCTTCAACATCCCAACATCGTGCAGGTCATCGACTTTACGCACGACACAGCCTATGCCTACCTGGTTATGGAATATGTCGATGGCATGTCGCTGGCCGAGTTTTTGCACCGCGTGGACGGCCACTCACTTACCTTTGACGAGGCCGCGGCCATTGCCGATGCCCTGGGCCAGGCGCTCACCTTCGCCCATAGTAATGGCGTACTCCACCTGGACATTAAGCCCGCCAACGTGCTCATCGACCACTCGGGCAATGTAAAGCTCACCGACTTTGGCATGGCGCGACTGTCGTCCGCCGGTGGCTTTGGCGGCTCGCGCGGCGGCACCATCGGCTACATGCCGCCCGAGCAGCTCGATATCGAGACCGGCACGGTCGACGAACGCGCTGATGTCTTTGCCCTTGCCTGCGTTATCTATGAGGGCTTGTGCGGCAGCGCACCCTTTATGGCGGCCACGCCCGCCGACTCGCTCGACCGCATCATCGGCGGCGCCACCTATCCCAGCGAGCTGATACCACACTTTCCCCCGGGAGCCGAGGCTGCGCTCATGAGCGCGCTCTCCCCCATGCCGCAGGACCGCCCCAACAGCATCGAGGCATTTTGCGACCAGCTCCTTGCCGGTCTGGGCAGCGTGCGCGAAGGCCGTCGCAGCCTGGAGCAAATGGTTGGCGAGCTTTCGGATGACGAGCAGGAGCTCGACGATATCGAGCCGTCGCACTACGAGGACGACGCCATCGAGGTCGACCCCGCACTCGGCTGGGCGGGCACGCGCTGGAGCCATGCGCGCGACTACACCATGCGCGCTATCTCGGCGCTAACGTGCGGCACCTTTAGCTTTTTGCTGATGCAGACGGCCGGGGTCGCGGCGCTTCCCGGCCTGGTCATTGCGGCTATCGCGATCGGAGCGGCGGCTGGCCTGGCCCCCCAGATTGGCTCGGCCATCTCGGCTGTGGGCTTTTTGGTGCTCATGGCAAACGCCACCATGCAGGCGCAGGGTATCCTGTCGATGTTGCCCGTCGCGGTGATCTTTGCCGCCGCCATGTCCGGTTGGTGGATCGCCTGGGGTCGCACCGAGGCTGCCGCGAGCGCCGCGCTCACCTGTGCACTCGCGCTTGGCTGTCTGACCGGCAATACCTTCCTGGCAGCTGGGGTCGCCGCCGGCGTCGCGTCATTTTGGCTCGGCCCGGCAAGCGCCGCCGCGGCAACGGGCATGGGCGCGCTTTTTGCCCGTCTGGCCACGGTCGCGCTTTCAGCCGGAGGCGTGCTGGGGCTCGGTAACGTTGCCGCAGCGCTGGGAGACCCGCTCCTTTGGGCTGCCTTTGTGCTGGTCGCGGCAACTGCCGCGGCGTCATCTGCGCTGCTCAATGCCCATGCCAAGCGTGCCGATCAGGGCTCAAACCTTGCCGCAATCGCCGCCATCATTGCCACCGGCATCGGCTGCTCAGCGGCGTCCTGTCTTGCACACCATATGGAAATTGCCAGCCTTGCAGCCGCGGTCGTCGCCAAGGCGGCGGTTGCGGGAACCCTATCCTCTATAATCGTTGGGATATGCCTATATTTGCTCGGATACCAAAGAACCTATACGGAGAGTGATCTTTCGTGAACTTCCTGAACATCTTCGAGGACCACGTGGCCGGCATCTTCGGTGCCACCCGTGCCCCGTTCTCCTTTAAGAAGCTTGCTAAGCAGGCCGCTCGCGACATGGAGGATCAGACTCTGGTGATTAACGGCGTCAACACGGCGCCGGCACTCTATACCATCCTTATCGCCGCCGACGACGATCCCATGCTCGCCCCGTTCTACCCCGAGCTTTCGCGCGAGGTCCGCGAGTTTGTGAAGGCGCAGGCCGAAAAGCGCCGCTATGTCTTTGTCGGCGAGCCCCTCGTGCGCTTTATGATCGATCCGCAGCTGCGCGCCGGCAAGTTCTCGGTCTTTGCCGAGAACGTCGATGCCCCCACGCTCGGCCGCCTGTACGAAGAAGAGCGCGCCTATCAAAACGGCCTGGGCCAGAACAACTCCGCGGCAAGCCGTGCCGCCAGCGCCCCGCGCGCCGGCCAGCAGCAGTTTGCTGCCCCGCAGCAGCAGCGCCCCGCCGCCATGCCCCAGCAGCAGCCGACGCCTCGCGCCGCCGCTTCCGACCCGCTTGCCGTGGCAGACCCCTTCGCGCCTAGCGTCCCCGACCCCGCCGCCGCACCCATCCCGGTGCCGCAGACCGTCTCGCGCGACTCGCTTGCCGGCATGGGCGGAGCCGCCGCGACCGGTGCCGCCGTGGGCCTAGGCGCCGCAGCCGGCATCGCCTCCAACATGGCGAGCACTCGCGCCCCGCAGCGCCCGCTCGCCCAGCTCGTCGACGTCGTGAGCGGCGAGAGCCATAGCATCACCTCCGCACAGGTGACCATCGGTCGCGAGCGCTCAGTTTCCGA
Organism: Collinsella sp.; assembly: GCA_014871645.1. Classification (GTDB taxonomy): domain Bacteria; phylum Actinomycetota; class Coriobacteriia; order Coriobacteriales; family Coriobacteriaceae; genus Collinsella. The sequence goes on from WGSN01000009.1 coordinate 39,817, forward strand.
CATTGCCCTGCGCGACCCCAATGTGTCGCGCCGCCACGCCCAGCTCACCTTTACGGGCTCGGATTGGTCGATCGAGGACCTCAATTCCACCAACGGCACGCTCGTCAACAACCGCCGCATTACGCGCTGCCCGCTGCGCAACGGCGATCTGCTGACGTTTGGCCTGAGCACCTTTGAATTTAGGGGATAGTCGCTTATGAACATCGATATCGTCCTTTTTGCAGGCCGCATCGTCCTGGTCGCCCTGCTCTATATCTTCCTGTTCGCCGTCATGAAGACCGGCGTGGGACTTGTGCGCGGGCAGCGCCGCGACTCGGCTATCTGGACGATTGATGTGGACAAGGGTCCGCGCGGTATCCGCGGCATCCACGTAGACATGCTCGGCCCCGTCATCGTCGGTCGCTCGCCATCTTCGGACATCTGCATCAACGAACCGTTCGTCTCGGCCTCGCATGCGCGCTTTTCGCTGCAGGGCCCGGCGCTCATCATCGAGGACCTCAACTCGCTTAACGGCACGCTCGTCAACGGCCGCCAGCTCGTGGAGCCCGCAACGCTGCGCGAGGGCGACGAAGTCCAGATTGGCGACGTGGTCATGAAGGTGAACCGTCGATGATCGACGAGGAGAACAAGTCCGCAACCATGACCGAGGCACCGGCTGCCGCCGCAGCCGCACCGGCCCACGCCGCTCCGGCGGGCTCCGCACCCGTGGAACCCGAGGACACCGTGTTCTCCCTGCCTCTTTCGCATGTAACGCATGATATTTCGGATCTCGCCGATAACGAGGACGAAGAGGATGCCGCAGCGGCGCCCATCGGCGCACATGCTGCGGAACAGCCCACAGCGCCCGAAGCAGCCCCGGCGCCGGCCCACTTTGCAGAGCCCGTCGCCGCGGCAATCAACGAGAGCGCTGCGGTGTTTGCGGCACCCGAGCCCGCCGCGCCGGCGTTTCCCATAGCCCCGGCATCCGAGGTTGCGCCCGCGTCTACGCCGGCGCCCGAGCCTATAGACGTCAGCCCGCAAGACGACGAGTCGACCGCCCGCGTTTCCGAGGAGCCCGACTCCCCGGACACCGGCGATTCCGAATCAAACGCCGAGACCGACACCGTCTCTCCCGGTGACACCGCCGAGATCGACGTTGCCGCCGTTGAGGCCAAGCTCAAAGACCCCGGCTCGACCATGAGCTTTGAGCCCCTGACCGAGGAGCGCATCGAGACCGACTCGACCTATGATGCCGGCACCACCACGCAACTCATGTGGGGCGCCCGCTCCGACGTTGGCTGCGTGCGTCCGCACAATGAGGATTCCTACCTGGTGCAGTCGCCGCTCTTTTGCGTATGCGACGGCATGGGTGGTCACGCCGCCGGCGAGGTGGCCTCTTCTATCGCTGTCGAGACCATCGCCAAGACGGCCCCGCAGTCTGCCGACGCAGCACGCCTGGCCGCAGCCGTCGAGGCAGCCAACGCCGCCGTAATCGAGGCGGCCCTGAATGGCCTGGGCAAGCCCGGCATGGGCTGCACAGCCACTTGCGCCTATATCGAAAACGACACGCTCGCCATCGCTCACGTGGGTGACTCTCGCGCCTACCTGCTCCACGAGGGCACGCTCATCCGCGTGACCCGCGACCACTCCTACGTGGAGGAGCTCGTGGACGCCGGCGAGATCACGGCAGACGAGGCTCGCGTCCACCCCAACCGTTCGGTCATCACCCGTGCGCTGGGCTCGGACCCCGCCATGTATGCCGACCACTTCACTCTGCATATCGAGGAAGGCGACCGCCTGATCCTGTGCTCCGACGGCCTCTCGAGCATGATTCCCGATAGCGATATCGAGAACATCGCCACGCAGTCCTCAACCGCGCAAATCTGCGTCGACAACCTAGTGGACGCGGCGCTTGCCGCCGGCGGCCACGACAACGTGACCGTAGTAGTCGTTGACCTGGTTGACGATGGCGTCATGCGCGAGGCGCAACGCGTGCGTCGCCGCAACGTTACTATCGCCGCCATCCTGGCCCTCGTCTTTGTGCTGGCAGCTGGCATCTGGGCCTACACGGGTGTCACCGGCTCGTACTACCTTGGTACCTACCAGGGCAATGTCGCCGTCTGGCGCGGCCTGCCCGGCAAGCCACTCGGACTCAAGCTCCACTGGCTCGAAAGCGAAACCAGCATCAAGCTGTCCGACCTGCCCGAAGACACGCAAAACCGCCTCAAGGCGGGCATTCCGCAAACAAGTGTCGACGATGCGCAGGACACGATATCCAAGTACCGCCACCAGATCGACGAGGAGCAGACCCGCCAGGTGATCGACGCGCAAACGATTCGCGACAACACCAATCAGGGATCGACCTCCGAATCAGATTCCGAGAAAACCGCCGAACAGTCCGCCGAGGCCGAAGCCTCCGATAAGAATTAGAAAGGGAGTGCCGCTTATGAGTCGCCGCAACACCGAGCTGCTCTTGCTCATCGCCTCGGCGTTCCCCGTCATCCTGCTATATGCGATGTACGTGCTCACCGCGGGCGCCGCCATCTCCTTTGAGACGCTCGCCGTGCCGATCGGCCTCTTTGCCGCCTTTGCCGCGGCCCACATTGCCGTGCGCATCTTGGCGCCCGGTGCCGACCCCGCCATCCTGCCCATTGTCTTTGTGCTTTCGGGCATCGGCATCACGTTCGTGACGCGTCTCGCCCCCGCTCTCGCCATCTCACAGCTCATCATCCTGTTTGTCTCGGTGGCCCTGATGGTGGGAACGCTCGCACTGGTCAAAAACCTCGACGTGGTCATGCGCTACAAGTACACCTTTGGCATTATCGGCATCATCCTGCTGATGCTGCCCATCTTTATCGGCACCACGATCTCGGGCTCCAAACTGTGGATTCGCATCGCGGGCTTTACCATCCAGCCTGGCGAGTTCGCCAAGGTCTTTATCGTGCTGTTCCTGGCCGGGTACCTGGCCGAGAACCGCGAGCTGCTCTCCATCTCCAACCGCAAGATCCTGGGCTTTAAGATCCCTCGCCTGCGACTGCTGCTGCCGCTGTTTGCCGTGTGGGGTGTGTGCCTGCTCGTCGTCGTCTTCGAACGCGATCTGGGTTCGGCCGTGCTGTTCTACACCATCTTCTTGCTGATGCTCTACGTTGCCACGGGGCGCTTTTCGTATGTCGTTATCGGCCTTGCGCTCTTAGCCGTCGGAGCCGTGGGCGCCTACAAGTTCCTGTCTCACGTTCAGGTGCGCTTCCAAGTTTGGGTCGATCCGTTTAAGGACGCCCAGGGGCAGGGCTACCAGATCGTCCAGTCGCTCTTCTCGCTTGCCGATGGCGGCCTGGTCGGTGTTGGCATCGGCAACGGCATGGCCAACAACATCCCTGTCGTCGAGTCCGACTTTATCTTCTCGGCTATCGGCGAAGAGATGGGCCTTTTGGGCGGCGGCGCCGTGCTCATCCTTTTTATGCTCTTTGCCGTTCGCGGCCTGACCACGGCTGCCCGCGCTAAATCCGACCTCGCTGCCTTTAGCGCCACGGGCCTTACGGCCGCCATCAGCTTCCAGGCCTTCTTGATCGTTGGCGGCGTAACCCGCCTGATCCCGCTGACCGGCGTCACCCTGCCCTTTATGAGCCAGGGCGGCTCCTCGCTGCTGGCGAGCTTTATCATCGTCGCGCTCCTGCTGCGCGCCGGTGACGAAGCGACCGGACGCGAGGCCGAGCTTACCGGCACCGGCACTATGGCCGCCATCACCGATGATCAGGTCGCATCTGCCGCCGCCCCGACGGGCACGCGCTTTGCCACCTCGTCTTCCTACGGCAGCGGCAGCCATTCCGTCGGCTCGCGCATGCGCCGTCGCCTGCTCGACACGCCTGAATCCGGTGTGCTCGGCCGCGTTGCGCTCGCCAACCGTCTAACCCGTGCGGTGCTCGCCTTTACGGCGCTATTCGCCATCCTTATCGGCAACCTCACCTATGTCCAGGTCATCAAGGCCAAGGACTATCAGGATATGCCGACCAACAACCACACTATCGCCCGCTCCAAGTACATCCAGCGCGGCTCCATCATCACGTCCGACGGCGTGACGCTGGCCGAGTCGCTGCAGCAGGAGGACGGCACCTACGTACGCTCCTACCCCAACGGCAACCTGGCAGCGCACGTGGTGGGCTACGTGAGCCAGCAATACGGCACCGCCGGCATCGAGAGCGTCATGAACGATACGCTCACCGGCTCCAAGGATTACTCCAGCTGGAACAACGCCATCGCGTCGCTCGCGGGGCAGACCCAGCCGGGCAATACCGCCAAGCTCACCATCGACTCGCGCATCCAGACGGCTGCCGAGCAGGCGCTCAAGGGCTTTAAGGGCGCTGTGGTGGTCATGGATCCGCGCACCGGTGCGGTCCTTGCGTGCGCGAGCTCGCCCACCTACGACAACACCAACATCGATGCGCTGCTCCAGTCGGGCGGCGGCGAGGACGGCTCCATGTACGACCGTGCCATGGACGCGCTGTACACCCCGGGCTCGACCTTTAAGGTCGTCACACTCTCCGCGGCGCTCGAAACCGGCACCGCCAGCCTTACCAGCACGTACCAGGCGCCTGGCTCCATGGACATCGGCAACGCGCCGGTCACCAACTATGCCAACGAGAGCTACGGCACCATCAGCCTGCAGCAGGCCTTCGCCGTGTCGTCCAACGTCGTCTTTGGCCAGGTGGCCAACGAGATTGGCGCCAGCTCGCTCGTCCAGTTTGCCAACGCCTTTGGCTACGGCCAAAAGCTCGGTCAGGATCTGACCACCGCAGCTTCCATCATGGCCGACCCGTCGCTTATGACCGAGTGGGAGACCGCTTGGGCAGGCGCCGGCCAGCCCGTCGGCATGGGCCACACGCCTGGCCCGCAGACCACCGTCATGCAGAATTGCGTGATCGCTGCCGCTATCGCCAACAGCGGCGTGGTCATGGACCCGTTCTTTGTGTCCCAGATACTCGCCCCGGACGGAACCGTGGTCAAGACCACGCAGTCCCGCTCGCTGGGCCAGGCTGTCAGCTCTGCCACGGCCGACCAGGTCAAGCAGGCCATGCTCGCCGTCGTCCAGTCCGGTACCGGCACCGATGCCCAGATTCCGGGCGTCAAGGTTGCCGGCAAGACCGGTTCGGCCGAGACCGGCGGCACCAACGTCAACTCTATGTTTGTTGGCTTTGCACCTTACGATTCACCCACGGTTGCCATCTCGGTAGCCCTGGAGGATTACGACAAACACGACGTCAAGGCGGCCAAGATTGCCGGCATCGTCCTGACCGCGGCGCTCGCCGCACAGGGAGCGTGATGCCCATGATCAAAGCGGATACTTATGGCGCGCCGCGGCCGATGAGCTAGCGGCAACGCGCCACACGGCCCCAGCGGCCACACATCTGGTACTACACACATCGTTGAGCGAATAGTTATGTTAGGAGCAGGAATGGAACAGAGGGTCCTCGGGGGAAGATACCTCCTCAAGGATAAGGTGGGAACGGGCGGTATGGCGACCGTCTTCCGTGCACAGGATCAGGTCCTCGACCGCACGGTTGCCGTCAAGATCATGCTGCCGCAGTATGCCGGCGACGCCACCTTCGCCGCCCGCTTTAAACAGGAGGCTCAGGCAGCTGCCGGCCTGTCCTCCCCCTATATCGTGGGCGTCTACGACTGGGGCAAGGACGGCGACACCTATTACATCGTCATGGAGTACCTGCGCGGTACCGACCTTAAGAGCGGCATCAAGAGCCACGGCGCCCTCGATCCCAAGAAGGTCGCGCAGATCGGCTCGCAGATCAGCTCCGCACTTTCGGTCGCACACAAGCACGAGATCATCCACCGCGACATTAAGCCGCAAAACATCATGGTGCTACCCGACGGCAACATCAAGGTAATGGATTTTGGCATCGCACGCGCCAAGAACAGCCACCTCACGCAGGATAACAACGTTCTGGGCACCGCCCACTATGTAAGCCCCGAGCAGACCCGCGGCCAGGACCTCGGCCCCACCTCGGATATCTACTCGCTGGGTGTCGTCATGTACGAGTGCGCCACCGGCCGCGTGCCCTTTGACGGCGACGACGCCATCTCGGTCGCGCTCAAGCAGGTCAACGAGCTCCCCATCCCGCCGAGCCAGATCAACTCCGGCGTCGATGCCGACCTTGAGCGCATCATCCTCAAGTGCATGGAGAAGGACCCGGCAAACCGCTTCCAGACAGCCGACGAGCTGCGCCAGGTGCTTAACAGCTATCTGTCCGGCCGTGCCGTCAATGTCTCGGAGCCCACGCGCATCATCGGTGCCGCCGGCGACCTGGGTGCCACCAAGACCCGCGAGCTTTCCGACTCAACGCGCGCTATGGTTCGTCCCGTCTCGGGCGTGAGCGGTCAGAACACCGCCCGTAGCGCTGTCTCGGGCTCCACGGGCTCCTACGAGGTCGAGAAACCCAAGTCCAACAAGAACAAGATCATCGCCGCCGTGATTGCCGCCGTCGCCGTGATTGGCGTTGTAGTGGCCTTTGCCACGGGCATGTTCAGCGGCGAACAGGTCACGGTGCCCGACGTGCTGGGCAAGGACCAGGAAACCGCTATTGAGCTGATCAAGGAAGCCGGCCTTGAGGTAGGCACCGTCGACCAGAGCTACAACGACGATGTCGACGAGGGAAAGGTCGCCGAGCAAACCCCCAACGGTAACACCAAGAAGGCCAAGGGCACGAGGGTGAACCTGGTAATCTCCAAGGGCCCTAAGCCCTCCGAAAAGGTTGAGGTTCCGCGGCTCGTCGGCCTGACCAAGGACCAGGCCGAGGCCGCACTGGCAAGCGTAGGGCTCAAGGGCAACGCAACCGAGGAGGCCAACGAGGCCGATGAGGGCCAGGTCTTTGAGCAGGGCACCGAAGCCGGTAAGGAAGTCGAGAAGGGCACGACCATCTCGTACAAGGTCTCGAGCGGCCCGGATACCACGTCCGTCCCCGACCTGACCGACATGACCGAGGCCCAGGCGCGCAACGCCCTCGATATGGCAGGCTTTGGCGTCGACGTGAGCTACCAGGAGAACGACTCGGTTACCGAGGGCACCGTGATTAGCTGGAACCCCAGCGGCAAGCAGAAGCCTGGCGCCACGATTACCGTCGTCATTGCCAAGAAGTCCGGCAAGGCCAGCGTTCCGGGTAACCTGTACGGCAAGAGCATCTCCGCCGCCGTCACCGCGCTCAACAACGCCGGGTTCTACAACATCGCGTTCTGCGACCAGAACGGCAACCCCGTGAGCGGCAACGAAAACGCCACCGTTACGGGCGTCTCCCCCACCGGTAAGCAGTCCACCGACAACACGATTACGCTGACGGTCGCACTTTCGGGCTCGGGCACGAGCACGGGCGACGATTCCGGTACGACCAACTAAGTCGCCACCCCACCGCTCATTACGGCTCTCGCCGCAAACATATTCGCTCACAGGCGCCCGCTTGCTCCCCCAGCAAGTGGGCGCTTCGTTTTTGACATGGCATGAACCAGAAGAGCCCGGTACCGTGACGGTGTACCGGGCTCGATCAATCTCTGGTGTCCCCGGGCTGATTCGAAAACTCCCCCCCCGCGGGGAAATTGGTGACGCGGGTGTCGACGGTCCTAATCCGTCGGCAGCTCCCACAAACCAGAAACGGCGCCGCTCTCGCGACGCCGTTATAATCTTCTGGTGCCCCCGGGCGGATTCGAACCGTCGACACCCGCTTTAGGAGAGCGGTGCTCTATCCCCTGAGCTACGGAGGCATGTTGTACTAGTGTAGCAGATTTACACGTTGTGATGCAGCGTGTAGCCACTCTTCGAAGTTGCGGTGGAACAGCCCTCCGGAAAGTGCGTCCCACTATCCAGGCAAATTCTGGGTCAGACTTTCCCCATGGGACCTCGCTGGGAAACTGTGTCCCAGAATTTCGACTCGAAACGGGACACGGTTTCCCAAACGGGCCCGTTCCGGAAACTACATCCCGCAATCGGCACTCGAACCGGGATGCACTTTCCCGATCGAGCCTCATGGGAAACCGCGTCCCACTTTAGGGGGGCGCTCTTTAATGGCTAGTTGCCTTTGTGGAAAAGGTTCTTGATGACGGAGGGGATGCTCTTGGCGCCCTTGGCCGTCACATCGATAAAGTCGGGCGAACGAACGAGCTTGTCCTCGTCAATGTACTTACGCACCGCGCGAAGCGTTTCCTTGTCATTGCGCGTCGAAAACGTAAAGTGGCCATTCTCTTTGGTAAAGATGGCAAAACGCGTAATCTTCTTGGTGCCGCGCAAAACCTCGGCGGCGATGTAGTCGACCTCATCCCACGGGATTTGAATGTAATCCTCGGGATTGCGCTCGTTATAGTACTCGAACGCCTTATTGCCCACCATCACATTACCGTGGCTGGTAAGCCCCATCAGGCAGGTTGCCGGCGTTGCCAGATCGACCGTGCTGTTCTGAGATTGCGCCATGCGCGCCTCGCCCTCCAAATAAAACAATCGGACCGCATCCAGTGTACCCACCGGGTGCGGTCCGTTTCAATGGCTCAAAAGCCCTTGCCTAGCAATTCTCGGTCTTAAGCCGAAACGTGCTTACATGAAGCCGCAGACGCGACCGATGATGCCGATGGCGAAGAGAGCCAGGATGATGACGATCGGGCTGACCTTCTTCTTGAGGAGCTTGCAGACCAGCAGGGTCAGGCACACGGCGGCAAGGCCGGGGATGAGCTGATCGAGGTTAGCCTGAAGCGTGGTGACCTTCACCTGATCAAGGGCGTTAGCACCGATGGAGTTATACATCGTCAGTGCTTCCTTGACACCCTCAGAACCGGAGGGCAGATTAGCCCAGTCGATAAAGGCGCCAGCAGACTGCGTGACCTTGGAGACGACCGGGGTGAAGGAGATGGACACCCAGCGCTCGACCAGGGCGCCGATGATGAACATACCCAGGATGGAAGCGCCCTCGGTGACCTTGCCCATCAGACCGCCGGAGAGGTCCTTGGCGATGGAGGAGCCGACCTTGTAGCCAAACTCCTGCGTGTACCACAGGAAGGCGTAACGGATGATGTTCCACGCGAAGAAGAACAGCAGCGGACCGGCGATGCTGCCGGACAGGGCCAAGGAAGCGCCCAGAGCGCCCAGAATCGGGCGAAGGGTGAACCAGAAGGCGGGGTCGCCGACGCCGGCGAGCGGGCCCATCATACCGACCTTGACGCCCTGAATGGCGACGTCGTCAATCGGAGCACCGTTGGCGCGCTCCTCCTCGAGAGCGAGGGTAACGCCAATGACGGGGGCGGAAACATAAGGGTGGGTGTTATAGAACTCCAGGTGGCGCTTAAGAGCGGCAATCTGGTCATCCTTGCTGGTGTAGAGCTTCTTGATCGCAGGGATCATTGCGAAGCACCAGCCGCCGTTCTGCATACGCTCGTAGTTCCACGAGCCCTGAAGGAACTGATGACGGAAGCAAACCTTCTTGCGGTCAGCCTTGGTGAGCTGAATCTTGTTCTCTGCCATATGTATCACTCCCCTCCTACTCGTAATCGTTCAGAATGTCGCCGAGCGGGTCACCGGAGCCACCGCCCATGCCGCCACCCTGCTTGGCCAGATCCTTAAGGCCAAGGTAGATGAGGGCAAGGGAGATGCCGATGAGGCCAAGGGCGATCAGCGTGAGCTGAGGGATGGCAGCAAGGACAAAGCCGAGGATGAAGAACGGCCAGGTCTCCTTGGTGGCCATCATGTTGATGACCATGGCGTAACCGACGGAAGCGACCATGCCGCCGCCGACAGCCATGCCGCCGGACAGCCAATCGGGCATAGCGTTAAGCGCGTTGGTAACGGCCTCGGCCGGGATGATGCACAGAAGTACTGCCGGGATGGCGATACGAACGCCCTGCATGAGGATGCCGGCGTACTGCCAACGCTCGATGCCGGCGAAGTCGCCCTTCTCGGCGCAGGCGTCCATGGCGTGAACCATAGCGGTAGCCAGGGTACGGCAGATCATGGTCAGGAACAGACCAGCGACCGACAGCGGGACGGCGACGGCGATGGCGGCGGTAACGGCCTTGGCCGAATCGGTGGCGCCACCGTTGAGGGCGAGCACCATGATGATCGAAGAAGCGACCGAGGCCAGAGCGGCGTCAGGCGCGACGGCGGCGCCGACGTTAGCCCAGCCAAGGGCCATCATCTGGAGCGAACCGCCCAGGAGGATGCCCTCCTGAAGGTGACCGGTTACGAGACCGATAAGCGTGCATGCCACGAGCGGCTGATGGAACTGGAACTCATCCAGAATGCCTTCCATACCGGCAAGCAACGCGACAATCGCAACAAGCAGAATAGTGATTGCAGACATGTATCGGACCCTCCTTTACTATGCTTGAGCGGCCAGTTCGGCCTTAGCTTTCTTCAACATGGCGTCGAGATCCTCGGAGGAATCCGAAGGAACCTTGCGGACCTCGAACTTGACGCCCTTGGCCTTGAGAGCCTCGATGGTCTTGACATCGTCATCGCCCATGGCGACAGCGTTGGTGACGACGACCTTGCCCTTGGAGTGGGCCATGGAACCGATGTTGGCTTCCTTGATGTCGACGCCGGCCTCGATGGCCCTGAGCAGATCCTGCGGGTTCTCGAACAGCAGCATCGCCTTGGTGTCGCCAAAGCGCGTGTCCTTGACGACCTCGGCCATCTTCTTGATAGGCACGACGTTGGCGTGGACTCCCGGAGGGGCAGCCTGCTCGATCATGGTCTTGCGGAGCTCGTCGTGAGCAACGCCGTCGGAAACCACGATGATGCGGTTGGGGTTGATCTGCTTGGTCCACGTGGTGGCCACCTGACCATGAAGCAGACGGGTGTCGATACGGACGTGGGCGATCTTGATGTGCCCGTCGCCGATGACCGTTCCCGGAGGGATGGCGCCTGCAGGAGCAGCGGCGGCCGCAGCCGGCTTCTTCTCCTCGGGCTCCAGAGACTCGGGCTTGACGCGCACGCCAGCCTTAGCCTCAGTCACGAGATGTTTTGCGATCGCATGTGCAGTGTTCTTTGCGTCAAAGCGCTGCGAATATGCCTCGATGAGCATAGGCAGGTTGACACCGGTGACGATAGCCCAGGAATCGTGGCCCTCGATGAGCCCGCTGATCTGGTTGAACGGCGTACCGCCCCACAGATCAACGAGGAAGAGCACCTGCTCCTGGTCCTCGAAGGAAGCGACTGCTTCCTCGACCTTGGCACGGAAGTCGTCGGGGCCCATGCTCGGCTCGAGCGAGACCACGGCTACAGACGGCTGATCGCCAAAGACCATCGAGCCCGTCTGCTTGATTCCAGCCGCCAAGTCACCATGGCTAGCAAGAACAATACTTACCATCACATAACCTCCTTTTTGTCTACGTATTTCCTACACGACAAAAAAGAGTATAGCCGCAAGTGTGGCAAAATTATAGGAAAAAATGTGAATGGTTGGATTATTTGTTTAAACGTCATGCTTTTGTTACAAGTTGGTTACATCGCTGGTTTTCAGCTATTCCTCGCTAAACATAATTAGTTTGACCATCTTAGAAAACAGATACAGGCACAGCATTCACTAATACCGATTTAAATCGGATAAGAACCTGCTTGACTCTTCGATATTTTGTTTAAACAGACGTGACTTGACTAATTTCGTTAGTTATGCTCTAGCAAACCGTCAAAAAAGAATAGTCATTGGGGACGTTCTTTAATGACTAGTCGTTTAAGAACGTCCCCAATGACTAAGTTAGGCGATGTGGAGGGGGTTGGCGGCGTCGACGGCGTCAGGAGCAGCGGGACCATCAGGGGTAGCGTCTGCCAGGTTCTCGTCGGGGGTCTCGATCTGCTTGATCATGACATCCTGGCCCTGCAGCAGATAAGTCTCGCCGCTACCGCAATGGGGACAGGTCTTTCCGTACTCGACCGTCGCGTAGTCGCGGCCGCACGCCTCGCAATGTGTCACGGCCTCAACGGGCTCCACGATAAGCTCCGAGCCCTCGGTGATAGGCTTTTTATCTGCTGCCCAGCGCCAAGCGTCGAGCAGCAAGTCGGGAACGACGCCCGAGACCTCGCCCAGCAGCAACGTCACGCTCGAAACGCGACGCACGCCATTGGCGCGCGCCACATTCTCGACATCGCGAATGATGTGATAGACGATTCCGAGCTCGTGCACTTTTATATTCCTTCCGCCGTTCCCGTTATGATTACTTACTTGCGACCGAATTTGATCTTGATGGCACGCTTGAGTGCGTACTTGCCCAGGCTGGGGAGCTTTTGCTCGTATTTGACCATCGTTGAGCACTCGGGGCGGTCGCGATCCAGATGGATGGCGTCAAACGCGCACTTGGTGGTGCACAGGCCACAGCCGATGCACTTGTTGGGGTCGACGATCGAGGCGCCGCAGCCCAGGCAGCGGGCGGTCTCGGCGCGCACCTGCTCTTCGGTAAAGGTCTCGACGTACTCGCTAAACGGCGCGGCCTTCTCGCGCTCGCGGTCCACGTGGGCAACCTCGCGGCTCGCGTTGTCGTAGCTCTCGATCACGACATCGTCGCGGTCGAGCGCGGTGTAGCGGCGCTGGTTGCGGCCGATGGTGAGCGTGGACCCCGGCTGCACATAGCGATGGATGGACACGGCGGCCTCGTGGCCGGCGGCGATGGCATCGATGGCAAAACTCGGACCGGTGTAGACGTCGCCGCCCACAAAGATGTCGGGCTCGGCGGTCTGGTAGGTCTGAGGATCGGCAAGGGCACCCTGACCGCGGCCAAGCTCCACCTTGGAGCCAGCCAGCAGGTCGCCCCACACAATGGACTGGCCGATGGACATGACCACGCGGTCGGCATCGACGCGGCGCAGGTCGTTCTCGTCGTACTCGGGCGCAAAACGCCCCTCGTCATCGTAGACGCGCGTGCAGCGCTTAAAGGTGATGCCGCGCACATGACCGGCCTCGTCCAGATGGACCTGCTTGGGGCCCCAACCGCAGCTGATGTGCGCGCCGTCCTCGATGGCCTCGCGACGCTCCTCCTCGCTGGCGGGCATCTGGGCCTCGCTCTCCAGGCAGAACATCTCAACATGCTCAGAGCCCAGACGGCAGGCGTTGCGCGCGACATCGATAGCAACGTTGCCGCCGCCCACCACGATGGTGCGGCCGGGCAGCGCGTCAATCTTGCCGCTGTTGACCTCGCGCAAGAAGTCGACGGCCACGGTCACATCCTCGGCATCCTCGCCCGGAATACCGGCAAGGCGGCCGCCCTGGCAGCCAATGGCAACGTAGAAGGCCTTAAAGCCCTGCTCGCGCAGCTCATCGAGCGTCACGTCACGGCCGACCTCCACGCCATAGCGGAACTCGGCGCCCATCAGGCGAATGATCTCGACCTCAGCCTCGATAACGTCCTTTTCCAGCTTAAAGCTGGGAATGCCATAGGTGAGCATGCCGCCCGGGCGCTCGTTCTTCTCGAACACGACGGGCTTGTAGCCCTTCTCGGCAAGATAGAAAGCACAGGACAGGCCAGCCGGGCCGGCACCGATGATGGCAATCTTCTGATCGAAGCCGCCGGCGCGCGTCGGCGTCACCACGGACGGGACATAGCGGGTCGCGGCATCCAGATCGCGCTGGGCGATAAACTTCTTGACCTCGTCGATAGCCACGGCGGCGTCCACACGGCCGCGGGTGCAGGCATCCTCACAGCGGCGGTTGCACACACGGCCGCAGATAGCGGGCAGCGGGTTCTCGCGCTTGATGAGCGCCAACGCCTCGTCATAGCGGCCCTGCGCCGCGAGCTTCAAATAGCCCTGAACGGCAACGTGCGCGGGGCAGGCCGTCTTGCAGGGCGCGGTGCCGGACTCATGCGTCTCGATGCGGTTGTCGTTGCGGTAGTTGGGCGACCACTTGGTGTGGTCCCACTTGGTGGCATCGGGCAGCTCCTGGCGCGGATACTCGGGCACGCGGCCGCCGGCCTTTTTGCTACAGAGCTTCTGGCCCAGTTTGGTGGCGCCGGCCGGACACACCTCAACGCAGCGACCGCAGGCCACGCACTTGTCCTTCTCGACCTTGGCGACGTAGGCCGAGCGCGACAGGTTGGGCGTGTTGAACAGTTGCGAGGTGCGCAGGGCGTAGCACACGTTGACGTTGCAGTTGCAGATGGCGAAGATCTTGTTCTCGCCGTCGATATTGGTGATCTGGTGCACAAAGCCGTTGTCCTCGGCCTGGCGCAAGATGTCGTAAACCTCGTCGCGGGTCACGTAATGGCCACGATCGGTCTCAACCACGTAGTCGGCCATATCGCCCACGGCGATGCACCAATCGGCCGGGTCGTCGGCGCAGCCCTCACCCATCACGCGACGGCTCGCGCGGCAGCTGCAGGTGCTAGCGGCATATTTGCCATCGTATTTGTCGAGCCAATGCTCGATATGCTCGATCGGCACCGAGGTGCTCGCGGCGTCGATAGCCTTCTCGACCGGAATGACATGCATGCCGATACCGGCGCCTCCGGGCGGCACCATCGGCGTGGCCTTGGACAGCGGTCCCTTGGACGCCTGCTCAAAGAACTTGGCATAGACCGGATGCTCCTCGAGCTGGCTCACGCGCATGTTGAGAAACTCAGCGGAACCCGGCACCAGCATGGGCAGCACCCACTGCTTGGCGCGCTCGGGGTTTTCCCAGTTGTACTCAAGCAGACCCGTGTAGCTCATGTCGTCGAGCATCTTCTCGATATCGGCTTCGGGCATGCCGGTGAGCTTGACCATCTCGGGCAGCGTATAGGGACGGCGCATCTTCATCTTGCAGAGCACTTCGGCCTGCTCGTCGGTTGCGGCCTCGGCAAACGACCAGTACTCGTAGCCCAGCAGCTCATCGCGATGCAGCAGACGGTTGGTGCAGTGCTCGCACAGCTTGACGATGGCCTCGCGCGGATGCTCCGGCAGCGGCGGCACGAACTCCGAACCGATGTCGGGCTCGGTGTAGCTAATCCCCGGTCCGTTGAGAATCATGGTTGTCCCTTCTCTTGCCGCAGCCCGGCGAGACCGCGGCGCCCCTCTTTTTTTGCAGGCTGGGCATGCCCCATGCCGTTCACCCGCCATTAGTTGACATTGTGTCAAAAATAGTATTGACGAACCGTCAACAATATTCAAGACTGTTAGGCGAACGGTCAGGCAAAAGAGGATGAAAGGCGGCAGAACATGGGCAACACGTACGCAGATATCCCTGTGGCCGACGCCACTCTTGCGTCCGATAGCGCGGCAAAGCGCCTGACGGGCGACGAACGCCGTCGCGAGATTCTCGATGCCGTGCGCACCGTAAGCTCCGAGTTGGGCGTGTCGCATCTATCCGTCTCGGCCGTGACCAAGCGAGCCGGCTGCACGCGCTCGCTGTTCTACCACTACTTCGCCGATATGGACGCCGCTGTCACCGCCGTCATGGACGAGGCAATCGACGGTTTTATCTCCGAACTCGAGCAGTGGAACGCCGGCCGCACGGTTGGCGACATCGAAGGCGCACTCGACACCGTCGCCCCGCTCTTTAAGCGCCTGGTCGCCAGCGGCCACGAGCTGCCGAGTACGCTCACCTCAAGCAGTGGCGCGCTCTACGGCGGCTTTTTACACAACGTGGTCCAGCGTGTGGCGCAGTATATCTGCGACACCACCGTGGTGGATTTTGTCGCCCATCATGAGCCACGCATCGACCATGTCTACGAGACGTTCTACACCCTCATCATGGGGTTGTTGATGTATATCCGCACGCACCCCGATGTGCCCGACGAGACGGTCAAGGAAATCATCGCCTCGACACTCCACATCGAGGGCTATACCGCCAAGTATCCGGAGCGCAAGCCCCAGAACTGACGACATTTGGCCAAACTGCCCGCGATCGGAAGAGGGGCCGCGGGCGTGTGAAAGGAGAGCAGCATGCTGTTCGATGTTTGGGGTAGCGATACCCTTATCCACTGGGCCGGCTGGGCCATGGTCTTTATTGGCCTGATCGTGCTCAACGAGGTCGGCCGCCGCACCAAGCTCGGCGCGGCCATCATCTTTGGCGTGGCTCCGCTGGCCATGACCATCTACTGCGTCGCCATCGCCGTCGGCGTTGCGCAGGGTGCCGAGTGGGCGCTCACCAACCCCACCCATGTGTACCAGAACAGCTGGTTCCACTACGCCAAGGTCTACGCGGCGTTGGCCGGTTGCTGGGGCTTCATCGCCATTAAGTATCAGTGGGGCAAGATCGGCAAGGCGCACTGGTTCCGCGCGTGGCCGTTTGTGATCGTCGCCATCAACATCATGATCGCCGTCGTGTCCGACTTCGAGAGCGCCTATCACTTCTTTGTCCTGGGCCAGTCCACTTGGGTCACCTCCGAGGGCGCCACGCAGCTGGCCGGTTGGAACAACGTGTTCAACGGCATCGCCGGTATCATCAACATCTTCTGCATGACCGGTTGGTGGAGCGTCTACGCCTCCGAGGACAAGACCGACATGCTGTGGCCCGACATGACCTGGGTCTACATCATCGCCTACGACATCTGGAACTTCTGCTACACCTACAACTGCCTGCCCACCCACTCCTGGTTCTGCGGCTTTGCGCTGCTGCTGGCGCCCACCGTCGCCGCCTTTATCTGGAACAAGGGCGGCTGGATCCAGAACCGCGCCTTTACGCTTGCTATTTGGTGCATGTTTGCCCAGGTGTTCCCCTACTTCCAGGAGGAGTCCACCTTTGTGACCCACTCCACACTCGACCCCGGCGCCGCCACCGCGGTCTCCATCGCCGCGCTGATCGCCAACGTCGCCGCGATCATCTACATCGCCTACCGCGCCAAGAAGCTCGGCCGCAATCCCTACAAGCAGGATGTCTTTGAGGGCACCAGCGATTGGGAGAAGGCTACCGCTCGCCGCGCCAAGGTTGACTACGCTCACGCCGAGTAACATGTTGGCCGCTGTTGGCACTTGGGCATAGGCCCGCTCACCAGGCCTTTCAATCCAATGTCTCGCAGAGCCCCCGAAAAGCGTTTCGCTCGCTTTCCGGGGGCTTTTTGTCGTTGCGCCTCTATTCATCTATTCAAAAACACGCGCATATATAAAATCGGATTTCAAATCATGCGGCGGCTCTATGGAGCCCCGTTTTTGGGTACAGTGTTGTCCCGATATCGAGCTTGGGGGATATATGAAAGATGAGACGACGGGCCAAGAGGATGCGGCCCAAGATGCAGAAGCGTGTGCCGAGGCCCTGGAGAGCCTAGACCAGATCGCGCTGGCCGAGATTGCGTTTGACGATTCGAGCGTTGATGTGCAGGATGAGCCGGAAATCGAGGCGCAGCCCGATGATCAGGATGCAAAAGACGATGGCGCCGCGCCCACCGAAGATGAGGCTGGGCACGGGGAATCCGAATGCGAGGCCGACGACCAGCCCGAATCCGACACGAGCGAGGAAACCATCTTGCTCGACAGCTTGCCGGCCGAAGATTCGCTGACCCGCGAGCTCCCTGGCTTAGGCTCCGCGCCTGCCGTGGACGAGACCATCGCCATGGGCGATATTCCCCTACCGTCCGTTCCTTCGGCACATGAGGCCGAGGTCCGCCATCGCAAGATGTCGCCCAAGCGCCGCAATCTAATGGTCGCCGGCGCTGTGGCCGTCGCGCTCGTCGCCGGCGGCGCAGGCTACGCAGCCTGGAACGGATACCGGCAAGAGCAGGCTGCCATCGCCGCCGCCAATGCCCACACGATGATGTCGGTGCAGATTGGCGTACATGCCGCGGGCCTCGACTGTTCCACCGGCTCCAAGATTCCCGTACAGGTGAGCGGCCAGGATTCTGACGGCTCCTCTGTGAGCGAAACACTCTATGTTGACGAGCACGGCCGTGGCATCAAACTGCTACCCGGTGACTATACGCTCTCCATTGCCGCTTCCCCCATCGCATCCGACGGCACCGTCTATACCGTGCCGACCACCAAGGCGCAGGTCACGATCAAGAGCGACGGACAGGACCTAAGCAGCCAGGCCGCCTTTAAGCTCAAAGTGCCTTCGGCCGACACGGTAACCGACGACCAGATCGATGCCGCCGCCAAATATGCCGAGGAGGGAGGCGCGAGCTCCGCCGCTACCGCCAAGGTGCTCCAGCAGGCGGCAACCGCGCGGCGCGACGCCGCCGTCAATGCCGTGAGCGCGCAAAAGGCACAGGCGGCCCGTGATGCCGACGCCCGTCACAAGGCAACCGACCTCTACCAGCTCGATATCCCCGTCGAGTGGTACGGCAAGGTCGAGACTTGGCAAAATGGCAGCACGCTATGCATCTATCTTGCCGGCGACAGCGATACACCGATTGTGACGCTCGTCGCGGTGCGCGAGGGCGAGAGCTTTACGCCCGATGAGGGCGATACGGTTTTGGGTGCGGCCAACCTAGGCAACGGCTACACCGTCTACGCCAGCGGCCCCGTCTATCCGTACGTGGTGCCCCAGACCATCAACGGGCGCACGCAGGACCCCGTGTCGACCTATCCCATGGACACGGCCATTAAGCTTGTCGAGCTTACGACCGGCAACCGCTACACCTACAGCCAGATCAAGAACGTACTGGTCGGCAAAGACGGCAAGGCCGACGCCGCGACCAAACTCGAGACCGACTATCTCGCCCAGATTCTCCTGCCGAGCATCAAGGCCCAGGACTAGCGGACCATGACACCTGAGTCCTGGCCTCGCAAATCCATAGACGATTAGGAAAGGAGCCACTTCCATGCGGGCGTAACGTGTACCACACCGTGCTCGCATGGAATATCGGTCTGTTCATCCATGGTAACGATTGCCGACTCGCCAAGATCAAACTGGGCCATCGAGGCATCAAGCGCGGCAATTTCGCGCTCGCGCGTTTTCTCACTTGCTATATCCGTACTCACCTGAATCAGGCTATAAGCCCGCATGAGAAGCGCGTCCCCAGCCACAAAGTCCACCTCATGGCTTTTGCTCTTCTCTTTGATTAGCAGGCGGCAGACCGAGCCGGTCCTCACCGCGGGAGTCCTTCTTCTTAGCGCATTGAACACTGCGGTCTCGAGCCTCTGGCCCTGGTCCAATGCCGAGGCGGGAGAGAATGCTCCAAACATCGCAGGATCGACAGCGTAGACCTTAGACGCAGACCGCATGTTATTTGCCAGTGAACGCGTGAACTCCGGCACAGAAAATAACAGGTAGGCGTCCTCATAATACTCAAGTAAATCGCTGAGCGAATTACGACTGACGGGTATCTGTCTGCTCTTGAACTCGTTGTACACTTTGTTCACTGACAGCTCTCGTCCCGAAGATGCCATACACCGCGTCAAGAACAGCGATGCCAGGCGAGGGTTCTTGACGTCGTAACGTTCAACGACGTCCATGGCGACCGTTCGCGAAGCATATTCCTGTAGCAGCTGAATCGCGTCTGCAGGCGTCTGCTCAAGTGTCGCGATGAATCCCCCTTGTTCAAGATACCCGATCAGATGATGTCGAAGCAGCGCTGCATCGCTCGGGGAAAAGGTCGCATCTGGCTCGGGAACGCTCCCCGTCTTATATCGAACGTATTCCGAAAAACTCAACGGAAAAAGCTCTCGCACAAGAGAACGACCCCTGAACTCGCTCTTAAGTTCTGAGGACAGCATCTTGGAAGAAGATCCCGTCACATAGACGGTCGCTTTCTCCGTATCGACTACACGCCGCAGAAACGCACCCCATTCGGGAATTTCCTGGATCTCGTCAAAGAAAATGTAAGCGCCCTCGGTTCGAGCAGCAGGATACAGCGCATAGAACGTGTCGAGCACGTCCGCCAGCAGTGATGGCTCATACGGGCGCAAGCGCTCATCCTCAAAATTGAAGTAAAGCATCCGGTCAAGCTCGACGCCCCGGCTCTGAAGCCGCCGCATCTCCTGATACAGGCGATACGTCTTTCCACAACGGCGGGCCCCCACAATCACATTTACGATGTTGTCGCGCTTTGGCTCCTGTGGGTTTCCTAGATCAAGGTCTCGCTCAAAGACCTGCGGAACCCCCTGCTGCTCAAAGTCCTTTATTTTCTGGGCGATCAAGTCGTTGAATGCCATGATTCTCCAATCTTGCTTATCTGCTAATCAAGATTATATCGATTCTTGATTAACAGGAGAGCAAGATTACGTGTAACTTGATTGGTAGCTAAGCAAGTTTTTCTGTTGCCGAGCATCAAAGGCCAGGGCTAGCGGCTCCTATTAGATGCTGGCTCACATAGCAGCCCAAGTAGCTAAAAGAGCCCCGTCCCAAATGAGCTACTTAGCGCCAGGGGTCGGCTTCGAAGAGGGGCTCGCGCTCGGGGCGACGATCGCTATAAGGATCGTAGCCGTCGTCATCCTCGTTCTCGGCACGGATGTAGGGGTCGCGCGGCTTAGGCGCAGGCTTGGGCGCAGGCTTGGGTGCGGCCGGCGCGGCGTTGGCGACCGGCGCATTCGTCTTGTTCTTGTCTATCATCTGCATATCTCCTTGCCATGCAATCGTGTTCAACACCATCGATTGTCGCACGAAAAAGGGCGGCGGACCCAATTGGATCCGCCGCCCTTGGCGTTTAGAGACGGCTGGCAGATTTTAAGGCATGTCCCATAAATCTACTCGGCGTCGGGCACCTCGTAGGTAGCAGACGGCGTGTTATCGCACACGACGGTAAAAGCACCGTCCTTATCGACATCGACCGTCACCTGATCGCCCTCGCGCACCGTGCCGTCGATAATAGCGGCGGCAATGGCATCCACGACCTCGCGCTGCACGAGACGCTTGAGCGGACGGGCGCCAAAGACCGGGTCCAGGCCGCCCACGGCGAGCATCTGCTTGGCCGCCGGGGTGATGGCAAGCGTCATGCGCTCCTTGGCCAGGCGTGCTCGGACGTCGGCAAGCTGGATGTCGACGATTTTCTCGATCTGCGCCATGCCGAGCGGATGGAACACCACGATATCGTCGATACGGTTGAGGAACTCGGGGCGGAAGGTCTGAGCCATGGCGGCGTCGACCTGATGGCGCATCTCCTCCTCGTCCTTACCGGACAGATCGGCGATGGCCTTGGAGCCCACGTTGGACGTCATGATGATAATCGTGTTCTTGAAGGACACCTGGCGACCCTGGCCATCGGTCAGACGGCCGTCATCAAGCACCTGCAACAGCACGTTAAAGACATCCGGATGAGCCTTCTCCATCTCGTCGAGCAAGATTACGGAGTACGGACGACGGCGCACGGCCTCGGTGAGCTGGCCGCCCTCGTCGTAGCCCACGTATCCCGGAGGCGCACCGATCAGACGCTGGACGCTGAACTTCTCCATATACTCGGACATGTCGATACGCACAAGCGCGCGCTCATCATCGAACAGGCACTCGGCCAGCGCCTTGGCGAGCTCGGTCTTGCCTACGCCGGTGGGGCCCAAGAAGAAGAAGCTGCCGATGGGCTTGTCCGGATCGGAAAGGCCCGCACGGCTGCGGCGCACAGCTGCGGCGACGGCGGAGACGGCCTCGTCCTGGCCAATGACGCGCTTATGCAGCTCGCCCTCCAGGCCCTTGAGCTTGTCGAGCTCGCCCTGCATCATCTTGGACACGGGCACACCGGTCCAGGCGCTCACGACCTCGGCAATCTCGTCGGAGGTCACCTGCTCGTTGAGACCCTCGCCGTCCTGCTGCTTTTGTGCCTCGAGCGCGGCCTCGGAATCCTGAATCTGCTGCTGCAGACCCGGAATCACGGAGAAGCGCAGCTCGGACGCACGACCCAGGTCGCCGTTGCGCGTCGCGCGCTCCTCTTCGCTCTTGGCCTCGTCAAGCTGGCCCTTAAGCTCCTGCACGTGGTCGATGGCGTTCTTTTGGTTGAGCCAGCCGGCCTTTTGCACGTTGAGCTTTTCCTGGACCTCGGCAATCTCCTGGCGCAGAGCTTCCAGACGCTCCTTGGAGGCGTCATCGGTCTCCTTCATGAGCGCCTGCTCCTCGATCTGCAGCTGGGTGAGCTGACGCGTGGTGGCGTCGATCTCGACCGGCATGCTGTCGAGCTCCATGCGCAGGCGGCTTGCGGCCTCATCGACCAGGTCGATGGCCTTGTCGGGCAGGAAGCGGTCAGCGATGTAGCGATCGGAGAGGTCGGCGGCGGCCACGAGCGCGCTATCGGTGATATGCACGCCGTGGAAGATCTCGTACTTCTCCTTGAGGCCACGCAGAATCGAGATGGTGTCCTCGACGGTGGGCTCGGAGACCATCACGGTCTGGAAACGTCGGGCGAGTGCCGCGTCCTTCTCGATGTACTTACGGTACTCGTCGAGCGTGGTCGCGCCGATCGCATGCAGGTCGCCACGGGCGAGCGCAGGCTTGAGGATGTTGCCGGCATCCATGGAGCCCTCGGTGGCACCCGCGCCCACGATGGTGTGGAGCTCATCGATGAACAGGATGACCTTACCCTCGGATTTTTGTACTTCCTTGAGCACGGCCTTCAAGCGGTCCTCGAACTCGCCGCGGTACTTGGCGCCGGCGACCAGCGCGCTCATGTCGAGCTCGATGAGGTCGCGGTCGCGCAGGGTGCTCGGCACGTCGCCGGCCACGATACGCTGGGCGATGCCCTCGACGATGGCCGTCTTGCCGACGCCCGGCTCGCCGATGAGCACGGGGTTGTTCTTGGTGCGGCGCGACAGTACCTGGATGGTACGGCGAATCTCGTCGGTACGGCCGATGACCGGGTCGAGCTTGCCGGCGCGGGCGAGGTCGCAGATGTTGCGACCGTACTGCTCCAAGGCCTCAAACTGCGTCTTGTCCTCGGCAGACGTCACGCGGTCATCGCCGCGCAGCTCCTCGTAGACTTGCTCGATGCGCTCCTTGGTCACGCCGGCGTCACGCAGAACGCGGCCGGCCTCGCCCTTGTCCTCGGCAAGTGCCATCAGCAGATGCTCGGTCACCACAAAGCTGTCGCCCATCTTAGTGGCCTTCTTTTCGGCCTTCTCGATGACGCGGACGAGCTCGTTGGACAGGCCCATCTGCTGACCCTCGCCCGAAACCTTAGGCGCGTGGTCGATGGCATCCTGCGTGGAACGTGCGAGCTGGGCCGGGTCGGCACCGATGCGCTCGATGATCACGGAGATATTGCGCTCGCCGGCGCCGAGCAGGGCAGACAGCAGGTGAATCGGCTCCACCGCGCCGGCCTGCGCGTCGGCAGCCGTGCTCATGGCGGTCTGCAACGCCTCGCGTGACGTCATTGCTAGCTTATCGATTCTCATGGAATCACCTCTCTTGGGGTGGCCGCCCTACGGGGCGGCTTCACGTTGTTCGAGAAGTATTGTTGCCAGCTTTGTACGATCTTATACACAAATCTAAGTCTCTATATATAAGATTTTCTGAGTGATTGATGGATAGGGTACTGAGATGTCAGCCCGCCGCTGCCCAGGCGCGCTACCGTCTCGATCTGTAACATCTAGCAGCCATTTTTGATCCTAGATGTTACAGATCGAGATGAAATGACCAGCGGCAACCGTTTGTCTCAATCTGTAACATCTACTCGGCAAATTAGGGTCTAACTGTTACAGATCGAGACAAACAGAAGACACCCGAATCGAAAATCTCAATCTGTAACACCAGGCCCACTTTTAGCGGCCAAGATGTTACAAATCGAGACAAACCAAGAACCACCACAAAGGTGCCCGTCCCCTTTGTGGTGGTCCAGAGAAGAATCAGCCCCGATTAAAAGAAGCGACATCAAGCCCAGTCTACGTTTGGCGATCCCAAGACCCAGCGAGAACGCAGCGATGGAATCGAGAACCGACAATAGCCCGTTCGCACAGATAGAGGCGGAGATTCAAGGTCAGAGTCCGGCTTAAACGGCTTAGCTATCGCACGTCACAATGTTCTCGGCGTCCTCCCTATCGTATTTATAGTGCTTATAGTGAAAATAGTGAGTTTAGTGAGAATAGTATCGCTCAAGACTCGTGGACTCAATTATTGACCTCTCGCCCAGAATGAGTGGGGCAATTATTCCTATTAGAGGTCAAATCGAAGCCCAATAGGGCCTTTTCGCCCCCGTCATTTCGATCGATCGCTTTCTTTTGAATATTGTCGCAAGCTGATATCATTTATCTTAATGATTGCATATTGTAAGCGAGGTGCCCCACCGTGAAACGCTCCACCTATATCGGCCTGCTCGTCTTAGCGTTTGCGATTACCGCAGTCGGCGTAGGAATTATCTATCTCGCATTTCTCCCCGCCCCTGCAACGCAGGCAGCGATTGAGACCGTAAGCTATCCCATCGAAATCCTCACCGATATCGTCAAACCCGATTCGATCACCGTCGATTTTGACGGTACGCCCGCAGCGCTTGGGGTCAGCAACTATCCCCGTATCGAACTCGGGGCCAAGCGCTATACCAAAGATGAGCAGCTTATCGGTAAGGCAGCCAAGTTGCTCAAAGGCAAGACGTTTAAGCGGTGGTACGGCGCCGTAATATATCGAGCCAAGAACAGCCAAATGAATGGCGGGTATCATTCGACCCTTGAACTCGATGCGGCAAACGGGAGCAGACTGTGCAACGTCTCATACGACCCCGGCTACGTGGACAACGAAGGGCCGGGAGTCTATATCTCGGATGGCAACGTGATCTACGTCATGGAAGGCGACCAGACGGCAGTCGTCGATTTTATGGATCGGTGTACCGAGGATGCCTACGAACAAACCTGCGAACCCGATCCGCAGACAGCGCGCGACAGTGGCTCGGCACGCACTTGGCTATTTGACGATGAAATAACCTGGACCCCATCGAAATAGGGTGTCACCGGGCACCTTTGTGATGGTTTTCGACTCCAACGCTCCATTGTCTCGATTTGTAACAGCTAGCGGCCCTTTTCGGTCCCAAGTGTTACAGATTTAGATGAAGCGATCGACGGCGACCGTTTGTCTCAATCTGTAACAACTACTCGGCAAATTGGGGTCCGGATGTTACAGATCGAGATGGAGCGCAGAGCCCCGTCCGAAAATCTCAACCTGTAACAGCAGGCCGCTTTTATCAGACCAGCTGTTAGAGATCGAGACAAACCAAACCACCGCAAATGTGTCTGTCCCCTCTGCGGTGGTCGCGGCCTCTACCCTTTTGCCGAGCCCGTGCATCCCAAATCAGCGTTCCAGGGCATCTCATCCTCGAACAGCCATGTACGGGCAGACCCACTATCGCGTGCAGTCTGTGGGTCGGGCAAGCAGGTCTGTTCATAGGCATCCTGAATGCACTGACCCATAAAATCGTTGAGCTCGGCCTGGTTGCCTTCCATGACATAGGCGGCATCGCCGTCCAAGATGTAGATGCCCGGCCCCTCATTGCCCTCGCAGCCAGGATCGTACGAAACATCACATAACTTGGCGCCATTCGCGGTGTCCAACTCGATGGACGAGTGGCATCCGCCAACCATGTCGTTCGCTTTTGCCCGATAGGACGCATATCCATACCAGCGCTTAAAGGTTTTGCCCTTGAGCAGCTCAGACGCCCTGTCGATCAGCCTAGAATCCATGGTATAGCGCATAGCCCCAAGCTGAATACGCGGATAATTACTAATGCCCAGCGCAGCCGGTTGCTCATCAAAATCAACGGTAATGGTCTCAGGCTTGTCGTCGCCGGTCAGAAGTTCGACAGATTGAGTCACAGGCTTGACCACCGGCTCCGTCACCGCAGCAGGTAGAAACGCCATGCCGACAGCGCCCATGCCAACCACAGTGATCGCAAGCGCCAAAACAATCAATCCAATACGGGCAGGACTTCTCACAGCAAAGCACCTCGCAACGCAAACCTTCGCTACCTGCACTAATGATATCGCCAGCCAGCACTATTACCAAAAGAAGCCGCGCGCTCCTCACCACCACAAAGGGGACAGGCACCTTTGTGGTGGTTTTCGACGCTAACGGTCGACCATCTCGCGCCATGAGATTAAACTTGAATTGTTCTCTGAACATATCCATTTCTGCCTATCCTCAACAGATCTTTGTCTCGAGGAGCGCATATGAAGCCGTCTCATTCCACCGGTCGCAACGTCATTACCATTTTCGCCATACCCATCGCGATGTTCTTCTTTATCGTCGTCACGCCCTTTTCCCTCGGTATCGCCTCGCCCTTCGATTTATGCGGAATGGTCGACGCTGGCTCGCGTGCCACCTCGCTCTCCTTTATCTGCCGCGGTGTTTTCTACGAAGATAGAATTCCCACCGGACTTTGGCAGTCCAAGTTACCGTTGCTCGGCCAGGTCGACGGATGCTCTCCTTATTTCTGCCTTGACCCTCAGGCGATGAATTATCTGATCGACGACCAGCCACTCGACTCCATCACCCTCGCCTACGACTACGCACCAAACACCGATGAGCGCCACATGAACCAAGTCCTCGACAAGATGCTTGGACAGTGCGGGCTCACCGAGGAGGCCGGTCGAACCATCTATAGCAACCAGAAATTAAAGCGAACAGAACTCCGCCGTGTCGGAAAAATCAAAGGGCGAAACGGGGCCGCCTACTGGGATGCCTGGGCAACACGCGACAAGGGCGAATTCGGACACAGCACCTATACGGTCACTGTCTACACCAAAGACGGAATTAAGGACAATGTTGACGATTTCGCGTCATCCAAACTCGGCATCCCCAAAACAACCAAACCCGTCAACCCAGATGAAATCCTGTAGAGACGCTCATTAGAATGTCGTTCAGCGAACACGGCAGCATCGAGCTCGCCCCCCACCACCACGAAAGGGACAGGCCCCTTTGTGGTGGTTTTCGACTCTGGCACTCGACTGTCTCGATCTGTAACATCTAGCGGCCCTTTTCGATCTTAGATGTTACAGATTGAGATGAAATGATCAGCGGTGATCGTTTGTCTCAATCTGTAACACCAAGCCCACTTTTAGCGGCCAAGATGTTACAGATTAAGACGAATCGAGCCGCCACAAAGGTGCCTGTCCCCAATGTGGTGGTTTTCGACAAAAAAGAAGCCGCCCCAATAAAAAGAGGCGGCATCAAGCAAGTCTATTTTTGGCGTCCCTCAAGACCCAACGAGAACGCGGAAATGTAGCCTGGGGCTTACCCTTTCCCGAACGCGACCCTCGCGAAGCGCGTGAGCGGGCGGGAAAGGGTAAGCCCCAGGCGGACAATTAAGTGCGTTACTCGGCAGCGGCCTTGAACTTGTTGTAGTTGATCAGGCAGCCGGCCTTAACGATGGCACGCTCCTCTGCCGTCATGTCGGCAATGTAGAGCTCAATCTGCTCGACCGCACCATCGGCACGCACCACGTAGGCGGCGATGTCCTTTAGGTCGCCATCGAGCGCAGTACGAATCCCCGGCACAAAGACGTAATCGCCCACCTCAAAGTTGGGCTCCGCCTCCATCTGGAAGGGCACCATGCCCCAGTTCATCACGTTGGAGCGATAGCGCTTGGTGGCGTACTCGTGGACGATGTTGGCCAGGCCGCCAATTACGCGCTGGCAGCTCGCGGCCTGCTCGCGGGCAGAACCGTCGCCCGGCTTCTTGGCGTAGAGCATGGAGCCGTACTCAGTCGCCTTGGTGTCTGCCGCGACACCCGCGCCGGCCAGCGCCTCAAACACGCCGGCAAGCTCGGCATCGAGCGCCGCCAGGTCGCCCGCGGCCTCTCCGGCCACGCGGCGCTTTTCCACCGCGTCGACCTCCTTGGAGCGGCCCACGTAGGCAGGGTCGCGACGGCTGAGCGTAAACTCGGCCAGACCCAGCGGGTTGGAGCGGAAGGAGCTCGTCTCGCCCGAGGGAATGAGCTCGTCGGTCGTGGTGACCGGGTCCATGATCTTGGAGCACACCTTGAGCAGGATGTCGTCGCCGAGAGGCTCCATCGCGGGCCACGGCTTGATGTTGGGACCCTCGACCAGCTCGTCGGCAGGCTCCGCCTTGCCAAAGCCCCAGTACACGCGCTTCTTGTACGGCGCGTCGTCAAAGGTGTACTCGCAGGCCTCGTCCCAAGTCTCCTCGGGCAGGTCGGTCGCCGGCGTCAGGACGCCGCCGTTGGCAGCCGTCGCCGCAATGGAGCGAGCGTCCATCAGGGCCACGGCGCTCAGCTGGCCATTACCCGGCTTGGAACCCTCGCGGTTAGGGAAGTTACGCGTGGTGTGGCGGATGGACAGACCGTTGTTGGCAGGCGTGTCGCCGGCGCCGAAGCACGGGCCGCAGAATGCCGTGCGCACAATCGCGCCAGCCTCCATAAGGTCGTAGATATAGCCGCGGCGTGTAAGCTCAAGTGCCACGGGTTGGCTCGTGGGATAGACCGACAGCGAGAACTCGCCGCAGCCGGTGTTGGCGCCCTTGAGCACGCGAGCAGCCTGGACCACGGAGTCGTAGTTGCCGCCCGAGCAGCCGGCGATAACGCCCTGCTGCACGTGCAGCTTGCCGTCGACGATCTTGTCGAGCAGGCTAAAGTGCGTCTTGCCCTCGCCGATCTTGGCGGCCTCGAGCTCCACCCCATGCAGGATGTCCTCGAGGTTCTCGTTGAGCTCGTCGATCTCAAAGCCGTTAGAAGGATGGAACGGCAACGCGATCATGGGCTTGATACTCGACAGATCGACTTCGACGCAGCCGTCGTAGTAGGCAACATCGGCGGGCTTGAGCTCGCGGTAGTCCTCGCCGCGACCGTGCATGGTCAAAAACGCGTGCGTGTCCTCGTCGGTGGCCCAGATGCTCGACAGGCAGGTGGTCTCGGTGGTCATGACGTCGACGCCGTTGCGGTAGTCGGTCGTCATGCTCGCGATACCGGGGCCCACGAACTCCATAACCTTGTTCTTAACGTAACCCTTGGCAAAGACGGCACGGATGATGGCGAGCGCCACGTCGTGCGGGCCGACGCCGGGGCGCGGGGCACCCGTGAGGTAGATGGCGACGACGCCGGGATAGGCAACGTCGTAGGTGTCGCGCAGCAGCTGCTTTGCCAGCTCGCCGCCGCCCTCGCCCACAGCCATGGTGCCCAGGGCGCCATAGCGGGTGTGCGAGTCGGAACCCAGGATCATCTTGCCGCAGCCGGCGAAGTTCTCGCGCATAAAGGAGTGGATGACGGCGATGTGCGGCGGGACGAAAATGCCGCCGTACTTCTTGGCCGCGGAAAGGCCAAAGACGTGGTCGTCCTCGTTGATGGTGCCGCCCACGGCGCACAGCGAGTTATGGCAGTTGGTGAGCACGTAAGGCAGCGGGAACTGCTCCATGCCCGAGGCGCGCGCCGTCTGGATGATGCCGACAAAGGTGATGTCGTGACTCGCCATGGCATCGAAGCGAATCTTGAGCGCCTCGGGGTCTCCGGATGTATTGTGTGCCTGAAGGATCGAATACGCGATGGTGCCGCGCTTGGCATCCTCGGGCGTCTGCGTAATACCGCGCTCGGCAGCCTCGGCCACAGGCACAACCTCGCTGCCGCCGCACAGGTAGATGCCGTCCTCGTACAGCTTAACCATACTGTCTCCCACTCTGCCCGAAAGGCTCGGGCGCATAGCATACATTCGTTCAATATCGTGCCATAGAACGGTTGCGAGTGGGTTACGAATCTGCACGTTCACTTTATCTCGGTAAAGTAAAGGGCAAGCCCGGTGCGGTCCGGCAAATTTGGTGCAAGAGCGTCCCTTTCGACTAGTCATTTAAGAACGTCCCCAATGACTACCCATAACAACGCCGATGTTTTGGCGCGGACAGCGAAAGCCCACCAGAGCGAGCAAGGTGCCTTGAAACAAGGCGGCATTGATCTTCTGATCATGCCGCCGAAGTTGAAAGGCAGATTGCCGCTCTGGCGGGCTTGCAGCGTCGACCGGTCCGCCGTTCGTTAGAACGGCGGAACCAAAGGCGCAGCGTCGAGCCGTTACGCCGTTCGGCAGAACGGCGTAACCTACAGATCCCCGCCGGCGCCCAGCAGCTTGCGCATAACCTGTTCGGGGTTAACCGAGCCGTCGCGCGGGGCCAGGGCGGTGATCTTCTTCTGCATCTTGTACTCGTGCAGCTCGTCCTCGAGCTGGCGCACGCGAGCACGGAGCTTTTCGTTTTCGCGCTCACGCTCCTCGGCACGCTCCTTCATATCGAGGATACGCACCACGCCGGCAAGGTTGATACCCTCGTCGGTCAGCTGGTTGATGAGCTCCAGGCGCTCGATATCGGCACGCGAATACAGACGCGTGTTGCCGCCCGAGCGCTGGGGGTTCACCAGGCCCTTGGACTCATAGACGCGCAGAGTCTGCGGATGCATGCCGGTCAGCTCGGCCGCCACGCTGATCATGTACAGCGGTTTGTTCCTATTGTCCTCGGCCATGCTACCTGACCCCTTTCCGTCTCGTTATCGTCCATCATAAGCCCGCGGGCGTGGTCGTGCGCCGCGACCGCCCTAGTACGTCGCCTTGTAACGATTGACCTTCTCGCGATAGTCGCGCGTGTCGGCCTCGCGCAGCTTGGTCATGGCATCGCGCTCGTCATCAGACAGGTTCGTGGGAACCTGCACCTTGATCTCGACGAGCAGCGCGCCCGTACGGCCACGGTGCTTAACGTCGGGCGCGCCCATCTCCTTAAAGCGGAACTTCTTGCCCGTCTGGGTACCCGCGGGCACCTTCAGACGAACCGTCGCACCGCCGGGCGTCGGCACGTCCACCGTGCAGCCGAGCGCCGCCTCATAGACCGAGACCGGTACCTCCATGGTCACGTCGGCACCTTTACGCTTAAACAGCGGGTGCTCCTCCACGTGCGTGGTCACGACCAGGTCGCCGCGCTCGCCGCCGGCAACTCCATACTCGCCGCGACGCTTGTAGCGCAGTTTGCCGCCGTCGACCGCACCCGCGGGCACCGAGACCGTAATGGTCTGTTGCTCGCCTGTCGAGGGAATGCGGTAGGTGACCTTGTGCGTCACGCCGCGAAACGCGTCCTCGGCCGTCACATCGACGGTCAGCGACAGGTCGCCGCCCTTGCGAGCGCGGCTGCGACCCGCACCCGCACCGGCAGCGCCCGCAGCCCCGGCAAAGCCCGAGCCCCAATCGCTGCCCCAGGCGCCGTTGCCGCTAAAGATGCTGTCGAAGATGTCGCCCCAGCCGCTGGCGCCCGCACCGGCACCGTAGCCGCCGCCATACGCGCCGCCCGCGCCCGGCATGCCGCCAAACATGAGCATCTGGTCGTACTCTTTGCGCTTCTTCTCGTCCGAAAGCGTCTCGTAGGCCTCGCTGATCTCCTTAAACTTGGCCTCGTCGCCGCCGGCATCGGGGTGATATTTTTGCGCGAGCTTGCGAAACGCGCTCTTGATCTCTTTGTCGGAGGCGCTCTTGGATACGCCCAGGATGTCATAGAAGGTTTTGCCTGCAGCCATCGTAGCTCCTCTCCTGTTACATCCGCCGTCCCTGCGGACGGCGGCTCATGCTGTCACATGGCACTTGGCCAGAAAGGGCCCCGGGTTTTGCCCCGGGGCCCTTCTCAATTACTCCTCGGTGCTCTCGGCCGTATCGGCCGTAGCATCCTCGGGCGCCGCTTCGGGCTCCGGTGCGGGGCGCTTCTCGCCACCGTAGGTCACCGTCACCATCGCGGAACGCAGAATGCGATCCGCCATGCGGTAGCCCTTCTGGTACACGTCGTTGACGGTCTCGTCATACTGCGATGCGTCCTCGACGCGACCCACAGCCTGGTGCTCGAGCGGATCGAACGCCTCGCCCTTGGGGTCGATGGGCTCAACGCCCTCGTGCGCAAACACGTCGAGCAGCTTGGCATGTACCGCGTCAACGCCATCGACGAACTGCTTAAAGTCGTCGGAAAGCTCCTGGCTGCGGGCATGGTCGATCGCGCGCTCGATATCGTCGATCACCGGCAACAGCGCGGTGACAAGCTTCTCGGTCGCGCGCTCGCGCTCGGCGATGCGCTCGTTGGCGGTGCGGCGACGGAAGTTCTCCCAGTCGGCCTGCAGACGAGCGGTGCGCTCGGTAGCGTCCTTCGCCTTGTCCTCGGCGGCCTTCTGAGCCTCTGCCGCAGCATCGAGCTCATTGCGCACGTCGGCAAGCTCCTTTTGGGCCTGCTCGAACTTGAGCTTAAAGTCGTTGTCGGCGGCTTCCTCACCGGCGCGGATAGCGGCTTCCACCATCTCGTCCTCGGTCATCGTCGCCTCCTTGTTGGAATCCTCTACCTGGTTCTCGGCAGCCTCGGCGGCCGGGGCCTCATTGACCTCGGTATCGTCTGCGGCCTCTACGGGAATCTTCACGTCCTTCTCCTCAGAGTCAACGGGGGCGGCGCCGGCGGCAGCCGCCTCCGTGCGAGCTTTACGGGCGGACATGATTACTTGTCCTCGTCGTCCACAACCTCGTAGTCGGCGTCGACTACGTCATCGTCGGCAGGCTGGGCACCAGCGGCACCGTCGGTCTGCTGCTGAGCGTCGGCGTAGACAACCTGAGCCAGCTCGTAGGCCACGGACTGCAGGGACTCGCCGGCGGCCTTGATGGCCTCGACGTCAGAGCCCTCGAGCGCCTTCTTGGCGTCGGCGATAGCGGCCTCGGCCTTGGACTTCACGTCGGCGGAAACCTTGTCGCCCAGCTCGTTGAGGGTCTGCTCGGTGGAGTAGCACAGGCTATCGGTCTGGTTGCGGACCTCGACCTCTTCCTTCTGCTTCTTGTCCTCCTCGGCATGAGCCTCGGCGTCCTTGACCATACGATCGACTTCGTCGTCGGACAGAGCGGTGGAGCCGGAAATGGTAATCTGCTGCTCCTTGCCGGTGCCTTTGTCCTTAGCGGAGACCTTGACGATGCCGTTGGCGTCGATGTCGAAGGTGACCTCGATCTGCGGCACGCCGCGGCGGGCAGCCGGGATACCGGTCAGCTGGAACTTACCGAGCGACTTGTTGTCGCGGGCAAGCTCGCGCTCGCCCTGGAGCACGTTGATCTCGACGCTGGTCTGGTTGTCGGCAGCGGTGGAGTAAACCTCGGTCTTGGAGGTCGGGATCGTGGTGTTGCGGTCGATCATCTTGGTCATGATGCCGCCCATGGTCTCGACGCCCAGCGACAGCGGGGTAACGTCGAGCAGCAGGATGCCCTCGACGTCGCCGGTGAGCACGCCGCCCTGGACGGCAGCGCCGTCGGCAACGACCTCGTCGGGGTTCACGGACATGTTGGGCTGCTTGCCGGTCATGGTCTTGACGAGCTCCTGGACAGCGGGCATACGGGTGGAGCCGCCGACGAGGATGACCTCGGTCAGATCGGAGAGCTTGAGCTTGGCGTCGCGCAGGGCGTTGGTGACAGGCTGCTTGCAACGCTCGAGCAGGTCGCGGGTGATCTTCTCGAACTCGGCGCGGGTCAGCGTGTAGTTGAGGTGCAGCGGGCCGGACTGGTTCATGGTAATGAACGGCAGGTTAATGGTGGTCTGCTGGGCGGCGGAGAGCTCCTTCTTGGCGTTCTCGGCGGCCTCCTTCAGACGCTGCAGGGCCATGGGGTCCTGGCGCAGGTCGACACCGTTCTCCTGCTGGAACTTATCGGCCATCCAGTCGATGACGCGCTGATCCCAGTCGTCGCCGCCCAGGTGGTTGTCGCCCGAGGTGGACAGAACCTCAAACACGCCGTCGGCGAGGTCGAGGATGGAGACATCGAAGGTGCCGCCGCCCAGGTCGAAGACCAGGATGCGCTGGTCGGTGCCCTGCTTGTCCAGGCCATAGGCCAAAGCAGCAGCGGTCGGCTCGTTCACGATACGCTTGACGTTGAGGCCGGCGATCTTACCGGCGTCCTTGGTGGCCTGACGCTGGGCGTCGTTGAAGTAGGCCGGGACGGTGATGACGGCGTCGGTGACGGTCTCGCCCAGATACTTCTCGGCGTCGGCCTTCATCTTTGCGAGCGTCATGGCGCTCACCTGCTCGGCGGTGTAATCCTTGCCCTCGATGTCGACGACGGCGCGGCCACCCTGGCCCTCCTTGACCTCATACGGCACGGTCTTGATCTCGGAGGTGCACTCGGAGTACTTGCGGCCCATGAAGCGCTTGATGGAGAACACGGTGTTCTTGGGGTTGGTGACAGCCTGGTTCTTAGCGGCCTTACCCACGACGCGGTCGCCGTCGGCACGGAAGCCCACGACGGACGGGGTGGTGCGGTCGCCCTCGGCGTTCACGATAATGGTCGGAGAACCGCCCTCGAGAACGGCCATTGCGGAGTTAGTAGTACCAAGGTCGATACCAAGAATCTTGCCCATTAGAAATTCCCTCTCTCTTGTGCGTTTGCACCGACTCGGCGGTCTGCCGCGCGGTGTTTCGGCTTGTCTTTCAGGATGTAGTGTATCCCCTTATGGGCCGGAATATACAAAATCTAAGTCAATTCATATAAGATTTCTTATTGCTGAGAGTTTAGGTTCACAAATGCGCAGTTAGACGCACTGATTGAGTTCTCGGCAAATCTATCGAGATCTATGTAGAGATGGCTGAGGTTTGGGTCCGGGGGCGCCTGGGGCTGCCTTGTGGAAAGCTCGTCCCGGTTTGAGCGTGGATTCCGGGTCGCAGTTTCCGTCTGAAGACTCAACCGGAAACCGTATCCCGTTTTGAGAGCTGATACCGGCTCGCATTTTCCGCTAGCGGGCCTAACCGGAAACTGCGACCCGGTTTTCGGCCAAATAACGGGATGCCCTTTCCGCAGGCGCGCTCAATAGCTCAATATTTCAAGTCACCTTTAGCTAACATTTGCGCAGCTCAACGGCCCCACCTGCACGTTTTTTAGTAAACCTTGGCATACTCGGCGAACGGTATGAAGATGCCGGCCAGAGGGTATTGCAAACGGTCGCTCCCGTGGTATGTTTTTGCCCGAATCAAACCGGCGCGCATCGTCTGTAGCGTCGGTCAACAGAGAGGAAACTACCATGGCTCATCCCGTAATTGATGCCGACGAGTGCATCGCTTGTGGCGTTTGCGTCGACTCCTGCCCCGCTGGCGTTCTGGAGCTCCAGGACGTCGCTACCGTTGCTGACGAGGACTCCTGCGTCGCCTGTGGCGCTTGCCAGGACGCTTGCCCCGCTGGCGCGATCACCGAGATCGTCGAGGAGTAACAACTCCCCACTTGCACACTCAAAAGTACGCCGTGCACAAAAAAGGAGGCCTCCGCATCGCCGCGGAGGCCTCCTTTTGCTTGTATGGGCAGCTAATTTGGAGCGGGACCCTTGGCAGTTGCGGTGGAATAGTTCCTGTTTTATGGCTTGGATGCCGATTTTAGGAACTATTTCACCGCAACTTATAGATGCGGCGTCGTCTAGGACAAATCGTCCTCGTAGGGCATCAAGTCGGCTAGGTAGCCCTTCTCCTTGAGCATGGCCTCGATCTCGTCGAGGGTTTGCTCGTCTTCTGCCGCAATGCGATGGAAGTGATAGCCGCTCGTCACCGTTAGTAGCGGGAAACTCTTGCCGCTCTCGATATCGCGCAGATAGCGCTCAACATCGCGACGGTTGCGGATGTCCAGGTCGGCCGTGATCTTGCCGTACACACGATGGTTGACGATCACGTTGAGCACGGCGCCACCCGCGTCGACGATACTCGTGAGCTCGTCGCCCGCCTGCTCCACACTGTGGCGCACCTTAACAAGACGCGTAGGCACGGCGGGGCTGCTGGGGGCCTCCTGCAGCACGTATCCGCGGTTGGTCGCCACGATATCGTGCCCATCGGCGCGCAGCAGGGCGATGTCCTGCACCACGACCTGGCGGCTCACACCCACCTCGTGGGCAAGCGCGCTGCCCGATACGGGTCCCTTGGCTCCCTCGAGCACGGCCATGATGGCACGGCGACGCTCGCGGGCGTTCATTATTTACCGTCCAGCAGACGCAGGTGCTTAAGCGAGAGGTCGAGGATCGGCGCGGAGTGCGTCAGGGCGCCCGAGCTAATGAAGTCAACGCCCAGGTCGGCCAGGGCGCGAATGTTGTTGGCGTCCACGTTGCCCGAGCACTCGGTCTTGGCGCGACCGGCGATAAGCTCGATAGCGGCGGCCATGTCGTCATGGGTCATGTTGTCGAACATGATGATGTCGGCGCCGGCCTCCACGGCCTCGCGCACCATGTCCAGGTTCTCGCACTCAATCTCGACCGTCGTGGTAAACGACGCATGGGCGCGCGCCATCTCGATCGCGCGTGCCACGCCACCGGCGGCGTCGATGTGGTTGTCCTTGAGCATGACAGCCGTCGACAGGTTATAGCGGTGGTTGCTGCCACCGCCGATCTCGACTGCCGCCTTTTCAAACACACGCATGCCCGGCGTGGTCTTGCGCGTGTCGACAAGCACGGTCTTGGTGCCCTCGAGCGCCGCGGCCATGCTGTGCGTATAGGTAGCGATGCCGCTCATACGCTGCAGGTAGTTGAGCGCCACGCGCTCGCCCGAAAGCAGCACGCGCGCGTCGCCGCGCACCTGACCCACATGGTCGCCGGCGTGCACCTCGTCGCCATCGGCAACGTCGAGCAGCACCGAGCTCTGCGAATCCAGCAGCTCAAAGGTGCGAGCGAACACGTCCAGGCCGGCGATGATGCCATCGGCTTTGGCGATAAGCTCCACCGTGGCGGGACGCGCCGTGGGGCACACGCTCGCCGTGCTCACGTCCTCAAACGTGATGTCCTCGCGCAGGGCCTGCAGAATCAGATCATCGACGACGAGCTTCATGGTAATGGGATTCATGGTCTACTCCTCCACGGCCTGCGTGCCGGCGGCACGGGCCAAATCATCGATTGCCAGGGTGTCGGCGCTCAGGGCGCGATGACGGCCATCGAGCGCGGGATTGCCCGCCTGCTCCACTGCGAGCGACTCGCCGGTGCGCATGTACCACGCGGCGCGACGACCCCAGACCAGCGCCTCGAGCAGGCTGTTTGAAGCCAGGCGATTCTTGCCGTGAACGCCGTTACAGGCCGTCTCGCCCGCGGCGTAGAGCTCGGGCATCGAGGTGCGGCCGTCCTTATCGACCCATACGCCGCCCATAAAGTAGTGCTGCGTGGGCGTAACGGGGATGGGCTCGTCCAAGATGTCGCGGCCGTCCTCCAGGCAGCGCGCGCGAATGTTGGCAAAGTGCCCGGTCACCACATCGCGCTCGACGGGGGCAAAACTCAGCCACTCGTGCTCGGTGCCATCCTGCTTCATCTGCTCGCGAATGGCGGCAGCGACCACATCGCGCGGCTGAAGCTCGTCGGTAAAGCGCTCGCCGGCGGCGTTGAGCAAAATCGCGCCCTCGCCGCGGCAGCTCTCGCTGATCAGGAAGGTGCGGCCCGGCTGCGGCGAGAACAGTCCCGTGGGGTGAATCTGCACGTAGTCCAGGTGCTCCATCTTAATGCCATGCTCCTGAGCGATGTAGCAGGCGTCACCCGTGAGCTGCGGGTAGTTGGTCGAGTGGTCGTATACGCCACCGATGCCGCCCGTCGCCCACAGCGTGTGGCGGGCATGGATCTTAAACGGCTCGCCGGCATGCACGCCCTCGGCGGCATTTGCCAGTTCGTCGGCGGGACGAACCGAGTTGTCCTCGTCCACGGAAACGACGACGACACCGGCACACACCGTGGCCCCATCGCGCACGGCCGTCAGGATGTCGGTCATGGCCACGTGCTCCAAAATCTGCACGTTATCCAGCTTGCGAACGGCCTGGAGCAGCTTGGTCGTAATCTCCTTGCCGGTGATATCGGCATGGAAGGCAATGCGCGGACGGCTGTGCGCGCCCTCGCGGGTAAAGTCGAGGCTGCCATCGGCCTTGCGCTCAAAATCCACACCCATCGCTAGCAGGTCGTTGATGACCGAGCGGCTCGAGCGAATCATGATGTCGACGCTCTCGCGGCGGTTCTCGTAGTGGCCGGCGTGCATGGTGTCCTCAAAGAAGGCATCGTAGTCCGAGCCCTCGGGCAACACGCAGATGCCGCCCTGCGCGAGCATCGAATCGCACTCGTCGACAGCGCCCTTGGAGAGCATGATCACGCGCGTGCTCGTCGGCAGATTGAGAGCCGCGTACAAGCCAGCTACGCCGCAGCCGGCAATAACGACGTCGCACTCCATGTCGGGGTATTGTTTGGTTTCCACAGGAATCCTCTCCCTTGTAATGTGGCATAAGGGACTGCCCCTCATGTCACATCGTTCTAACGCGCCGCGTACTCGAGCATGCGGTCGAGCGTGAGTTTGGCCTGGTCGGCAGCCTCGTCCGACACGCCGATCTGCACCTCGCCCTCGCCCGTCTCCAGGCAGCGCACGAGCTTTTCGAGCGTGATGAGGTCCATGTTGACGCAGGTGGGCTGCACCGCGGGGAAGTAGAACTTCTTGCCGGTGCCTTGGCAGCGGCGCTCGAGCTCGTAGAGCACGCCGCGGACCGTCACGATGATGAACTCGCTCGCGTCGGACT
Source organism: Collinsella sp. (assembly GCA_014871645.1). GTDB lineage: Bacteria > Actinomycetota > Coriobacteriia > Coriobacteriales > Coriobacteriaceae > Collinsella. The sequence continues at coordinate 78,062 of WGSN01000009.1, forward strand.
CCTCGGCATACTTGATGATGCCGGCGGTGGAGCCGATGTAGTCGGCCTCGGCCAGGACGTCGGCCTTGCACTCAGGATGCGCCAGCACGAGCGCGTCGGGGTGGGCCTCCGTCGCGTCGACGATCTGCTCGACGGTGATGATGTGATGGCGCGGGCAGTAGCCGTTGTTGAGGATGACGTGCTTTTGCGGCACCTGCTCGGCTACGAAGCGACCGAGGTTTTGGTCGGGAATGAACAGGATATGCTGCTGCGGCAGCTCGGACACGATCTTGACGGCGTTGGAGCTGGTGACGCACACGTCGCTCCAGCTCTTGATCTCGACCGTGGAGTTGACGTAGCAGACGACAGCCAGGTCGTCGCCGTACTCGGCGCGCGCCGCGTCGACCGTCTCGCGCTTGACCATGTGCGCCATGGGACAGTCCGCGCCCGGCTCGGGCAGCAGCACGGTCTTAGTGGGATTGAGCAGTTTGGCGCTCTCGCCCATAAACTCCACGCCGCACAGCACGATGGTCTGCTGCGGCAGGCTTTTAGCGAGCTTAGCCAGGTAGAAGCTGTCGCCGACGTAATCAGCCACGGCCTGCACCTCGGGCGCCACGTAATAGTGCGCTAGGATCACCGCGTCACGTTGGGTTTTTAGTTGCTGAATGGCCTCGACGAGCTCTGCGGGCACCAGCGCCGCGCGCTCCGTTGCCGTCGTTGCCGATGCCAGGCCGGCCGCAATATCGCGTGCAAGCTCCGATGCATCCATGTTCGCGCTCTGTGCCATCAAGGCCCCTCTCTTTTGGCGAATCTTGGGGCTTTAGTATGACACCTAGGTTTACAGCTGACAAGACAGCTGTAAACCTAGGTGTAAAGTTGAAATAAAGATTCAATCATGTGGCAGGTCCATTTTCGAACTGGCAAGCTGAGGATAGCTGAGCTCTCGATGGCGCAGGAGGCATCTTTCGCCACCGCAACACCGCTTGGCGCGAGCTGCACGCCGTGGGGCGCAAACGGTCCGCACCCCCGCAAGCGGCGCGTGCCCGATGTGGCAAAATCGAACTACTTAAGGGGGCCGAATGCTCAAGATTATTGCCTGCGACGATGATGTCGCTTTTCTAGATAGACTGCACCGGATGATCGACCGTTGGTCGACCGAGACGGGCACGGCGGTCGATGTTGCGCTCGTCACGCGCGGCGAGGACCTGCTGGCCCGCCATGCCGCATCGCGCGCCGACATCATTCTGCTCGACATGATCATGCCGCTCGTCAACGGCATGGACACCGCACGCGAACTGCGCCAGGCCGACACCGCCGTGCGCCTGGTGTTCCTCACCTCGTCGCCCGAGTTCGCGCTGGAATCCTACGAGGTCCGCGCCTTCGACTATCTGCTCAAGCCCGTGACTTACGAACGCCTGGCGCGATTACTCGACGAGCTTTCGAGCATGCGCCCGGCGGCAACCGACGAGCTCGTGATCAAAACTTCCTTTGGCTACCACGCCCTGCGCCTGTCCGACATCGAATATGCCGAGGCGCGCAACAAGCACGTGGTCTTCCACCTGCGCGACGGACGCGATATCGAGGCACTCGAGTCGTTCCGCAGCGTCGAGGACCGCTTGGAGCAAAATACCGCCTTCTTTAAATGCCACCGTAGTTACCAGGTCAACTTGCGCAACATCGACCACTTCAATCGCACAGACATCGTCATGCGCTCCGGCGCGTGCATCCCGCTTTCGCGCAGCTGCAAGCAGGGATTCCAAGACGCCTACTTTGCGGCGCGCTTTGAGGGCGGGAGGCGCTGATGGTCTCCTCGGTCGAAATGGTCCTTTGGGCAATCCACCACGCCACGACGCTGCTCTTTGGCGTCTTTGCCTCGGCGGCGCTGTGCGGTGTCGAGATCAACCGGCGTCATGCGCTTGAACTGGTGTTGGTCGGTGCCGTAACCGGATGCGCATTTGGCCTCGCCAATGCCGTCGGCGGCGAGCTTTTCGCCCGCCAGGTATATCCGCTCGTCGTGCATCTGCCGCTCGTCATCTATTTGTGCGCGCGCTACCGTCTGAGCCCGCTGCTTGCCGTGCTCGGCATTACGAGTGCCTATCTGAGCTGCCAGTTCAGCAATTGGATGGGCATCGCCGCATTTGCCGCAACCGATTCTCAGATCGCGTACTATCTGGCGCGCATCGCGACCACACTCGCCGTCTTTGCCGTCCTGCTGCATTGGGCCGGCGACATCGGTCCGCGCTTGGCGATTAAAAGCACCACCGAGCTGGGCATCCTTTTAATCCTGCCGCTCGTCTATTACGTCTTTGACTATGCCACCAACGTCTACACCACGCTGTTCCACTCGGGCTCGGTGGTGACGGTTGAGTTTTTGGCCTTTGCGCTCTGCGCGTTCTACCTTATGTTCCTCGCCGTCTACCTGCGTGAATACGAAGAAAAGGAAACCGCCGAGCGAGAGCGCTGGATGCTCGAAACCCGCGACAGCGTCGCCATCAAAGAGCTCGAGGCTTGGCGTCAATCTGGGCGCGAGCTGTCGATTCTTCGCCACGACATGCGCCACTTCCTGCGCGGCCTGGCCGCTTTAATTGAGGAGGGCCACGCCGACGAGGCGCTCGATCGCATCGACGAACTCTGCGAAGCCGGCGACCGCACCGCCGTACGCCGCTTCTGCGCCAACGAGACCGTAAACATCGCGCTTTCGTCATTTAACTCGGATATCAATAGAAACGGCATTACCGCCAACCTGCGCGCCGCCGTTCCCGAAACAATCCACGTAGGTGACGCCGACCTGTTTAGCGTGCTCTCAAATGCCTTGGAAAACGCTATCACCGCCGCAAGCGCCGCACCCCAAGGAAAGCGATTCGTCGACTTTGACCTGCGATTAGAGGACGGCCAGCTGCTGCTGTTAGTTTCCAACACGTTTGACCGCGCGCCGCGCATGGTCGACGGCATGCCCGTGACCCGGCATGCGGGCCACGGCTTTGGCACCAGGAGCATCAAACTTGCCGTGGAGCGCATGAACGGCAACTGCCAGTTCCGCATTAACGGCGATCGGTTTGAGCTGCGCGCTGTGATGTAGAAGTGCGGCGCCGATCTCGAGGCGCGCCTTGCCCGCCAGACAATCGCTCGCCGGCGCCAATCCGCTACAGCGGAGCGGCTGCCGGGGTCAGCTGCTTGATGTATGCCCACATGCGCTGCTTGGCGGCTTTGTCAGTGAGCGCCGCCTCAAAACCGTCGAGCGCAAGCACGCGGCGGCCCTGCACATGGGCGACCAGGCCGGGCTTGAGCATGGCGGTGTCGAAGTCATCGATCGCCACGAGCATATCGGCGTAGGTCTCGCGCATGGCGTCAGCCGCGTTGTTGTCGAGCAGTAGCACCGCCTCGGGGTCCAAAGCCTCAAGCGCCTCACGGAACAGCTCGCACGGCAGAGTCTCGCCCACCGCGACCGCTCCGTCACCCACGCCGGCGACGCTTGCCAGCACGCAAAAATCCTCGGGCGCGTAGCCGATGGCCCCAAGCGCCTTGCGCAACGCCGCGCCATCCGGGCCGGCGGCAAGCTCGCCACCCGAACGCTCGGCCTCGTCCAAATCGCCTTTGACCAGCACGATCGGCGAGCACGCGTTGCCCGCGATACGCACGCCACGACCCGCGAGCGATGCGAGCTCCTGCTCGGTCGCCTGGGCGATGGCTTCTTTTTTCTGGCTTTGTGACGTGGACATGCGCTCTCCAATCGTTTGCGTGCCCACCATTATATAAAAGAGCCGCCCGCGAGTGGTTGCTTTGCGGGCGGCTGGGTATAAGCACGGTCGTACTGAGTTTTACGCGGCCGAGCCGCGTCGCATTATGGAGGTCACCATGGCTGACATTAATCAGATTACCCCCGAGAACTTCGATTCCATCGTTAACGACAGCCTGCCCGTGCTGGTCGATTTTTGGGCACCGTGGTGCGGGCCCTGTCGATCCCTCTCGCCCATCGTTGACGAGGTTGCCGATGAGCTGACGGGCAAGCTTGCCGTTGCCAAATGCAACGTCGACGACAACCAGGACCTGGCCATGAAGTATGGCGTCATGAGCATCCCCACGCTGGTTGTGTTTAAGAACGGCGAGGAGATTGACCGATCGGTTGGCGCTCTACCCAAGGCGAGGCTGCAGGCGCTGCTGGAGAAGCATCTGTAATACGCTTGTTACTTACCCGCCGTCTATGAGCGCTTTTGCACCGCTCGCCGGACTTCTGGATGCACCGAGTGCAACCACGGATAGTATGGTAGTCACAAACAGCCCCCAGTGAACGGGTGCGGGTCGCACAGACTCGTACCCGTTTTCTTATGCAGCTGCGCGCAGAGCGGGCGTAGTAAAATCTGAACCACTGAACTGCCCCATACAAAAGGAGATTTTCCATGCATGATGTTGGAATGAACATGAGCCAGCTTGCCATGAGCGTCAAACAGGTCGACGACACCATCGAGCTCGCTCATGAGTGGAGCCATCAGCTGCTGCATGCGACCGAGAATTTTGACATGGAGCGCATCGGCGCCAAGCTCGAGGCCGCCATGGCCGCGCTGCACGAGGCGCATGACGCGCTCGAGGGCTACGAGGAAGCCATCGAGGCCGACCACAACTCCGTCGGCTCCGTGAAGCTGGTGTAACGTGGCCGAACATGAGCACGGCTGCGGGTACGAGCACGAGCATCCGCACGGGGCGGATGGTGACGCAGGCTGCCACTGTAGTGGCTCCGGCTCCGAGCTGGTCCGCTTTTCGGTTACCGCACCGGACGACCTGCTGCGCCGTTTTGACGAACAGATCGCGCGCCGCGGCGACGTGGCCAACCGCTCCGAGGCCGTGCGCGACCTGATTCGCGCCTCGATCGCCAAGGAGCAGATGCGCACGCCCGATGAGCATGTTATCGGGTCGCTCACCATGATCTACGACCACCATACCGGCGACCTGACGCGCCGTCTGGACGAAGTGCAGCACGACTACACCGACGAGATCGTATCGACCATGCACGTGCATCTGGATCACCACAACTGCTTGGAGATTCTGGCGCTCAAGGGTCGCGGCGAACGTGTCTACGAGCTGGCTGACCGTCTGCTGGGCCTGCGCGGCGTTAAGCACGGCGAGCTCACGTGCGCCGCCACCAAGCAGAGCTTGGGGCTGTAACAGCACACATTTCAACGAAGGAGGGTCGCATGCGACATGCGCATATCCATGTAACGGGCATTGTGCAGGGTGTCGGCATGCGACCGTTTGTGTATCGCGAGGCCATGGCGCACGGCATTTGCGGCTGGGTGCTCAACGCGGGCGACGGCGTGCATATCGAGGCGCACGCTTCGGTCGAGGCGCTCGACGGCTTTGTCGCCGCGCTGTCGGAGCACGCGCCTGCCGCGACCCGCGTTGAGCATGTCGAGGTTATGGACCTAGCACCCGGCAACTGGGACGCCGCTAACGAGCAGGGTTTTCGCATTGTGGCGTCACAGGATCAAACTGCCCACACGACGCTCATCTCACCCGACATCGCCACGTGCGACGACTGCCTGCGCGAGCTGTTCGACCCCGCCGACCGACGCTTTCACTATCCCTTTATCAACTGCACCAACTGCGGACCGCGCTTTACCATCATTCGCTCGCTGCCCTATGACCGAGCGGCCACCTCGATGAATCGCTTTCCCATGTGCCCCACCTGCGCCGCAGAGTATGCCGATCCGCTCGATCGGCGATTTCACGCGCAGCCCGATGCCTGCTTTGATTGCGGGCCGCATATTACGTGGCGTGAGGTCAATTGCGGTGTTGTGCCAACGGCGGTCGACGCGACACCAGCCGTCGGCTCCACGCGCGAGGCCAGCGATGCCATCATCGAACGCTGCGTCGAGCTGCTGGCTGGCGGCGGCATCGTCGCCATCAAGGGTCTGGGCGGATTCCACCTGGCCTGCGATGCCACCAACGAACAAGCGGTACGCGAGCTGCGCCGTCGCAAGCGTCGCAGCAATAAGCCGCTTGCCGTTATGGTGCGCGACCTTGCCGACGCCGAGCGCCTGTGTCACATCGATGGCGTTGAGCGTAATCTTCTTGCCGGCAGCGTTCGTCCCATCGTGCTGCTGCGTCGCCTCGCAACCGGCAACGACGCCTACGGCTCCCCCGACGCCCCTGAGCTCGCGCCATCCGTCGCGCACGACTTGCCCGAGCTCGGCGTCATGCTCCCCTACACCCCGCTTCAACATTTACTGCTCGCCGCGGCCGCGGCGCGCGGCATGAGCGCACTCGTCATGACCAGCGGAAACCTGAGCGAAGAGCCCATCGAGACCGACGATGCCCTTGCATGGGAGCATCTCGTTGCCGCCGGCATCGCCGACGCGTTGCTCGGCAACGACCGCGCAATTCTGTCGCGCTACGACGACTCCGTGGTACGCGTGGTCGACGGCGACGTCATGCCCGTGCGTCGCGCACGCGGATATGCGCCGCAGCCGCTGTCGTTGCCGGAGCTCAACGGCACCACGCCCTGCGTGCTCGCCTGCGGTCCGCAGCAAAAAGCCACGATCGCGCTCACGCGCGAGGACGCCAACGGTCATACGACCTGTTTTGTGTCGCAGCATATCGGCGATGTCGAAAACGGCGCGACTTTCGATGCCTGGAGCGCCGCACGCACGCGTCTGGAAAACCTCTTTGACCTGGCGGCTGCCGCCTTGGCATGCGACATGCATCCCAGCTATCTGTCGAGCCAATGGGCGCGCGAGCAGGCACGGGAGCACAATCTGCCGCTTATCGAAGTCCAGCACCATCATGCGCACATCGCGAGCGTAATGGCAGAGGCGATTGTCGCAGGCCGGCTTGCGCCCGATGCACGCGTCCTCGGCATCGCCTTCGACGGCACGGGCGCCGGCACCGATGGGACCATATGGGGCGGTGAGTTTCTTATCTCCCGTCTCGCCGATTTTGAGCGCGTCGCGCATCTGCGCACCTGGGCGCTCCCCGGTGGCGCCGCATCCGTACACGATGCCCGCCGCAACGCCTTTGCCCTGCTCAGCGAGCTCGACCTGCTCGAGCACCCAGGTGCCGCTCGGCTTTTGGACAGCCTCGACGAACAAACGCGCAGCGTGACAGCCACCATGATCGAGCGCGGCATCAACAGCCCGCGTACCAGCAGCATGGGGCGTCTCTTTGATGCCGCGGCAGCAATTCTGGGCATCTGCGACAAGGCAACCTACGAGGGCGAACCCGCCATCGAGCTTGAGGACGCCGCCTGGCGCGCGCTCGACGGCGAAATCGCCCATTTTCCCGACGACAACGCCGGCTATTTCGCATCTGGCCCATCGTGGCTGGACGGCCCCTATGTTATGGACCAGAAAGCACTCTTTGAGACACTTTTGGGAGGAATTGAAGCCGGAGCGCCCGCCAACAGGCTCGCACTCGACTTCCATGTCGCCGTCGCGCGCTCCTCGGCGCGCATCGCCAGCGATATCTGCGTGCACGAGGGCATCGACACCGTCGCCCTCTCGGGCGGCGTGTTCATGAACCGACTTCTACTCCGGCTCCTCACCCGCGAACTCAAAAGCGCAGGCCTTACTGTCCTTGTCCCCCACACCGTACCCGTCAATGACGGCTGCATCGCCTACGGTCAGGCAGCGGTTGCGCGCGCTCGTCTTGCGCAGATTGCATCGCAGTAGCTCGCTCTCGCACGCCGCTGTGCCCAGCCGTCTCACAGGCGTAACGCGTTTGCCCGCGAACCCCGCGAGCGCTACCATCAACTGATGGATTATTAAGCGCCCGTCCAGCGCAAAGCGTATAAAAGGGGAACAATATGTGCCTTGCCGTTCCCGGTAAAGTAGTCAAACGCGACGACGACCTCAAGGCCACCGTCGACATGATGGGCATCGAGCGCCCTGTGTCGCTGCGACTCGTACCGACGGCGCAGGTTGGCGACTTTATTCTCGTACACGCCGGCTTTGGCATCCAGATCGTTGACGAGCAGGAAGCGCAGGAAACGCTCGAGCTCGTTAATGCTATGTCCGAGCTGGTCGAAGAAGACCAACTTGCCACCAACCCGGCGGAGGCTTACTAGTGGCGCCCGAACAGCCGGCTCGCTCCGGTATCGACTTCTCGGCATTCCGCAATCCCAAGCTGGCTCGCGAGCTCATCGAGCGCATTCATGAGCTTGCCGGCGACCGCGCCATCAACCTTATGGAAGTCTGCGGCACGCATACCGTGAGCATCGGGCGCTATGGCTTTCGCTCCATTATGCCGGCCGGGCTCAAGCTGCTGAGCGGCCCGGGCTGCCCCGTCTGCGTCACCGCCAACCGCGACATCGACCACGCAATCGCGCTCGCCAACATAGACGGCGCCATCATCACCACCTTTGGCGACATGATGCGCGTGCCCGGATCGTCCACCTCGCTCGCTGCACAAAAGGCGGCAGGGCGTGACATTCGCATTGTGTACTCCCCGCTCGATGCGCTCGACATTGCCGAGCAAAACCCTGATCGCCCGGTCATTTTTATGGGCGTGGGCTTTGAGACGACGACGCCCACCATCGCCACCGCCATCTTGGAGGCCGAGGCGCGCGGGCTTTTGAACTTCTCAGTCTATTGCGCCCACAAGACCACGCCGCCGGCGTTGCGCGCCATCGCCAACGACCCCGAGACCGCCATCGACGGCTTTATCCTGCCGGGCCACGTCGCCACCATCACGGGCTTGGCCCCCTTTGGCTTTTTGGTCGACGAGTTTAAGACTCCAGGCGTGGTAACGGGATTTGAGCCGGTCGACATCTTGCAGGGTATCTGCATGCTGGTCCAGATGGTTGTTGAGGGGCAGCCTGCGATCGACAACGCCTACCGTCGCGGCGTCAATGCCGACGGCAATCCCGTGGCGCGCCAGCTGGTCGAGCAGGTGTTTGAGCCATGCGACACCACGTGGCGCGGGCTGGGGCCGATTGCGGCTTCGGGACTCGCCATTCGTCCCGAATTCTCGCGCTTTGATGCCCATACCCGCTTTGATGTGCCCGTTGAGGCGACAGTCGAGCCGCGCGGGTGCCGCTGCGGCGACGTGCTGCGCGGGGCCATTACGCCGAGCAGCTGCCCGCTCTTTGGCCGCACCTGCACGCCCGAGCACCCCGTCGGCCCGTGCATGGTGAGCTCCGAGGGCAGCTGCGCAGCATATTTCCGCTACCGAGGCTAATGGGTTCCGCCGTTCTAACGAACGGCGGACCGGTCGACGCTGCACCTCACCCATATAATTCCACCCACGATTGGAGTTTTCGATATGTCCCATAGCGTTACCGATAGCACCGTCCTGCTGGGTCACGGCTCCGGCGGCCAGATGATGAAACGCATCATCGATGAAGTCTTTTTAGATGCCTTTGGTTCGCCCGAGCTGCTCGAAGGCAACGACGCCGGCGTCGCCGCGCTGCCCGCGAGCGGGCGCATCGCCATGTCGACCGACAGCTTTGTAGTCTCGCCGCAGTTCTTCCCCGGTGGCAACATCGGCCGCCTCGCCGTGTGCGGAACCGTCAACGACGTCGCGACCTCGGGTGCCAACGTGCGCTACCTATCGTGCGGCTTTATCCTCGAAGAGGGCTATCCCATGGATAAGCTCCACCAGATTGTGCAGACGATGGCCGAAACGGCACGCGAGGCGGGCGTGTCCATAATCACGGGCGACACCAAGGTGGTCGAGCGCGGCGGGGCCGACGGCGTCTACATCAATACCGCCGGCGTGGGCGAGGTGCCTGCGGGCGTGGCGCTCAGCGGCGCAAACTGCCAGCCCGGCGATGTCATCCTGGTATCGGGTACGCTGGGCGACCACGGCATCGCCATCATGAGCCAACGCGAGGGTCTGGCGTTTTCGAGCACCATCGAAAGCGATGCCGCGCCGCTCAACCACCTGATTGCCGATGTGCTTGCCGCAGCACCCGACACACGCTGCTTCCGCGACCCCACGCGCGGTGGCCTGGCCTCGACGCTCAACGAGTTTGCGCAGGCCAGCGGCGTTGCCATGGAGATCGACGAGGATGCCGTGCCCGTGCGTCCCGACGTGCAGGCCGCCTGCGAGATGCTCGGCTACGATGTGCTGCAGGTGGCAAACGAGGGCAAGATGGTCGCCGTCGTACCGGCCGAGCAAGCCGATGCCGCACTGAGCGCCATGCGCGCCGCCCACTACGGCGAGAACGCCGCCGTCATCGGTCGCGTGCTGCCGCTTGCCGAGGGCGCCCGTCCCGCCGTGCGCGTGCGCACCGGCTGGGGTTCGACCCGCATCCTCGACATGCTCGTAGGAGAGCAGCTGCCGAGAATTTGCTAACGACAAAGGCTCAGGGCTATTAAAGATATTCAGATTCCAAACATGCCCGGCACGCATGCCCAGTATCATGGGGTGCGTTTTACAACTCAAGCGGCAGGAGCACCCATGGCAGCAGCTTTTTCCCATGTGATCTTTGACCTGGACGGCACCATCCTCAACACGCTCGAGGACCTGGCGGCCGCCGGCAACCATACCTGCGAGGCGCACGGCTGGCCCACGTTTGCCGTTGACGAGTACCGCTACAAGGTGGGAAACGGCATGCTCAAGCTGGTTGAGCGCTTTATGCCTGCCGAGTATGCGGGCGACGGTCGCATGTTTGAGCAGACGCTTGCCGAGTTTAGGGCTTATTACGGCGAGCACAAGGAGGACCACACCGCTCCCTATGCCGGCACGACCGAGATGCTCGACCGCCTGCACGCGGCGGGCGTGCAGCTTGCCGTGCTCACCAACAAGGACCACGTCTCGGCGGCTCCGCTTATCGAGAAGTATTTTGGTTCCGAGCGCTTTGCGCTGGTGCAGGGCCGCGTCGATGCGTTTCCCCCCAAGCCCGAAGCGCCCGTCACACTGCATGTGATGGAAGAGCTAGGCGCCGATCCGTCGACCACGCTCTACGTGGGCGATTCCAATGTCGATATCCTGACCGGTCACAACGCCGGCCTTAAGAGTGCAGGCGTCAGCTGGGGCTTCCGCGGCCGCGCAGAGCTGGAAGCCGCCGGCGCCGACTACGTGGTGGACACCCAGGGCGAGCTCGCAGCGCTGATCCTGGGCGAGTAACGAGCGACACTGCTTAACGCAGCTGCGGCAATTCTTCCGCGCGGAAAGCGCATCCCGTTTTGGAGCTCCGGAATGGGATGCGCTTTCCGTTTGAGACTCATCAGGGAAACCGCATCCCGTTTCAGAGCAATATTCCGGGTCGCACTTTCCGCAACCCACCCCATCCGAAAAATGCGACCCACTATTCGGCCAAAAACCGGGTCGCGGTTTCCCAAGCACTCGATGCAACGCTGGCACAAGGAGTGTCCCCAACTGCTGGCAGAAAAAGAACGTCCCCAGCTGCCGCCTGGTCATTTAAGAACGTCCCCAACGACTACCCCAACAATGGCAACACCGCAGGTAGAGGACTGACAGCGAGCGGGCACCAGAGCGAACAAATTGGCATGAAAAGAGGACGGCATAGACCTTCTGGTCATGCCGTCCTCTTTGAATGACAAGTTGTCGCTCTGGTGCCCGCGCAGCGTCGAGCAGTTGCGGCGTTTGGTAAAACGCCGCAACGAACTAGCTCAGCATTGCATCCATCATCTCGGAGTTGACGGAGTCGTCGGCAGACCACTCGCCGTCGTCGTTGCAGGTGTACTTGAAGATAACCGTGGTCTTCCTGGGCTCGGTGGCCTTGGTCACATCGACCATAACCTGACCGGCCATCTTGTACAGCTCGTCATCGGAAGGAACCGTATCAAGCGCGGCAACCTTCTCCTGATACTGGGTGGAGAAGTCCTCGACGATCTTGTTCATAGACTTGCATGTGATAGAGACCTCGGCGGTCGCGACACCCTTGTCCTCGTCGACCGTCACGTCGCCGATCTTGTAGTCAAAGCCTTCGAGATAGGTCTTGGCATACTCCTTGGGATCGATACCCAGCTGCTCGAACTCGTCGCCCGAAGCCTCCTCCAGACCAGAGAGGAAGTCGTCGCCACCGTTCTTGACCTCGTCAAACTGCGTCGTAAGATCCTCGGTGATGAGCTCCTCAACCGAAGGACCTCCACAGCCAGAAAGCAGGACCACGCATGCAACCAAGACGGCCATGAGGGGCGCAAGCAGCAGCTTCTTTTTCATGTTGTTCCTCCCAATGAGCGGCACCGCGCTTCCCGGACGCGGCACACGTTGTAATAAATAAGCCCATACTATCCACTTATGAACACCCTCGGCAACGCGAAGGCGCGGTCGGTTCGTTTTAGCGTCCGAACGGTTTGCAAACCCGCCCAACGTGCAATAAAACGCTTCCCCGCGGTGCAATAAAAAAGGTGGCCGGAAAACCCGACCACCCTTGCACATCCTTTGGATGCCGCAGTTTACTTGCGGACGACCTTAACGATGGCGTCACCGGCGGCGACGGCAGACTCGGCCTCAACGGCGAGTTCGACATCGGCAAACTCGGCGGTGTTGGACACGGCCACCACGACGCAGTCCTTGTAACCGGCAGCGGCGATCTTGACGCGGTCGATCTTGAGTATGGGCTGGCCAGCCTTCACAACGTCGTCGGCCTTGACGAAGCCCTCGAAGCCGTCACCGTTCATGTTGACGGTATCGACACCAACGTGCACCAGAACCTCGATGCCGCTATCGGACTGCAGGCCCACGGCGTGACCCATGGTGACGGTCACCTTACCGTCGCAGGGAGCGTAGACCAGATCATCCTCGGGCCACACGGCACAGCCCTTGCCCAGAACCTCGCCACCAAAGACGGGATCGGGCACGTCGGCCATCTTGATGACCTTGCCCTTGACGGGCGAGCACAGCACGTCGGCGCCGGCAGAAGCAGAGATGGAGGCCGGGGCAGCGGCAGCCGCGGGCTCAGCCTTCTTCTTGAACATGTCAAACAGACCCATACGTTTTCTCCTCTTGATTAAGCGCAACGTTATGCGCATGCCTATGGTGATTATAGTGCTAAATGACCAAAATACTAAGGCGAGGGCTCGAATCGCAAGCCTTCCCGGTAGTGCTCGTGGGATGAGCATCTCCTTTGCATCGCGGGTCGATAAGCCGAGCATCGCCTGCGCACGGGACGGGCAGAAGCGAGCGCACCAAGCCCGATACTTCTTTTCGCTCTCGAGTCCTGCCGCCGCCCCGTCCCTGACACTTCCTGATACCGACCGAAACGTGCCAAAATAAACCCGTCCCTTTTTGGTAGGTTTGGCGAGTGTGGATTTTCGGACGCTTAACTAACGAGCGTGGATAATCTCCCACTTTGAGGCCGTCACCGAGCCAAAAACGGGAGATTATCCACGTTCATTTTGGATGACCCCCTTGTACCAAGCTGAGCTCCATGGTCAAGTAATAACGACTTCTCATCATTAGATTGTTTACATCAATTCTAATAACTATTTAATCATTAAACTCGTTATTAGAATTGATATGATTAGCCTAATAACGAGTTTCCGGCACTAAAGATATGGAGGGCGCGATGCAAATCGAGGAGAACGGCCAGGGAACGCTCCGCAATAATCTATCGGGGAAATTGGCTTACTATTCGTTTTTTCCAACGCCCTTGCAATCATTGAGGCAGCTAAACCTCACCGAGGAAACCCATCGCACGCTTTCCGCATGCTCACGAAAGCTTGGAGAGCTTGAAGGCATGCTCTACTTTGTTCCCAACGCCGACATGTATCTGACAATGTACGTGCGCAAAGAAGCACTCCTTTCTTCGCAAATTGAGGGAACCCAGTGCACGTTTGACGACCTACTTAGTCCATCGCAAACACAACTCCATCATAAAGATGTCGCAGACGTCGTGAATTACGTCCGTGCTGTCGACCGCGGCGTAGAACTGCTCAAAAAGATGCCCTTGTGCACGAGACTTCTTAGGCAAGTTCATGCGGTCCTGCTGGACGGAGTGCGCGGAACGGAGAAGAATCCAGGCGAGCTGCGCTCCTCACAAAACTGGATTGGCCCCTCAGGCTGCACCATTGCAACCGCATCGTTTGTCCCTCCAAACATTGAAGATTTGAGCAACACGCTCCAGGACCTCGAACGCTTTATCAATGAGCCTCAAGTCGAAATGGATCCGATTGTGCGGGCGGCGCTCGTCCATTACCAATTTGAAACTGCCCATCCATTCCTAGACGGAAACGGTCGCCTGGGCAGGCTTCTCATTACACTTATGCTCATCAATGATGGCGTTCTTCATTCTTGCTTGTTCTATCCATCGTTCCAGTTCAAGAAAAATCGAAGCGAGTACTACCGGCAACTCACATCCGTAAGGGAGAGAGGCACTTACGAGGAATGGATAGAGTTTTTCTGTAACAGTCTTCTCGAGAGTGCGAAGGACTCGGTAGGGTCTTTAAAAAACCTTGTTGACCTCCATAACCGTTCCACAGCAACCATTACCGAAAATCTCGGAAGGACTGCTGCAAACGGGCAAAGGCTGTTGGGCATTCTTGAAGAGCACCCCATCGTCGACACCGCATTCATCGCTGCCCAACTCGATATCGGCAGGAGTACCGCGAGCTCGCTCGTCAAATCATTTGAAGAATTGGGTATCCTCCGTCCTCTCGACGAGTCAAGACAGAGATACCGGCAGTACGGGTATGAAGAGTATCTTTCGATTCTCAGGGAAGACGCCGAGCCGATTAGATAGGCATCGCAGCCCAGGCAAATTAAAGCGAGCGCGGATAATCTCCCACTTTGAGCCCGCACACAGGCCAAAACTGGGAGATTATCCACGTTCATTCCTGGCTAGTCATTTAAGAACGTCCCCAATGACTACTCCTTCGGAGCAAGACGACGCCGCAAGTGGTAGTGTCGAGAAAGTTGGTGTAGAGCCCCATCCGAAGCGAGTCGGCCCGGCGT